>JBMFTZ010000010.1:4531-23570 GCA_049966775.1 Candidatus Micrarchaeia archaeon
GTATGGGCTGCTCAATTCAGACAAGCAGGCAGCACAAGACAGCACAATAAGATAGCCACCAAAACGGCGTATGAATGGCGATTATTTACTTTGCGGTATACGGCGCAGTTGCAATATTGCTTATATTGCTTTACATTATAGGCATTCTTTACTTGATGGCCTTCAGGGTAGGCTATTCGATGAGCTGCAAGAAAACGCAGAAAAGAGGCGGAGAATATAGGAATATTGGGAAGGTAAGCGTTGTGCTTCCCATATACAATGAAGAAACGCGCATGATAAAAGGCACCATGGACACCTTGATAAAGCAGCATGGTGTTATGATAGACCTTATCGTAGTGATAAAGCACCCCAGGAAAGGCCAGATAGCGATGCTCAGATCGTATGGCTCGCAGCTGCATAGCCTGAAGATTATAATGCAGCGCGGCAAACCTTCGCATAATGAAGCATTCATAATAGGGCTGCGTGAAGCGCGCGCTCCATATTCTGCGATATTGTGCGCAGATGCCAAGATAGTAGATAACGCACTTCCGCGGATGGTAGATGCGCTGAGGCGCACAGGTAAAGATGTCGCCTTCGGTTCGCTTTACCCTGAAACAAGGGGGAATCTTGCCGGAAGATCCACTGGCATAGCGAAGATTGCCAGGCAAAATCTCTCGCTGATGGGCAGATACGCGCTGGGGCTTGGCTATTTTATACCTGGCGCATTTGCGGTCTACAGGACAGAATTCTTGAGGAGCGAGTTCAGGCACCTATTGGCAAACAATTTCGTAATGCACGACCTTGGGATCACGCTCAGGCTACTGGTGTCCAACCCCGATCGCGCCTACTTCATGCGGGAGGTTGTGGGCACCGAGCTCGAGAAGGCTACATTGAAGGGCTGGCTTCTGCAAAACATGCGCTGGTTCATGGGCACTACGGCACTATTGGGCGTATACTGGGCAATATTGTCAAGGGCCAAGATTAAAATAAAGATAGGGATCATGGGCATGATGCTGCAATGGTATGTATTGCCTTTTGCGCTGTTTGCTGGACTTATCTTGGCACCAATAGGTGCTGCACTTGGAAATATTACTTTTGCATGCTGGTATATCGCATCATATGCTATTATGGCTCTCATATACCTTTCACTTCCAGATGCGCGTAAATATGGCATAGGCGCATGCATATACAATTGGCTATTGGAATCGATAGTTAAATCCTTGGCGGTGTTTGCAATGGCTTTTGGCTTTGCCTTTGCCAAATACCACACAGGAAAGCTCTATGTGCTGTTTAAGAGGTGATTATATGAAACATGAAGAGAGGATTGCTATAGGCACCGAATACGCAAACAACCTCCTGAAGAGGTTGGGCGACGAGCTAGTGCTGTTTGGGATTGGTGGCTCTACATACAGGAATGAGGACAGAGAAGATTCTGATCTGGATGTCATTATAGTTACAGAGCACGAGGGCTATGGAGGAGCGCCAAATTGGCATCACGAGCATGTAAAGGACTTGCTGATTGAGATGAAATATTTCCACAAGGCAGAGATAGAAAAGATGCTCAAAACGCCCGGATGGAACTGGCCGCAAAACTTCTTTAGGCTGACGAATTTCATGCCTGTCTACCAGAAGTATGATTTCAAGAAGTGGTGCAAGGAGCTGGTAGACAGCGTTGAAGATAAGAAGTTCATTGATGCGGCGATGGAGGATATCAACATCGCAAATTCGTCAATGGGCAAGGTGAGAGAGCATTACAGAAAAAAAAACCTGAGCTTTTTGAGGTCCGCAGCCCTTTTGACTGTCTCATATCTGGACCTTGCGCTAGCGCTGGTCAACAGGGGCGTGCTTTATCCCGGGTTTGGGGCAAGGGATGTTGCCCTATTGATTTCCCAGTACAAGAAGCTACCCGAAGGCTATGTCCCCAACGCACTCAAGTTGTGGGAATCGTGCGACATAGCTGAGATATACAATGCAGCAGAAGCACTGGTGGAATCCACTACGCAGTTTGTAGAGCGGATGCAGAAGAGCATATGATGTGATCTTATGGCATATAACAAGTATCTCAATCCAATGACGGAAAAAGAGTATTTGGAAGAAAAAAACATACGCATTATAGAGGAGAACTTTAAGTCCGTAGACATGTCGAAGCCGAACAGGAGGGGTATTTTTCGCATCTCACTCACAGAAGACTGCAACTTCAACTGTTATTTCTGCCACAACGAAGGAATGGAGGGAACAAAAAGGCAGTTTGACCTAAAGCTTCTGTCAAACATAATCGAGGCCTATAGGGATTACATAAAGGAAATAAAGCTTGTCGGGGGAGAACCTCTTTTGCACACGCAATTCGACAAGGCGGTAGATATCTGCAGAGATGTCGCCCCCGTATCAGTCACCACCAACGGCTCGCTGACCCCGAAATGGCTAGACGCCCTGAGCTACATGAAAAGTATAACAGTGAGCGTGCACTCCCTCCGCGATGACGTATACAGCAAGATCATGGGCACGAGATCAAAGCCTTCCGCGGTTGTAGACAGCATACGCAAGCTTATCGATATGGGAAAAAGGATCCATATAAACTGCGTAGTCACAACATACAACAAGGATGAGGCGATAGGCTTGGCGGAAACCTTTGCCGAGATGGGTGTCGAGGAAATAAAATTCTTAAGCCTGCTCAAGGTGAAGGATAGCGACATGAATACGTACGTGCCGCTTGATTACATATCGGAGAAGCTTGAGGAGAGATATGGCAAGCCAACCGAGGTAAGAGGGGTAAAGATCTCATATGCGATCAACAGCAAGTCAAAGGCAACTTTATTATACCAGTATTGCAGTGTTGGCTGTAATATATGCAGGGTAGACGGTTACCTGAGACTGTTGCCAGATCCTTCAATCTCTTACTGCCTGGCAGCGGAGCCCATAAGCATAGCTGAAGAGGCGGCGCGAAACGATAGGGAAGGCTTGCTTAAGAAGTTGCACATGGCTGAGGAAAAGGAGGGGCACCCAGCAGGCTATACTTATGTTGTGGCTCCAAGGAGGCAAGAGGATAACGGGGTTTCCGATACGGCAAACCTGTCAGGATTGCAAGGTTAGGGCCCGAAGCCCCACAATGGGAAGAAAGCAAATTCTACCAGATCAAGCGCATAGAAGCCTTTTTTCATATCTTTATGATTTAAACCTTAATTGGCAAATAATAAAGATAATATAATAAAGATGGCTGGCTCGTGCAATGGTACAACGATGATAGGCATGAGCGCTTTGCGCTTTTCAGCAAGGGCGGCTTCACTGGGGGATGAAGCGCACTGCAGAGAAGGAGCATGTGATTCTTTTTGGCCTTGATGCGATTGAGAAGGCGTTGCTGGCTTAAGAGCATCATACTGCGTAGTGGTTTACACAAAAGAGGTAGGAAGGTACATAACTTTGAATTTTGTGTTCATTGTAATGCACATATTTTGCAATGTCGCAAAACCTTTATGTGACATCTTCAATTCGGCTATTACATAAAGCATGCAAAACCATGAATATGGCAGCTTTTTAGGCTTTGATGCCTTAAAACTATCATGCACAGATGGCTTACCAGGGATGTTTTGCTTATCTCGCTCTCTGCTTTCTTCGCAGATGCAGGCTACCAGGCGCTCATTGCCGGTTTTCCCATATTCCTTGTCATTTACCTCAAGGCTCCTGCCTACATGCTTGGCATTGCCATGGCGCTCGCGTATGGCGTAGGCTCTCTGTTTGCCTATTTTGGAGGAAGGCTTTCCGACAGGTACGGAAAGAAGAGGATTGCGATTCTAGGAAACCTCCTTATACCGATACTTTCCTTCACGGGGTTTGCATCTTCTTCAGTTGAAGCTACTGCGCTCTTTTCAACGGGCTGGTGGGCAAGAAACTTCCGCACTTCTGCAAGGAGGGCTATGATTGGTGACATATCCAGCAAGCTTGATAAAGGTAGGGTCTATGGCTTCCTGAACGCGCTTGATGTTGGCGGCGGCGTTATTGCGATATTGTACCTCTCAATTGGCATATACTTTGGCGTTGCCCTGCGGCTCCTCTTCCTTGTCACTATTGTGCCGCTTCTCATATCTTCGCTCTGCCTTGCGCTTGTAAAGCACAAAGGCATGGCGCAAAAGAAGGAAAGCAAACATGAAAGCGCTTTTATGGCAAGGGCAAAAACCAGCCAGGATAGAACATATAAGTCTGTGCTTGTGGCTACTGCGCTCTTCGGGCTTAGCTTCTACAGCATGAGCTTCCCCGTGCTAACAATTGCCCAGCAGTCAACAAGCCTTTATGGCGTTGCGTCGTATGCGCTCTTTTTGCTGCTCTCTGCCGTGTTTGGCTACGTCTCTGGCGCTCTTGTAAAGAAGCGTGTTTTGGGGCTTGCGCTCTACGGCTACATGCTTGCAGGTATTGGCTCTCTTGTGATAGGCCTTTCATACCACTTTGGCTTTGGGGCCTTTGGTTCATATATTGGAGTGGCGCTCATGGGCGTTGCGCTTGGAAGCATTGAAACGCTTGAGCCAACAATAATATCGCTTGTGAAGAGCAAGCTGCATTATGGCAGGGAATGGCACTTGCCCAGACTACATAACCTAAAAAGCATCTCTAAGATGGTGCTTGGGCAGAAAAAGTCTGGGCTGAGTAATACAGCAATGAAGCTGAACATGCCACCAGAGCAGCATCCACACATAGGCATAAACGGCGCGAGGCTTGCTACAGAGAGCATATCTGTGTTGCTGTTTGGCAAGCACTTCTATGACGAATACAAGGTGTATGCAATTCCTGAGATGAATAGGAACAGGCTGAAATTGCAGGCAATAGACGTAGGCACAGCGTATTTTAAAAGCGGTTAGTTCAACAGAATGAACGGAATGTATACATTTAGTCCAATTAACTGCCAGGCACCGAAAGCCAGCAAATGCTGCCGTGTGCCATGCATCATCAATGTTCAGCATGCCGTATTGAATTTTGTGTAATATTTTACACAAAAAAGGCAAAATTGTGTAATTCTACATAAAAACTGCATACTAGCTGAGAAAGAGTTGTGCTGTTGTTCGACCTTGGCGCCAATGATAGAACTTTTCAATAATTTTCGTGAGCATAAATTCTGTACAGGAAGCATGCTAAATCCCTGAAAAGATTATTCGTAGGGCAAGAATACCACGACTTTTAAGTAGTGGATGAATTGCGTGGCGAGCAAGGCACCCATAGCAGTAGCGATAATGGCAGCGAGATGGCTGCTAAAAGGATTGCTGCACTGAATTATTGCGAGACTATAAATGGCTAGATATCTATCCGCCATTTGATGCCAAGATCGCTGCATTTTTACAAGGCAAATGCAAGCATGCCTACCTTGAGGCATACAGGCGTGAAACGCACGTTATGGAACTGCTAGGGATAGCATTTCCGCAAACAACAGGCCCTCTTGGTTATGGTAATATCTATACTGAAGAAGGCAATGATTTGCACTTCGATCTTTTTGCAGAGAAGAATGCGGCCATGCCTAGAAAAGCCCATGCGGCTGTAATCCTGAAAAAAACAAAGCGAATAAAAGGTTTTCCAGAGACGGGCTGCTGCAGAGTGCGCATTTTAAGACAAGCACTGATTTGAAATCTGCTTTTGGCATTGGCAATGATCAAGCTGTTCAAGCACAGGCAAAATGCAAATGTTTTCCTATGATTTCTTAAGCTTCATTATAGTGTTTATCGGGCTACAAGCTCAAAATAGAAATATTTTTAAAGCTTTGATAAAAATCATTTTTGCTATATTTTGGTGACAGAATGAAGATTAAGAAAATTTTGCAATATAAAGGCAAGATAGTGCTTGTGGCCTCTCCACCGTCGGATCCTCAAGGTGGTTGCCCACGTTTGATACTAAACAAAAGTAGCATTGTGTTAAGGGATGACTATCACAATACTGTAAAGTTTAAAAACGATTTAATTGAAGGTTTATTCTAAATCTATTAACGTCTTTTCTGCAAATTTGTACCTATTCAATGCAAACGGCCATTTTCCTACTATTGCTTCAGTAAGAATAGCTTTTTCTATTTCTGGATTTTCTTCTTTCCATAAGTTTTTAATTAGATCAGGACCTCTTTTTGCCAACTCTTCACCATTATTAAAAGAGCATATACATAGTAAATCGAATGAACCATTTGTATCTGTAATTATATTGTAGTCGTTGCTATACTCATGCAAATCCTCTTTGACTAATTCTTTTTTAAAATCAAGCGCAAGTTTGCTGTGATCCGGGCTTGGATAAAGATAAACACCAAATGCTTCAAATACTCTCTTCTCTGGGTTCTGCACAAGTACAGAAGATTTTTTTATTACCCCCAATTTCTTCAATTTTTTAATTGTATAAATCGCACTCATTTGTGTGGTGTGCGCAGCTTTAACTAGATCTCTTAACTTCATTCTTGAGTTTTCGTTTAGTAGTATTAATACTTTCTTTTCCACATTTGACAGCACTGAAGTCTCTTTAATAAGTTCATTTTTTAAAGGAAAGAAACCCATTGATAAATTATTTAAGTTAGACACCTTTAATAGTGGTCTATATTCACTGAAGGCGGTTCTTAGGTTAAATTGCCAATTTTGGAAATCTTTTGGCGTTAATCCAACTACGTATATGAGCAGGTCAAAATCTCCCTGCGCTAGATATGCGTCTTGCACAAAGAGGTCTCTTGCGAGCAGACCTTTTATGAAATCTATCTCTGGCATCTTTTCGAATTTTATGGTTATGAGCCTGCCTTCCGCGAACCCCAGCTTGTCTGTGTCTATGCTCAATGTGTAGAACAGCTTGTATTTTTCCTCCAATTCCTTGAGCTTCCTTGCGACTATGTGGTAAGAGATGCCGAGCTCCTTGCCGAGCTTCCTTAGCGACAAGCGGGAATTGTCGTTGAGGCGCATGAGAAGCTGGTAGGGCAGCTCTTTTTCTACATATTCTGCAACCTTCTTTGACTTTGTCATTCCATCCTCAATAATGTAGCCAAGAATAAGTATTTATATGCGATATAGCATATTCAAAATGCAAAAAATTGGCGCCCGTTAGCGCAAGGTGCTGCTCGATAAACGGATAAAATCGCGATTCAATTTTCTTGCTGTGCTTCTTGCGATATCCTATTTATCTTCTCAGGCCAACCGTTGCTTTTTATAATATTAAAAGTAAATTTGTATGCCTCTTGAGAAGGCAAACGAAGCGCTGCCCGTGGTTAAGAAAGGTGCTTCTGGCTCTGCCGTGTTAAATATGTGAAACGGACTGCTCTGCATGTCTTTGTTCTGCGCACTCAACTGGATAACAGCTTGGCAGAGCGCATCATTGCCTTGTGAAAACGCGCCATTAGTCATACGCTTCTGTTTATCAGGAAATCGGCTAGCATCTTCAGGTTGTCCTTGCCTTTTGATTCTGGTAGCAGTTTATCGACATCCGCCCATGCCGCATCTATAATTTCCTTTGCCTTCTTGGCGCAATACTCTTTGGCCCCATACTTGTCTATTATTGATATTGCCTCGTTTATGAGCTTCTTGTCTTTTGTGTGCATGGAGAGTATTTCCTTGAGCCTTGCCTTGTCGGCAGCGCTTGCCGCTGCGAATGTCTTTATCACCATAAGCGTTATCTTTCCCTCTGTTATGTCGTCTCCAACACCACCCTTGCTCTCTGCAAGCGGGCTCTGCGTTATGTTGAGCAGGTCATCCTTTATCTGGAATGCCACACCAATAGAGGCGCCAAACCTGCCCAACGCTTCTATCAATTTTTCATCAGCGCCGCCTATTATTCCACCCAGCATTGCCGACATGCGTGGGAGAACTCCGGTCTTTGAAAGCACCATCTGAAGGTACTGCCTTTCAGTCACGCCGAAGGGGTCCACAAGGGCCCTGTGCCACGCTATGTCTGTGGTCTGGCCGATATGCACCCGGAGCATCTCCCGCTGGTACACCTTTATGATATTGAAAACCGTGTCTTTGCTGATTTCATCGTCGTTGAAAAGGAAAAGCGGCGCCATATAGTACATCATTGCGCCAACGTTTACCGCCACATCGACTCCGAACTTCACATAAACAGCATCGGCCCCACGCCGCTTCTCTGAGCCGTCTTCCACGTCGTCATGCAGGAGCGTGGCATTATGGATTATTTCAGGTATTATGGCAAGCTTGACGTATTTGTCAGGATCCTTTCCAAGGGCCGAGATAATATCAAGCATTAGTACCGGCCTCCACCTCTTACCGCCGAGATTTAGCATGTAAGAAATCGGCTCTATCGCGCCTTTTTTGATCGCTTCAATATCATAGTCATAATCGGTCTTGCTGCCAAGCAGTGCGTCAATCATGTCCTGGTCAGAGAAGCTCTCCAAATATTCGTTGATTTGCTCGTCGCACTTGACCGCCCATTCCTTCAAATGGCCTTGTATGTCTGTTTCCCCCGTGTGCGAGTCCACTCCATCACCCATTTTGTGCACTCCCCACATGTAAACGGTGTGGGCTTCCTAACCAATAATATAGAACAAAAGGTATATATAGATGCCATATATGTTGCGACAAAACCATATTATACGGCGGACAGCGGCCTTATTTTGTGTAAAGAAGCGTAATAAAAACATGAGAGTCTTATACGCTTTTACATGTTTTCAAAATTCTGAATGAAAAACAAAATGTCAGGAATACCTGCTATTTATCTTGGTTGGCAAGCTTTCGTTTAGATTACCAAATAACCTAAATAGATATAAGGTTATAATACCTTCCACTATTATAGAAATAAAGAGACCCCACAAAGCCAAATAGGTATAATTCAATCGGGGAGGTACTTATGAACGATCAAGAGGCACCGAACACAAATACCGATAGCACAAAAATCACATTTTCGATAAATAAGGAAAGCGATTTCCCGGAATGGTTTGACCGCGCGCTTGATGTAGGCGACATCGTAGATACGAGATACCCAGTGAAGGGCATGTATGTATGGAAGCCATACGGATACAAGGCTTTGAAAATAATGCTCAATATACTAAGCGACCTTTTGGACAAATCAGGGCATAATGAAGCATACTTCCCCATGCTGGTTCCGGCCTCGGTGTTTGGAAAGGAGAAGGATTTCCTCAAAGGTTTCAACGGTGAGGCATACATAGTTACAAAGGCGGGAAGCGAGAAACTTTCGGAGGAGCTGTATGTCAGGCCAACATCAGAAACAGCGATATATGAGAGTGTGGGGCCTTGGATCAGGTCTTTTACGGATCTGCCATTGAAGCTTTACCAGACTGTCAATGTGTTCAGGCATGAGACCAAGCAGACAAGGCCTATGCTTAGGTTGCGCGAGCTGGCAAAGTTCAACGAAGCCCATACATTCCATGCAACCGCGAAAGACGCGGAAGAACAGATAAAGGAGGGGCTGAGAGTCTATAGCGAATTTTTTAACACGCTTCTTGTGCCATTCAAGATTTTAAAGACACCAAGCTGGGACACATTTGCTGGCGCAGAGTATAACTATGATATGATGTCAGTGATGCCCGACGGGAAGGCGATAGAACTTGCTTCGGTGATAAACCTGGGCACGAAGTTTGCCAAGGCATTCAACCTAACATATCGCAACAAGAACAACAATTCTGAATACGTGCACCAGACCTGCTATGGTGTCTCTGAAAGGGAACTTGGAGTGGTACTATCCATCCACGGGGATAACAAGGGGCTTATCATCCCTCCGGTCATAGCACCCATACAGGTGGTCATTGTACCGATATTCAAAAAGGGCAATGAGGAAGAGGTAAGAAATGCGGTAAAGAGCCTAAAGGCAAAATTGGAAAGCAGTGGAATCCGCGTAGAAGCGGATTTGAGAGACAAAGGCGTCGGTGACAAATATTACGAGTGGGAAGCCAAAGGCGTGCCCGTAAGGATTGAAATGGGCGCCAATGAGATCAGGACAAACAAGCTCGTAATCTTCAGAAGGGACAAGCTCACAAAGCAGGAGATAAACGCCAATGATGTGAACAAGCACATCGAGGAGCTCATGGGAGACATCACGGACAACCTCAGATCAAGAGCGCAGGAATACTTTAAAAAGAGAGTAGTAAATTTCAACACTGTCGAAGAGCTCAAGAAAAAATACACAGAGCGCATTGGCATGGTAAGCCTCCCGTGGTGCGGAAATGAAGAATGCGGCAGAAAACTTGAGAAGGAGATAGATATACCGACCATAGGCGCTGACGAAGAGCATAAGGTCGATGAGCCATGCGCAGCATGCGGCAAAAAAGGGCGCAATGCGAGGATGTTCTTTGGCAGGACATATTAGAGAAGCACGGAATACGAAACATATGGAACCCGCACAAGGACAAGGGCGTTGATGCCTGCTAGGCTGCTATGAGCTTGAAGAGGCTCAGCTCTGGCATTGACCGCATGCTGTTATAGAGGTGCTTGTCTACTTTCTTCAGTGCCGAAATGGGCTTTGCATCGATGTAGTCTGCGATTTCAAAGCCACTTTTTACTGCGGTCCTTACATATGTTTGCAATGTACGGTGCATGAACGGGATGTTCGTTTCGTATTTTGTGCCCCTGAACCATATGTGGCTTTGCATGCCCTCCTCAAAGTAGTTACCAAACCGCCTAATGTAATAGGGCTTTCCTGGAATGTGATGGGTCACCTCCCTGAACGGATTTCTTATTGAAAACACGAATGCGCCGCGCTTTTTGAGAACCCTTCTTATTTCCTTGAACGCGGCTTCAAGGCGCGTGAAATGCTCCACTGCGTATGAAGCGAAGGCGACATCGAAAAACCCGCTCTTGTATGGCATGTGGTATACGCTGCCTATGGTGAAATGCGCACCCTTTACATGTGATTCAGCTATCTTGATCATGCTTTTCGAATAGTCTATGCCGTAAACCACCGAACCGCGTCTTAGCAGTGCGGCGCTGTGAAAGCCAGGCCCGCAGCCTATGTCGAGCACTCTTTTGCGCTTCACGCTGCCAAGCGCGGCGGGCATTGCGGGCATTTCGAGGTAGTTGTTGTATGCCGCTTTGTTTGTAGCCCTGAATTCAAAAAATTCGCGCGCTATGCTGTTATACGCGCTTTTCGTGTTTTTCGCAAGGCCCATCAAATCATACTCTTAGCTGAGATCTATGCGTGCCGTCTATCTGAGCTTGTAGCCTATGTCCCTGAGAAGCTTCTTCCTTGCCGCTTTCTCCTTCTTGCTTTCTATGCCTTTTGAAGGGCTGCCGTCAACCACACCCATTACGCCCCTGCCTTGCTTTGTTTTGGCCACGAGAACCTGCACCGGATTGGAGGTTGCGCAGTAGATCCTCGCCACTTCGTTGATGGCTTTTACCGCGTTGAGCACATTTATAGGGTATGCGCCCGTGAATAGTATCAGAAAGGTGTGGCCAGCCCCTACGTTTAGTATGTTCCTCTCTGCTTTCTTTGCCAGCACAGTGTCATTGCCCTCGCTCCTCACAAGGCACGGCCCGCTCGCCTCTGCAAACGCGATGCCGAACTTAGCACTTGGAACCGTGTTAACCATGGCTTCGTAAAGATCCTCTATTGTTTTTATGAACCCCGCATGGCCAAGGATGAGCTGCGCTTCCTGCGGCTTTTCTATGCTTACAACCTCGTAGCCCAACAGCTCCATACTTTTCTAATCGCATCTTATGCTTAAATATCTTTCACAATTTTTGATTTGACTGGGCAGGGTACATACATGGTAGCTGTAGGGGTATCTTACAAGATGCATGGCAGAAAGCCCACGAATTTATTTGTGGGTAGATGCCAGACGCAGCCAACCCAAAAGAAAAGGTAATATATGAGATAATACAGTAGCGCATACTGATTTTTGCCTTGCATATGCAAAGAGTGCATGCATGCTCTTTACATGGGAACCTTTTTATATATTAATGTTATATAATGTTATAACATTAAATTGCAAGGCGGTACCATGAGCGCAACAGAAAGAAAATACACAACCATAACGATACCGAAGCCTATGTACGGGAAGCTTTCAAGGATCATAGAGCACACGGGCTTTTCTTCGGTATCAGATTATGTAACATACGTGATAAGGGAGACTATAGCAGAGATAGAAGAGAACAAGAAAGCGGGCAAGGGCGGAGCGAAGGCAAAGAGCGAAGTGTTGAAGAAGCTCCACGCCTTGGGTTACATATGAGGTGTGCCTATGGCAGCTACGAAAAACGCAAAAAGCGCGAAAAACGCGAAAGACAGGCTTGATGCACTTGCATCTGCGCTGTGGAGCAGTCCAAGCAAGGAAAACTGGGAGCGGTTCTACAAGGCGCTGAAAGGAAGCAATGCCGTGTACTATAAGATATTCTACGAGAGCCTGAAGAACAAGGAAGATCTTACCAAATCATTCGCAAGGCTCTACGATTCTAGGTTGAAGCCTATTGCAAAGATACCGATAATAAGGCGCAAGGGCGACGGCATCGAAGGCGCCACTATATACCTAAAGGATCTCAAGAATGCTAACATTTTCGATTGATATGGTGGTATTATGATGGAGCAGAACCTTAACGAGCTCGAGGAGAAGAGCATTTACATCATGCGCGAGGCGCAGATGAAGTTCAAGCATATCGGCGCGCTGTGGAGCATGGGCAAGGACAGCACCACCATGCTCGCAATTGCAAGAAAAGCGTTCATGGGTAAGGTACCTTTCCCTGTTATACACATCGACAACGGCATCGACTTTCCCGAAACATACAAGTTCAGGGAAGAGCTTGCAAAGAGATGGCACCTTGACCTTGTGGTTGCGAAGAGCGAGATAAAGCCGGAGATAAGCGGCTTCAGCTGCTGCGGCGCCAACAAGACCATAGCGCTGAAGAAGCTCATGAAGGAGATGAAGCTGGATGCGCTTATTGTATCAATACGCAGGGACGAACATGCGATAAGGGCGAAGGAGCGCTATGTATCGCCGCGCGACAGAAACTTCAGGTGGGACTACAAGAACCAGCCTGCGGAGCTTTGGGACGATTATTCTTCAAAGATAGACAACGGCGGCCATGTGCGGGTGCATCCGCTGCTTGACTGGAACGAGATAGATATATGGAACTACATAAAGAGGGAACATGTGCCCGTAAACCCGCTTTACTTTTCAAGGAACGGCTACAGGTACAGGAGCCTAGGCTGCACCCACTGCACCGTGCCCATTAAATCCAGTGCGAAGAACCTCGAAGATATAATAAAGGAGCTCAAGACAACAAACGTTGAGGAACGCGCAGGGAGGGAGCAGGACAAGGAGAAGGAGTACATAATGCAGAGGCTAAGGAGCCTTGGCTATATGTGAGGCTGATCGCATGCAGATATACAAGGTCGCACTGCTCGGCGACAAGGATCACGGCAAGTCCACCGCAATAGGAAATCTGCTTATGCTCACGAAGAGCGTAAGCGGCGCGCGCATAGAAGAAGCAAAAAGGATAAGCAAGGAGCTGGGCAGGCCTTTCGAGCCGGGGTTCATACTCGACAGCTTCTCTGAGGAACGGGAGGGCGCAATGACTATAGACACCACAAGGGCGCAGATGCGCTACAGGGGCGCTGGCTTCGAGTTCATAGACGTGCCGGGCCACGAGGAGCTTATAACTAATATGCTAACAGGGGCTTCTAGCGCTGGCACGGCAGTGCTTATCGTTTCGGCAAAGAAGGGTGAGGGCGTAAGCGACCAGACCAGGAGGCACCTTCTGCTGGCCAGGATGCTTGGCATAGTCAGCGTTGTGGTGGCGGTGAACAAGATGGACACCACAGGCTACAGCAAAGACGCGTTCGAAATGGTACGTGGATCGCTTAACGCGCTAATAGCCAATGCGGGCAATACAGTGGGCAGCATAGAAGCCACGTTTGTGCCGATATCGGCATACAATGGAGACAACCTGATCAAGAGGTCAAAGAATATGAAGTGGTACAACGGCAAGCCTCTTGCGGCGCTTCTTGTGGAATTCGCAGCCAAAGCGGGCGCGCGCAAAAAGGGCGGATTGAGGGCTGTTGTGCAAGGTTCAATTGAAGGCGGTGGAACCGCATGCAGGATTATATCTGGAAGCATAAAGCGGGGCAACGAGGTTTTGGCCCTGCCAAGCGGGGCTAGGCTAAATGTGGAGAGGGTTGTAAGTGCGGGCAGGAGCGTACCAAGCGCTGGCGCCGGCTCCGCCCCGGTGCTGAAGCTTGGAGGCGGAAGCGCAAGCAGGGGCAGCGTACTCTGCACGAGCGGCGACAGGCCATTGGTGGGCAAAAGCGCAGGCGCGCTGCTGTTCCTTGTAAAAAGGCCTAAGGCGCCAACAATAAAGCTTGGAACGCAGGAATCGCGATGCCGCATAAGGATAGAGCGCGCTGTGGATATAACAAGCGGAGCATTTTGCAATGAAAAAACAGTAAAGCCGCTTGGCATCTACTCCGCCACGATGGATTTCGCGGCAACGCTTGCTTATGAGAGGTTTGAAAAGCTCACCGAGCTTGGGCGCTTCACGCTGCACGAAAACGGCAGGCTCGTGGGCGTCGGCATAATAGAGCAGTAGCCGTCGTATGAAAAGGCGGATATGCGCGCGCCGCTTATTATCTGCAAATGCTTAAATGCAGCCGCGCAATTCGTCCACGACTTAAAAGTCGTGGTATTCTTGCCCTACGAACAATAAAAACGTTGGCATGCTGCCCTGCTATGTGTGGTTTGCAGAAAGCAGCATGCCCAATGCGCATGCTTGCAATGCTATTAGCAAGAGTGCCAAACAGCAACATGCTTTCCCGCCCGAAGGCAGTACACACATATCGTGGGCAGGCTTAGCTTCCGAGTTCGGAATGGGATCGGGCGTTTCCCTGCCCCTATTACCGTTTGGCATAACTCTTATGCACGAGCACATTTATAAATCTTTTGAGAGATGTTATTCTGGTGCTTGCATGGCTCTATATGACAAAAACTGCGCGTTTTGCAGGATAGTCAACAAGGAGCTTGACAGCGTTATTGTGTACAGCGACCAGTACGCGCTCGCGTTCAGGGACATAAACCCTGCGTCAAAGGGGCATACGCTCGTCATACCTAAAAATCATTATGCGGACATAAATGAGATACCGCCGGATGTGCTGGGCAAGACAATCGATGCAGCAAAAAAAGTTACAGAGATGCTGAGGAACGAGGATTACAGCATAAAGGGATTCAACCTGCTGAACTGCAGCGGCACAACTTCCGGCCAATCGGTCAACCATTTCCACATACATGTAATACCAAGGCGCAGCGGCGATTCGGACGAAGTGATACCGAAGATAAATGCGCTACTCAAGCCAAAGTGAGATCACACGCATGGGCTCAGCCTGGCATTTGGCTGGGCGCGTGAGCAGCACGTCTTCTGGTATTTTTTGGCGATATGCGGCATATGTCATGGATCTAAATAGAATCAAAATAAAAAGCTGCAGTGATGTGTACGAGCCAAGAGAGGACTCCTATCTTCTCGCGCAAGCCGTTGAAAAATACGCGTTTGGGCGTGCGCTCGACCTTGGCACGGGCACTGGCATACAGGGCATCGTGGCTGCGAAAAAGGGCTGCACGGTCACTTTCTCTGATATAAGCGCAAAGGCGGTGGAATGCGCCAGGGCGAATGCCGCGCTTAACGGCGTGAAAGGCGCGTTCGTGAAAAGCGACATGTTCGCTGGTATAAAAGGCGCATTCAATACGATCATTTTCAACCCGCCCTATCTGCCCGAAGAAGATCCTGGTAGGAACCCAAAAGACATCACACTTGACGGCGGCATCGATGGAAGGACGTATATAAACATACTCCTGAAGGGATACAAAAACCACATTGCAAAAGACTACGCGGTGCTGCTACTGGAAAGCTCGCTTGACGGTTATGAAAGGGATATTACGGGCGGCGCGAAAATCGTGGCTTCCACAAGGCTCTTCTTTGAAGAGCTTGTTGTGATAATGGCAAGCAATAAATTATAATTCGTTCTCTATGCTATATAATGCGGGTAGTCGCATGGAACCCGGTGAACCTATAGAGGAGTTCGTAGCTAAGAACGGGATGCGCTTTACATTGAGGGCGCCTGACATAACAGATGCGAAGGAGTATCTGACATTTGTAAATGGGCTTGTTGAAGAGGACGCCCCGATAATGCTCAATTCGAAGCAGAACTACCTGTCCGAGACAAACTACGTGGCCAACAAGATAAGGAACATGCTGGCCGGCGAAGAGATACCAGTAGTGGCCACTTTTGGAGGGCGCATAGCAGGTGATGCCAGCATAGTAAGAAAAACAGGCAGGGAGCACCAGAACGGAGCCCTTGGCATAGCAATAGCAAAGGATTTCAGGGGCATAGGCTTGGGCAACAGGATGATCTCCATATTGCTTGAGATGGCCAGGAGAGAGGGGCTGAGAATGGTAGAGCTGGGCGTTTTTGCCAACAATCCGGGGGCGCTTCATCTGTACAAAAAGCTTGGCTTTGCAGAAGCGGGAAGGATGCCAAAGGCAGCGCTGTTTAATGAGAGCTATATTGATGAGATATTGATGGTCAAGATTTTATGAACTGCTATATTGGCACATCTGGATGGATGTACCAATGGAACAGGGAAGGAACACTAGACTGGTACATCAGGAACAGCGGCCTCAACGCGATAGAGCTCAATGCGAGCTTTTACAGGTTCCCCTTCCCAAACCAGGTGAAGGGCTGGAGCGCGAGGGGCAGCTCGCTTACCTGGGTCATAAAGGTAAACAGGCTAGTAACACATATCCACATGCTTAACGACAAAGCTGTTGAGCTCTTTGGCAGGTTCCTTGAGCTGTTCAAGCCTCTTGATGCGCGCATCGCATTGTATCTGCTTCAGATGCCGCCAAAGTTCACCACGAACATGGAGAAGAGGCTTGTAGACTTCGCAAAAAACTTCGACGAAAGGAAGCTTGCGATAGAATTCAGGCACGAAAGCTGGTATTCTTTCGACTTTTCAAAGCTTGCCTTTAGGGGAGTAGTGGTTTCGCCAGATTCACCAGAGATAAATGGCAATGTTTTTACAAAGAACAGGGTTGCATACCTGCGCTTCCACGGCAGGAGCTCCTGGTATTCGTACAAATACAGCACTTATGAGCTGAAAGATATGGCAGAGAAGGCAAAGGCATCAAATCCCACAAGGATTTTCGCTTTCTTCAACAACAACCACGACATGCTCGCCAACGCAAGGGAATTTATGGCTCTTCTGAAGCAATAGAGCGCCAAGAACATGCCGATGCATGCCTATTTCGGCAGGCGCTGATGGAAAAACAAGGTAAAAAAGGTTTTGAGCCGTAACACGCCACCCGAAGGCATTTATTGCTTTTATACTAAATAGCATTATGCGCAAGATGGGATTTGCACAAGGGGCTGCAGCTGCTTTGTACATAGCACTGATGCTTGTTATTTACTTCACAGAAAAGCTTGATAATGTCATCATTGAGGTTGTTGTGTATTTTACCATATTTTTGTTCCTTGCGTCTGCAATAATAGCAATAAGCAACGTACAAAGAGCCTATGACAACACCAGATTCGTGCTTTTTGTGATGCTTGGAACAGGGCTCGTTGCGCTTGCGATTGCCTCGTACCTTGTTTTGGATATTCACACGGCAGGGCACATAAGGTACACTAATGTGGCATTATTCGCATCGATGTTGATCGCGTCAGCATATGCATTCAGCAGGGCGAAGCGCAGGATAGACATTACCGACAAGACTTCGTTTGGATATGTGGAATGATTGCGGAATGCTTGGCAGAAAGCCTGCAATTTATTCGCGGGGATGCCAGATAAGATAGCACTTTGCGCTAAGTCTCAATTATTCAATACCTATCGTAGATGTTCTTTCATGCCCCTAACTATGTTTACAAGGCTTAGGGGGTTGCTGCTAATCGACTGTAACGTATGGGTTGTAGAGCAGACATACAACGATATGCAAAGCAATACAGGTTATGGCGGCGTGTAGCCATTCCACCAGTTGCTAACGAAAGTAACACCGCCGTTTATTTGGCCGTTGTTGCCATTGCCGCTGTAGTCGTTTGCGTTGCCGTTTAATGGCCACCAGCCAACAAGGTTCTGCAAATCTATGGGCGCGCCGCCTATGCCCTCCTGGTAGAGGGCTTGTAGATCAGCTTGGGACAAAGAGGTGTTATACAGTTGAACATTTGACAAGTACCCTCCTTCTAATCTAGTAGAGCAACACCACCAACTTCCTAACTCGAAACCATAGCCATATTGCACATAATTTGAAGGTGGCGGAGAATTCCATGTTACATTATTGCAACTTCCATCTACACATATAGCAAGATAATTACCACTGGCACTTGGGTTATAATGAAAAACATCAGCCAAAAATACTTCTTTGTTGTAAGGTATGCCACCATATCCTACACTTTCTGCACCGGCATTTGTACAAGCACCTCCAGAGCTATACCATTGTACGGAAAAAACACTATATTGTGATGGTGAAGAACCACCAACCCACAAGCCTGATGTGCATCCTGTAGTCTCTTGTACTAAAGCACGACCTGTGCTACTATTTAATAGAGTAGCTTCATCAAACCAAGCGGTGATCGTATACGAACCGCCATCCCATGCGGTATTGAGGGTTGATGATGAGGGCACATATACCCACGATACACTTGTATTAGGGATATAAGATGTATACTGCGGCAGCTCGCCGTTGCATACACCTTCTGTGTTTACGAAGGCGGTAGTTCCAGGGCCATCGGGTCTGAAGACTTGGCATGCGCCTGGCTGTGCCTTCGGCGCGTATGCCATCGGGTTGAAAACTCCCAATTGGAAGAGTGCTGCAAGGACGATGCTTATGATGAGAATGGCCCACCCGTATGTCATCAGGTACTCCATCGCAGATTGAGCTTTTGCTCTAGCTTTTAACAAAGGCCTTGCCCTGAATACGGCTTTATGATTGCCATTCCTTTTCCGACCCTGCATGTATGAAGCCTCGCCCTTTTTCTGCATGCTCTCACTGATACTATTAAAAAAAACAATAAATACCTTGCTGTCTGTATTTGCAGAAAAAGCTTGGGGTTGCTGCTAATCGGCTGCAAAGTGTGGGTTGTGGAACAGATATACAACACTATGCAAAGCAATACAAATATC
>JBMFTZ010000011.1:0-23423 GCA_049966775.1 Candidatus Micrarchaeia archaeon
CCCGAGTCGCAAGCGTGACAGGCTCGCATGCTAGACCACTACACTACCAAGGCATGCTTTACTGCTTATTCCTTTTCACAATTATATTCTTTAACTTTTCCAATGTTTCGTCTTTTGCTCTGGGTCCCATTTTAGTAGTTATATAACCTTCGTATCTCTTAAAATAAACCTCCTCCCTTATCCAGTACATGTCGTCCTTGTTTTTCATCCCTATCGCGGGGTAGAGCTTTGCGTGAAGGTGGTTTATCGCTGTCCCTTCCATCACCATATGGACACGTTTAACGTCAAGACCCTTTTCGAGCATCTTGGCAACCTTTTTCGAAACCTTTGCGAGTTTGCAGAGTTCCTGGTCGCTGGCATCAAATGCATAGCCGCTTATGTGCCTTTTAGGAATCACGAGAGTCTGGCCCTTTATGTTGGGGTAGATGTCGAGTATTGCTATGTATTCTTTGTCTTCGTAAATCTTGAACGCTTTCATTTCTCCGCGCGCAATCCTGCAAAAGATGCATTCTGCCATCGGATCACGGAGTTATCCTCTTCCTGTCCCGCGGGAACATCGAGCATTCCCTTATGTTATTAGAGCCGGTAATGCGCATTGCTATCCTCTCTAGGCCGATGCTCCATCCCGCATGAGGCGGCGCGCCACACCTGAATGCGTTTATGTAGAACTCAAACCTGCTAGGATCAAGATTCCTTTTCTTGAGCGCCTCCACAAGCATCTCCGCCTTGTGTATTCTCTGCGCTCCGCTAGATATCTCAAGACCTTTGTATATGAAGTCGTAGCTCTTCGAAAGCTTCGGATTATCCTCTTTGGGCATTGAATAGAACGCCCTCAGCGCGGTGGGGAATTCCCTTACTATCACGGCATCGCCATATACCTTCTGTATGCCCGCCTCGTATTCCCTTGATATGTCGCTGCCGAATTCTATTTCATAGCCGTTGCTCTTGAGCTTTTCTATCACTTTGCTGTATGTGACTACCTTGACCTTCGGCACTTCAAGCTCCACGCCCAGGGTTTCAAGGTCCGCCTGGTTGTTTTTCCTCACCGCTTTTACTATGCCTGTAACAGCGTATGCGAGCTCTCTTACCGCGTCGTTGTCATCAGCGAAGCCCATCTCTATATCCATCTGCGTCGATTCGGTGAGGTGGTATGTGGTGTTTGACTTTTCAGCCCTGAACACCGGCACTATCATGTACACCTTGTCGAGTCCGCCTATCACCGCAAGCTGCTTGTACAGTTGTGGCGACTGCGCCATATATGCGTCTTTTTCGAAATACTTAACGGGGAAGAGTTCGGCGCCGCCCTCGCTCGCCTCCGCTATTATGCTCGGCGTCCTTATCTGGGTGAAGCCTTTCTTGCTGTACATGCTAGCGAACGTGTTCAGTACGGTGGATTCTATATTGAAAATGGCCTTTGTGGTCAGCCTCCTCAGGTCTATGTACCTGTAGTCAAGCCTCACGTCAAGATCGGCAGGCACCTTGCCCGTGACCTCGAACGGTATGCTCGTGCTGAGCGGGTTAAGGTTTTCTATATGGTCCGGTATTATCTCAAAGCCGTTTCTTGCTTCGGCGTTGCGGCTTATCCTGCCTTTAACCAGCACCACGCTCTCCTTAGGCATTGACATTTTCTCTATGAGTTCTGTGCTTACCGCGCCTTCCTTGCCTATTACCTGTACAATCCCCGTCCTGTCCCTTACGAGCATGAATGTTATCTTTGCAGTTTCCCGCACTTCGTGTACCCAGCCTGCAATGGTTACACTCTTGCCGTCCATTTCCTGCGTGAGTTCGCCTATGTAATGGTCTCGCAACATGAAAGCACCTTTCCCGTTGGGGTGAGTCGAACACCCAACCTGCCGGTATCTGACAGCCTTCCGCCAGTGACGCAAACTACAGCCGGCCGCTCTGCCATTGAGCTACAACGGGCTTAATATTAATCTGTAAATAGGTATATTAAAATAGGTATATAAAGGGTTTTCTTTTGGTCTCATTCCAGCGCTTCGAGAAGCCTGTCTAGCTCATAGCCGGTTGTCTCGTCTCCGACAACTATGGCATTTGAATTCGCTATGGCAGAAAGCCCTATCGCGACGGATCCCCTGTTTGCAGTGGTGCGCACAGACTTCAGCCCCAGGATTCTGTCGAGCGTTTCCTTTTCCGTGTCACTGCTCCTGTTGTTTATCACGAAGCCCTTGTTGGTAAGTATGTTATTTGCGCCTACGGTCTTCATGCCACCTATATCCACCTTGACCACTTCGACGCCAAGAATGTCCCCTATCTGCTTCACGGATTCTGCGCCATATTCTGGGTTGACAAGCGCTATCCTGTCATTCGCGGCAATGTTGCTGCCAATCGCATTGAGATCGCTCTCCAGCACCCCTATGTTTATTTCAAGGCCGAGGCTTTTTATGTGCTCCACTTCAAAATCGAAGGCGAGGTTTGACAGGAGCAGCCCGTTGGAGTTCGCCCTGGCCAGTATGCCTATCAAATTTGAATCCGATACCGTGATGCGGACGGGCTTTACGTGCAGCATCTCCTCAAGCACGTTAAAGCTCTTGTCTGGCATGTTGCTGCCCGCAAAAACGTATCTGTCTGTGGCTGTCGCAAAAGCGCCCACGTATTCACTACCATTCAGCCTATAAGTGGTAGCTTCCATAAGTTTTCACTATCATTTGCCCGCTTTTGCCTTGCTAGCAGTTGCCGGGGTGCTGGGCTTGGCATTCTTGGCCTGTGCTTTGCCCTGCGCCGCTTTGGGTTTTTCCGCAGCCGGGGCGTTCGCCTGCGCTTCCTTAAACGTAGAAGCAGTTGCAATATTGTTGTCTATCGAAATGCTAAGCTTCAGCGGCGTCATGCGCCTTGCCGCATACTTGAATATGTGCTCATTCAGCTCCTTGCTAAGCTTCACATCTGCCTCGTCCACCTTGGCATGCCTTGCAACCTGCGCCCTTACATAGCTTATCGCCTTCCTTATGCGCTTGGTGCGCGGCTGGTTTACCAGGTATTTGCGCAGGTTTATAGTTACGAGCTTGTTAGCCATTCAATCAACCTTCAGCCTCATCTTCGAACGCCTCCAATCCCTCTGGAACCTGTTGTATTCTATCTTCCTGTGCGTTCTCAGCACGGCAAGTAGCGGTATTCGCCTGGACTGCTTAAGCTTCTTGCCAAGCATTGTCTTCTTTAGCCTGCTATTCTTCGACATGGTATCATCCAGTTTCGGCAGGTTCCGCAATCGCAGCTGCGACGCCTTCTGCCAAGTTGTAAGCATGATGCGCCCCCGCATGCCGGGTAAGCCATCTAACGTGCAATCCTTGCAGCATGTTGTTTTGCGACATATCCATCAGTATAATACGATAGCGAAGCCATTTACTTGTGCTTGAATTCTATAGATGGCTCCCTCCTCGTGGTGAGCTTCTCAAGCAGCGCCTTGAATTGGGCATCGCTTATCTTGCCCGCTATCTTATTGCTTTGCACAAGCGAAACTATGAGGTTGACAAGCTGTGTGTAAAGCTCCTGGTTTGATGATCTTATTATCATGAGCCTTTCATAAGCGTCAGGATCAAGCAGCTGGCGCATGACCGCTTTCGTCTGCTCCTCGATCTGGGCGCGCCTTATGCTCTCGTTGATGCGCTTCCTGAGCTCCTTTTGGTATCGTTCGTCCTCGTTGTCCGCGCCTTCAGGCATTGGCTTCCACCTTGTTTGCTTCTAATTTTAGCTCCTTGCTGCTCTTGTCTAGGAGCGATTGGCCCTGCTGCGTTATCACACGGCCCGCTTTTGTGCTCTTGACCAGCTTAGCGTTTTCAAGCTCCTTGAGCGCGTCGCTTATTATGCTGCCGCCTGCTTTTATGTGGTGCTTCTTGTGCACTACGTGCTCCTGCCTCTTGCTATAATGGGTTCTGAGCCTTGAAACGCCGAGTGGGCCGTTCAAGTATATAAGCCTAAGTATCGAAGCCGCTCTTATGTACCAGAAATCCGGATCCTGCGGCGGTCTCTCCCTGCCCGCGCCAGACTTTACAATATCAACATACGCTGGTTTTTTTATCATCGGTTTGAGCTTTTCGGCTACCGCCTTGACAAGCTCTGAAGCTTTTACATCGTATACGTTCGACATTGAATTCCCTCTTCATAAAAAACGGCATGATGCGCGGCGCGCGCCGCATTTTTCGCAATCCGCTTTTTAATTATACTTTTTATTATAGGTGCATAATAAATATATTTATTGCTTGCGGTGCCTGCCGCTGCGTTGCTGCCTTGGCCGCTCCGTTTCGGGCCTGCTGTTTATCCTGCTTATGCCGCTCTCTATGTCCGCTTTTAGCTTTTCCGCGATGAACCTCTTCGAGAAGTAATCTGCCTTGAGCGCTATGCTTATCTTTGTGGCGTAGAGCCTTGCTATCCTGCCCCTGGCGCTCTTCCTGCCGTTGCTTATCGCAGGCAGCTTGAACAGCACGCCGTATTTTGGTGGTTTACTGCCGAATTTTATGTGCTTGAACAGCGCCTTTTCGGCACCAAGCAGCTGTATCGTGCTGGCAGGCATTGTGGCCAGCCTTTCCAGCGAGCCCGCCTTGCTCAGCAGCTCGGCCGCTATCTTCTCGTCTGTAAGGTATGTTGTGTTGGGCATGATGTCGTTCGCCGCGGCTTTTATATAGGCGTCGAGCGCTTCTAGCGCCTCATACAGGTTGTTGCTCGCATTTGCAAACCTTATCAGGGCGCTGCGCTCCCTCTCGCTCATCCTTCTGCCCATGCTTGACACCGCCTTGTCGTACACCGAGCCAGCTTTCTGCTCGTCGCCAAACAGTTTCAGCAGGCTCTCCTTGCTTGCTGTCTCCCTGCTATTCAGCGCATTTACCAGGTCTGCGAGGAGCTTTGGGCTGCCCGCCTTAATCTCCGGGTAGTATAGCCCGTACCACTCGCTCAGCCTCTCATACGCGAGGTTGTAAGACCTGCCAAGCTCGTTGTAGGCGTTTATCGCCTGCATGAGCGCATACTCCTCGTTAGCATAAGTCTTGCTTATCTGCTCACGCGTGCTCTTGAGCATCTTTTCCCTTATCGATTCGATCTTTCGCGGCATAATAACACGTAGTCGAAGCATCTCCTGCTTACTTAGTTGCAAATCAAAGTATATAATGTTTTGCCCTAAATAATATAAAGTAGGTGTAACCAATGGAGAAATCGAGCATCGATAGTCTTGTCAATCTGGTAATAAGGCGCGCAATAATAATACCTGCTTTCGAGATTTATGGCGAAATAGGTGGCTTTTACGATTATGGTCCCATAGGCGCAAGGATAAAGCACAATATAGAAGCATACTGGCGCAGCACATTCATCGAGGGGCTCGGCAATCTGGAAATCGAGTCCACAATAGTGGCGCCTCAGCAGGTGTTCGAAGCAAGTGGCCATCTGAAGAGCTTCAGCGACCCAATAACCATATGTGACAAGTGCCATACCGCGTACAGGGCGGACAAGCTGCTCGAGGAATATTTCGACAGCAAAGGCATGCGCAAGGATGCTGCAGAGCTTAAAAAGGCAAAGCCGGAGGAGCTGGAGCAGATGCTCAAGCAGTACAAGATAAAGTGCAGCAAATGTGGCGAGCAGCTCTCCAAGGTTAGCGTGTTCAACCTTATGCTGAAAACAGGCATAGGCCCGCTTGACGCCGTAACTGGCTATTTGAGACCCGAGACCGCCCAGGGCATGTTTATGGATTTCAAGCGCATATTCATTGCGTATGGTCTGAAGCTCCCTATAGGCATAGGCCAGGTGGGCCGCGTGTTCAGGAACGAGATATCGCCAAGGCGCATGCTCGTAAGGCTGAGGGAGTTCTCGCAGATGGAGCTCGAATACTTCTTTGACCCAGAAGTGCACGACATAGCGATAAACGGCGAGCAGATTGGCGACGCTTTCCTTGATCGCGAGATTAATATGCTACCCAAGGACGAGCAAGAGGCGGGCTCAAGCGGGATTAAAAGGATGAGCCTAAGGCAGTGCCTTGAAAAAGGCTACATGCCCAACATGCTTTTTGCATTTCTCATATACAAGGAATCGATATTCCTAGAAGAACTAGGCTTTCCCGGCGAATCGGTACGCTTCAGGCAGGCGCTCGACGCCGAGCTGCCGCACTACTCAAAAGGTAACATAGATGTGGAGGTGCTGGTAGGTGACTCTTTTGAAGAGCTGATAGGCAACGCTTATAGAACGGATTTCGACCTCTCCAACCACCAGAAGTACTCAAGCAACGATCTGAGCATTACAAGCGACAACAAGAAGGTTCTGCCGCACGTGGTGGAAGCAAGCTTCGGAATAGACCGGGTGTTCTGGGCCATCATGTACAATTCCCTCTACTCGGACAAGGAGCGCGGGTGGGAAGTACTAAGGCTGAGCAAGCTTATAGCGCCTTACAGGTGTGCGGTTTTCCCGTTGCAGAAAGATGACAAGCTCGTCGAGAAAGCGCAGCAGGTAGCAAAGCACCTGATCAGTGCCGGCATTCCATGCTATTACGCGCAAAGCAGTAGCATAGGGAAAAGGTATGCCAAAGCCGACGAGATAGGCGTGCCGGTTGCGATAACAATAGACTACCAGACGCTTGACGATGATACTGTGACACTGAGGAACAGGGACGACACAAAGCAGGTTAGAAGGAAGACAAGTGAGCTTGATGCGGTATTATGAGCTCTTTGCGCAGAAATTCAGAGTAAGCGCGTTCAGCCTAAAGCACACTGTCGAGAGCGCGCAGCCTCTCGCCTTCTACGCGCAGTACAACGAGGCTTCAAATTCCCTTACCTATCCAACGTTCACGCATGTGATAAACGTCGCATATGGCGGCAGCGCCGAGGCAGGCGAGTTGACCGCAGTAAGCAGGATCCAGAACTTCGGAAGCGATGTGGCAAGAAGGTTCAGGCTCGCCGACAACATGAAACGCATATATAAAAAGATAGGTACAGACGCGTTTATGAGAGCTGCTATAAGAAAATATTATGGCATGCGCCTCACCCTTAGCGATCCATGGGAAGCTGCTCTGTGCTTCGTGCTCTCCCAGAACAACAATGTAAAGCGCATAAGGCGCATAGTGCTAAACATGATAGAGAGATTTGGCCAGCCCATACGGGACGACACAGGCAACGTTGTAGCAAAGGGCTTCCCCACAAGCGCCTCGCTGTTTCAAGCTAGCACCGATGAGCTGAAGGCTTGCGGCGCCGGATTCAGAGCAAAATATGTAAAGAGCGCGGCAGAATTCTTCGCAAGCAGTCCGGCCGCAAAAGAGCTTGGAGGCATGAGCTATCCCAAGCTGAAAGAGGCGCTCATGCAGATAGACGGCATAGGCGACAAGGTTGCAGATTGCATCGCCCTTATGGGCTATGGCAGGCTTGAAGCCTTCCCTATAGACACATGGGCAAAGCGGGTGCTCGAGAAGGCTTACTTCCATGGCAGGCCCCAAAAGATAGAGAAGCTGCACGAGTACGTGCAAGACAGATGGGGGGCATACGCGGGCTACGCGCAGCAGTACCTCTTCTGGTACGGCAGGCAATCCAAGATAAGGGGGATATGATGGCTTTTGACAGCGAGATCGAGAAGATAAGCAGATACCTGCTCTCCAAGCAGGAAGCATTCGATCAGGTAATGGGTGTTTCAAGGGGCATAATAATGGAATCAGGCAGGATCATAACAATGCTTCATAATGGCGATATCAGTGGCGCCGAAGCGAAGTTTCGGCAGTTATCAAGGAGCATAGAAAAGCTGAAAAGGATCGACAAAGACTTTGAATACTATACGCTGCAGGCCTACCAGGAGTACGCAGAGGCTGCAATAATGCTCGAGATAAAGAGGCGCAACATAATACCCCCAATCAGCGCCCTTGGTGTGCGCGATGAGGCCTATCTATTTGGATTGATGGACACAGTAGGCGAGCTTAAACGCGACGTGCTCGAAGCGCTGCGCAAGGGCGACACAGGAACGGCCGAATCGTTATTTGCAAAGATGAACAGCATATACGATTCCACAAGGCACATAAGGTTTGCGGAAGCGATACTGCCTGGGTTCAGGAGAAAGCAGGATACGGCGCGCATACAGCTGGAGAACGCGGGCAGCGAGATACTGATGTTCAAGAACGCGAGCCAGCACTCTGGTTAGCCACATTTACCGCACGCTCGAGTATGTCAAGGCCCCTGTCTATGTTCCGCATGTTTGCCGTAAGCGGGGGAATGATTCTTATCGTGGAAGTGCCTGCCGGCAGCAGTATGAGGCCGTTCCTGAAGGATTCGTCCAGCACTATCTCGCGCTCCTTCGTGGCGGGCTCCTTACTCTTCTTGCTCCTCACGAGCTCCACGCCTATCATAAGGCCTATGCCGCGAACATCACCTATGATCTCATAGCGCTCCTTCATCTCTTCAAGCCTCCTCATAATGTGCTTGCCTTTTGCAACCACCTGGCGCTCTAGCGTTTTCCTGTTTCTATACACATACTTCAGCGAGGCGTATGCGGCAGCAACCGATATATGGTTGCCCCCGAACGTGTTCGCGTGAGCTCTCGCCTCTATATCGCCCAGGCTGAGCTTTGTGATCGTTACGCCGAGCGGCAGCCCGCCGCCCACCGCCTTTGCCATCGTGTAGATATCCGCATTTACCCCAAAGTTTTCAAGTGCGAAGAACTTGCCCGTGCGCATGTATCCTGCCTGCACCTCGTCGTCCACAAGGAGTATGTCGTGCTCGTCGAGAAGCTTCCTAAGCTCCTTAAAGTAGCCTTTTGGCGGCACTATGTAACCGCCTTCCCCCTGTATGGGCTCTATGAAAAAGGAATTTACCTCCTTTGGGTCTGCCTCTTTCGCAAGCGGATATTTTTTGATGTAGTCTATGCATGCGAACCCGCAGCTTTCGGGTTCAAGCCCGAACGGGCACCTGTAGCAATACGGAAACGGCACGTGCACCACGCCCAGGAATGGTCCAAAGTGATCCCTCTGGGCGAGCTCTGCCGACGTCATGCCGAGGGTGCCATTTGTCCTGCCGTGGAACGCGTTGTAATATGCAAGCGTATACGGCCTGCCCGTGAAAAGCTTGGCAAACTTGAGCGCCGCTTCGTTGGCCTCGGTGCCGGAATTAGATAGAAAGAGTTTCCCGAATCCTCTTGGAAGCATCTTTACAAGCAGCTCGCCGAACTTGACCGGCAGCTCCGAGTAGTAATCGGTAAACGCAGAATGTGAGAGCAAGTCTGCCTGCTTTTTTATCGCGTTTCTTATACCCTGGTTGCCGTTCACTCCAAGCGCATACACCGCAATAAAGCTCGAAAAGTCAATGAACTTGTTCCCCGCCACGTCGTATACAAAGTCGCCTTCGCCATGGTGTGCTACGAACGGATAGGACTCCCTTGTTGTAGTGAGAAATATCCTCTTGTCGCGCTTTATCACATCGTTTACCCTTTTAGTTATCTTAATCACTTGATCACCAGCGCGCGCCATGCAGTCCGCCCGTTTTTGCCTTCAGATACCTGGAATAGGCGAAAAGTGCAGCCAGCGCGTTTGCCGCTTCGCCCGGCGATGCATACACAGGCACCCCGGAGCTCTCTATCGTGCGCCTGTGGGCTTGCGTATAACTGCCGCCCATGCTTACAACCACAAGCGGTTTCTTCATCTGCGTGCCGTAATGTATCAGAGCTTCAGCCACCCGCGAGTCCGCTCCGGGCGTTTGGAATAGTGCTATGACCATCACCGCATCCACATTCGGATCCTCTTCCATTACCGACAGCGCCGCAGAGAACCTGGTGTCATCGGCGTCCCCTGCCATGTCAAGTGGCATCCTTATGTTGACTATTGGCGGCATTACCTTCCTTAGCGCCATTTTTGATTTTTCCGACAAATTCGGTAGCGCAAGCCCATTCTTATAAAGCGCATCAGTCGCAAGCACGCCAGTGCCGCCGCCGTTTGTGACTATTGCTACCCTGTTGCCAGTAGCAAGCGGTTGCGTTTCAAATATCTTTGCATAATTGAGCAAATCCTTGATGTCATTTGCGATTGTGAAGCCGAACTGCCTAAATACCGCTTCATACGCCTCATAGCTTCCTGCGAGCGCAGCAGTGTGCGAATGTGCAGCTCCAGCCCCGGCGGCAGTGACGCCGCCCTTTATCACAACAATCGGCTTCCTTAGCGAGGCGCGCCTTGCGACCTCTAAAAATTCCCTGCCCCTCTTTACCCCTTCGATGTAAAACACAATGACCTTTGTTTTTTTATCGTCTGCAAGGTAATTGAGTATGTCAGTTTCATCTACAACTGCCGCATTGCCGTAAGAGATAAAGCGCGCCATGCCAAAGCCCTCGTTGTCTATCATGTCAAGTATGGAGCTACCTACTGCGCCGCTCTGCGAGGCAAAGCTCACTCCGCCTATGCCTGGCTTGTCCACCTTGAACGTCGGCAGGAACAGCGTGTCTATCCTGGATCTGGGATCCATCACCCCGAGGCAGTTTGGCCCTATCACCGGCATTGCGTATTTCTCTGCTATCTCTACTATTCTATCCTGGAGCTCAGTCTCGCCGACTTCCGCAAACCCGCCGCTTACAATGATTACACCTTTTACTCCCGCATTGCCGCATTCCTCCAGAACTCCAGGCACCGCCTGGGCGGGTATTGCGATGACCGCAAGATCGACGTTGGCTTTTATCCCGCCTACCCTCTTGTACGATTTGAAACCCATGATGTGGCCTGCGCTCGTTATATTTACCGGATAGATCCTGCCTTCATAGCCGGTATCTATATAATTTTGCATTATAACATGGCCTATCTTACCGGGGTTGTCAGACGCGCCTATGATCGCAACGGATCTGGGGTGCATTATATACTCCAGGTTCCAGTACTTGCCGCGTATCTTGCCGCTGCTTTTTTTCTGTGCCAAAAAATCACCTGATGAGCCTAAGATCCACCGCGTCATAAGTGCCGTCATGCAGTATTACCGGGTTGAGATCAAGCTCGGTAAGATTGTTTTCGTAGAACATCCTGGAGGTGCCCATTAGCAGTGCTGTAAGCATCTTTGTTGAAGCTTCATCAGCTGCTATAACGCTCCTTGACTTAAGCTGTTCCAGCATGGAGTTTGCATCGTATCTGCTTATGGGGCATACGCGAAGCGCGAAATCCCTGAATGTTTCTACATAAATGCCCCCCAAGCCTATAAGCACAAGCTTACCGAACTGCGGGTCCGTGCTTCCCCCAACAATTATCTCGATGCCCTTGTTTATCATTTTCTGTGCTATAATGTTGTAAGGCTTGAGCGATCTTGCCTTTTTCTCAAGCCTGCCAAATGCGCTCTTTATGTCCCCTTCTGTCACGAGGCCGAGCTCTACAAGACCGCTCCTTGATTTGTGTAGTGCCTTCTGCGACAGCACCTTGAGCACGATCGCATCGCCGCCAGCAAACTCCACGGCATCGTCCGCGCTCGCCACATAGGCGCTGTCTACGCTCCTTATATGGTACTTTTTGAGCAAGGCATACGCTTCCATGTAGTCTAAAAGCTCTCCCATCCAATCATCATATAACTCCCATCTCTATCAGTATGAGAGCTGCAACGAATATTATTATCACCACTGCCACACCTATTATCATGTAGGTGCTGCGCTTCTTTGCCCTTATCATGCGCTCCTCAAGCTGCTGCAGATCGGTGCTCGGCCCCTGCCCCTGTGCTGCTGCTCCAGCACCAGCCTGCTCTTGTGCCGCAGGCTGTGCCGCTTGCGCATTTTCTTGCGCTGGCTGCGCTTCGCCGGCTTGTGCTGCCTGCAGTTGTTGTGCCGCCTGCTCTTGCGCCGCAGGCTGTGTCTGCTGTGGCTTTGGCATCCCGCTCTTTACCTGCAGGAAGCCCTTTTCGGTGAGTGCTATGTCTATGTTGCCATTCCTTATATCATATGATATGTACTGCTGTGCGGCAAGCTTGTAAAGGTGCATTGCAAGATCGCGCTGTCTCACGTTCACCGCACCGCCAAGATCCGGAAGCCCGCGCTTGCCTTCTGAAAGCTGTGTTATTATTGCAAAGTCTAGCGCGTCAAAATCAGATTTCGCCCTCTCTTCGCATTCCTTTATGGCCTGTTTGCCAGCCTCTGTTACGGTTATCGCGTTCTGCCCTGCCGCCGAGTTTGTGAAGTTTATCATGCCCTTCTGCATGAGCGAGCCCAGAATGTTCGATGCATCGAAGAAGGACGAATTTATGAGGCCTCCGAATTTTTCCACGATAGTGTCGGGCTGTATGCGCGTCAGAGCGACAAGATCTACAAAATTTAAGTCCTCGGCCATGCAATCAATACTATGAAGAAAGAAACATATTTATCTCTTGCGAGCTTCAAATGTTTTTGGATTCGCATCAGCATGGCATCTCCTAGCATGATATAATGCGATGCACCTCCGCCAAAGAGGCTTGCAAGAAGGCAAAATGAATGCGGTTGGTGCCTTCTGTCTAAGTCGGTGCGTGCCGCGCAGTTCGCCAGGCACGAATGCCGCAACGTATATAAGCATCGCCTGTGTAAAGGATACCGCGCCATAGCGGCTAATCATCGCTGCGCTTGGAGCGCACCACCTTTTGGGAGCAAGATGCCGCTCTCCAACGTATACGTATGCAAGGCGCTCGATACAGATCAAAAAGGTTGAACGCGTTCAAGTACCCGAGGCATAAGATGGAATTTAAATTTTACGGAGGTGCAAGCGAAGTCGGCAGGTCTGCAATACTCTTCAAGAGCCAGAAAAGCATAATGATGGATTTTGGCGTGAAGATCGATCACAAGGCAGAATACCCCATCGCAGTGCCGCATGTCGATGCTGTAGTACTGAGCCACGCGCATCTCGACCACAGCGGCAGCCTGCCTGCAATATACAATGGCGCGCTCGTACCCACTTTCGGCACTGAACCCACCTTGGATATATCGGAGCTGCTTCTAAAAGATTCTATGAAGCTTGCAAGGGTGCAGCACCTGAAGCAGCCATTCCACAAGCAGCAGCTGCGCACCTTTGAGAACCATTATATAAGCAGGGGCTACAGCCAAAGGGTCGAATTTGGTGGCACTGGCATAGAATTCTATGATGCCGGGCACATATGTGGCAGCGCGGTAACGCTGCTAGATACGGGTAGCACGCGCGTAGTGTATACGGGCGATTTCAAGCTGTCTGAGCAATATATGCACAAGGGTGCGGAAATAGTAAAGAGCGACGTGCTCGTCATCGAATCCACATATGCTACTAGGGAGCATCCTGACAGGAGAGAGCTAATACTCAAGTTCATCGATAACATAAAAGCGGTTCTTGACAGCAACGGGATAGCGCTCGTGCCGGTGTTCGCTGTGGGCAGGAGCCAGGAGGTGCTCACAATGCTGTACGAGCACAACCTTGCGGATTTTGTGCATCTAGATGGAATGGCGAGGGAAGCGACATCGATAGTGCTGAAGAATCCGAGCTTTATACGCAACAGCGACAAGCTGAAGAAGGCCGTGCAGGCCTCTAGCACCATAAGCGAACACAAGGACCGGATGGAGGCACTGGAGGGCCCTTCCATAATACTCACCACCGCTGGCATGCTCAATGGCGGCCCTGTGCTAAGCTACATAACACAGCTCGACAAAAACTCTGTTATAATGCTTACCGGCTATCAGGTTGAGGGGACCAACGGTCGCATGCTGCTCGACAAGCATAAGGTAGCCATAGACGGCAAGATTGTAAGCATAGGCAACGAGGTGCAGTATTACGATTTTTCCGCGCACGCGGGGCGCAGCGACCTCTACAGGTACGTAAAGTCCAGCTCGCCGGAGACCGTCATATGCGTGCATGGCGACAGCGAGAACGCAAGCGACTTTGCCGAAAGCCTCAAGCTTGAGGGCTTTGATGCGCATGCGCCAAAGGTAGGCGATACGATAAAGCTGGACCGGAAATAAGCATGCAATGCGCATAATGTGATATGCATGCCATTATTCAAATGTCACTAGCTTCGGCTTAGCATGTATATAGGCAGGAACCACATTATTGAGGATCAGAACCTGCCTATGTTTGGCACATTCGACGGGTAGAGCTCCCCGGGCTCCTCGAGCAGCTCCTCTTTCGCCTCTTCCTCTTCGGGCTCGCCCTCATAGGCGCTTCTCGCATAAAGAAGCAGCACCAATCCAACAAAAGAAGCAATGCTAATAATCGCTTCATAAACTACTGTTGTGCTCAGATACTCGTAGCTGAACGTAGCCAGGCTTATAAATGATACAAGAAGCCCGACCATAAAGCTGCGTTTTGTCTGCATAAGTATCATCACCGCAGACACGAGCATAAATATGGCCAATATGATGCCGAGCAGCAAGAAGCCGTACGGCCCGGCCAGCTTCGAAGAAAAGGCAAGTATGCCTATTGCATTGGAAAGCTTTACCATGCTGATTACCTGGCTGCCGCTGTAATACAGGAACACTGCGAACGCCGCAAGCATCGCCCCTGCAGAGGCAAGCCCCAAATTGTTGTATCTTACATATACGCTCTGTGGTTGTTCCCCCACAACCTTGTCTATGTCCTCTAGGCAGTAGTAGTTGCCATTTGATTCGACTATGTCCTCAAAGCAGAACGGCCTGTGGCAATACGCGCATATCGCGTATGCTGGTCTCCACGGATGCCAGACGCAATAAAGACCCTGTGCAGCCTCCCTGCTCTCCTCTTCGCTTCTGGATTCTCTGCCCCTGCCCCTCTTGCTCACCATTTCCGAGGCAAGCGCCCTGTCCGTTGCAATGCCTGTGCTCGCCTCCACCATGGCCTCGCTCGGCTGGGGTACTACAAACGGTTCTTCCTCGCTTGGTGTACGCTTCCGGTATGCCTCCCCGCTTGTTTGTAGCACCTCCTGCGGCTGTGCCGGGATTGGTTTGGCCTTTTTCGACAGTTTCTTGCCAACTTCCTCCCTAACCTCAAATATCAAGAGGTCGTTAGGGTCTATCGCCATCGGCACACCACGCTCTGGTCAAAACTCCTTTTTCGCGCGCTCTATCGCCTGCCTCTTCAGCTTTTCAAATATACCACGGTGCTTCGCGCAGCTTATGCAGTAGTAAACCTTCCTCTTCTCGAAGAACCGGACATCGTTTGTCGTTTTCAGCTCCGTGTTGAATGTTATCGCCCTTTCAAACACGACCGCCTTGTTCCTCGGTATAGTCCTTCCGCATGACTCGCATCTCACTAGTGGTTCTCTTCCTCTCAAGTTAACACCCTTAGAATCAAAATTGTCGATTTTGCATTAGTACGTAATAATTGATATACCTATTGTTATTATAAGATTATTAATATTTCCTGTACCCATCTATATAAATGTTGCAAAAATATGCTGTTACGTGCAGCATGGTGACCATATGAAAGCATTTATTGCGAGCGAGAACGTGAGGTACGGCATACTGCTGTCCAACGTGCTCAATTCATCGGGCATAAATACGTCCCAGAATGAATCAGGTTATGCAAGCCCCGAAGCCATGATAAATGATCTGTCAAACGGCATAAGGTCGTTCGACATCTGCTTTGCCATATCGCGCAGGCCTATAGATCTGAGCATGGACGCAAACAAAGTGTATGACATAAGGGCTGCATACTGCAAGGATTCGAGCGACATAGTAAACGCAAGGAGGGCCGGCGCCAACGTAATAGTGCTTGATGCAACAAATATCTCTAGCGAGGGCATATCCAGCATGGTCGAGGATTGGCTTTCTGGCGAGGGATTCCAGGTAAGGAGCATTGCCAAAGCGATAACCGGGCTAATAAGCCCGAGAGGCCCGGGCGAAGTGGGGGCGGGTAGCGCATCAATGCAAAGCGCGCAGCCTCAAAAGCAGGCAAAGAGGAAAAGCGCGCAAAAGGATTTCCGCCGCGAAGCTTACGGTGATGGTAAGAGAGCAGACGACGAAGAAGACAATGACCGCAGTGGGCCAAAGGGAAAAGGCATAATGAGCAGGATCAAGTACGCCCTTGGCCTGGAATGAGGGCATGCGCCTGCAGCGCGCCCAGCTTGCCTGTGCGGCCAGCAGTTATACGCGCAGCAGAAACTGAAAGAAAGTAAATTTTTGGGCAGAAAGTATTTAAATAGTTTCTAAATCGCTCTTAATTGTTGAATGGTGTTTTAATGGGTAGTGCACAAGACGCTGCAAGCAGCGTGAAAGTTGAAGTAAATGCAGGTATCAACAGCGCAAGGCCAGAGGTGCAGGTTGCAGGCAATGAGGCCGCAAATCCTGTGCTCGCCCCGTATCATAGGAGTATGGACGAGATAGAAAAGCTGCCGGTGCTAGATACTACCATGACCGTCTGCCCAGAGTGCAAGCTTATCATAAAAGGCACGATCTACAAGGACGGAGACAATGTAATGATAAGGAAGTACTGCCCAGAGCACGGCTGGACCATAGAGAAATACTGGGAAGATTACGAAATGTACATGAAGATGAGGAATCTGAACTACTATGGCAGGGGATTTGATAACCCCAATTATGTTACAGAAACCAAGGGAGCTAACTGCCCCTTCGATTGCGGCATGTGTGAGAGGCACAAGTCTCATACCGCGCTTGCGAATGTTGTGGTCACAAACAGGTGCCACCTGAGCTGCTGGTATTGCTTCTTCTACGCGAAGGAGGGCGAGCCCATATACGAGCCCACAGTTGACGAGATAAGGCACATGTTCAAGAACCTGAGGCAGCAGAAGCCGATACCCGCAAACGCCATACAGATAACCGGAGGCGAGCCCACAATGCACCCGCAGATAGTTGAAATAATAAAGGCCGCCAAGGAGGAAGGCTTTGACCAGATACAGCTAAACACGACAGGCATAAACCTGGGCCTAAATCCTGATCTTGCTTATAAGCTCAGGTATGCTGGAGTAAGCACGCTGTACATGAGCTTTGACGGGGTGAGCAAGCGCGCGAACCCGAAGAACCACTGGGAGATACCGCTGATTCTCGATGCGGCAAGGAAGGCGGGCATCGGCATCGTGCTTGTGCCTACAGTTATAAGGACCATTAACGAGCACGAGCTCGGCGCGATGATAAACTTTGCGCTCAATAACACCGACATAATAAGGGCGGTCAACTTCCAGCCCGTCTCGCTCGTGGGAAGAATGCCCACAAGGTTGAGGGAGCAGCAGCGCATCACCATACCGGGAGCGATAAAGCTGATAGAGGAGCAGACAAACGGCGTCATAAGGAAGGAGCACTGGTTCTCCGTGCCTTATGTTGGAGGCATAGCAAAATTCCTCGAGGCGCTCACCGGCGACTACACCTACGATCTGTCAATACATTTCGCATGCGGCGCAGGCACCTACCTCTTCGTTGACAAGGACAACAAGATAATACCCATAACAGAATTCCTTGACGCGCCGGGCCTGCTTGAGCATTTGCAGAACGCTGTGAACGAGATGGAGGGCAAAAGCAAGCTTGTCAGGAGGGCAATAGCGGTGAAGGCGGTGCTAGGCATGGGCAAGTTCATAGACAAGAGCAAGCAGCCCAAGGGCATGAACATACTAAGCATGCTGAGCTCCATATTCATGAAGCACGATTTCGAAACCCTTGGCAGGTTCCAGATGAAATCAGTATTCCTTGGCATGATGCACTTCCAGGATGAGTACACGTATGACATACACAGAGTGGAGAAATGTGACATCCACTACGCAATGCCTGACGGCGAGGTGCTCCCGTTCTGCACGTTTAACGTTTTCCCTGAAATATACAGGGACAAGATCCAGAATCAGTACAGCATACCCGCATCTGAGTGGCAGAAGAACCATCCAGACTGGTCATATTCGAAGGACAAATACATAAGGAATGTGAAGCAGCTCGAAAGTTCGCCCCTGTACAAGCAGACCTACGGCAAGCTTGTCGACTACTTCGCCCTGCCGGTAAATGGCGGCAAGGGGGTAAAGAACTTTGCCAACGAGGTTTTTGCCGAGGAGCAAGCGGCTGTTGAAATCGTCAAATGATCGGGTGGTATGAGTGGACAGGCGCGATGAAATAGAACAGGCGAATGCAAAAGAAGAAGGCGATGGCAAGGCGAGCGGATACAAGCCTGCATACGTTAAGGAGGGCGACAAGGAGTACAGGCTGCCATACGATATAATAAGGCAGGCCGTGTTCTCCAACATAAAGAAGGAGGAGCTCATAGACATGCCGCATGCGGCAAGGCTTCAATACAGGCTAATGCTGATGGATCCCATCATAAAGGCTCGTGTAGACTATACAAAGTCAAAGATAACAGTAATATACAATCCCGTAGGCGCGGATAACGCCAAGCCAAAGACAAGCTTGGGAGAGCTGATCGGTGTGCTCGAGAAGGAGGGCGTTCATGTTGATAAGGCAAGCATAGACGACCAGGATTACGATTACAAGAGCTTCTACAGCTATGCTTTCAATCCCGCGCAGATAAGGGAAAGGCCGCCATACTCATATACGCACGAAGAATGGCAAAGGATGAAGCCTGCAGTTGAGGAAAAAAGGGCAAAAGGCAGGGAGAAAAAGAAGGAGAAATTCCACGAGTGGCAGGAGAAATACGCGAGAGAGCACGGCATGCCCGCGCAATAAGCACCTTAACGCCTTCACAATGTTGCTATTCTGCAGTCATTTCCCAGGGAGCTGACCGGCTTATTTGCCGCCCTGCCCCCGTGCCTGATCCTGATTGCTTATTTTGTCGCCTGCAGATGCCAGCGCGATTAAAGGATCGATGTTTATCTCGGCTCCGACCACTGGTTCTTCAAGCCTGAAATTGTCGAGCACCTCGGGTGCGAGCTCGCCGAACACACCTATTGCGTCGTTGCCCTCTGTGATAATTGCCGCGCACCGCCCTTTTATGAACGATGCATCGTTGCTCTCTGCCAGCTTGTAATCTATGCCGAGCGTGCCAAGCAGCGCCTCTATGTAGGATTTCACCTCAGCGAAGTTCGCCTTCGAATGCTCTGATACAAAAGCGATTCTGCCGCTCTCGAAGGGCTTCTTGCCCTCGATGCCGAACACGCTTCCGGTCTCGAACAGCTTCTGTGGCATCGCCTCGTTTGACGAGCCAGAGAGGTTTTCAAGCAGGCATGGCAATATGGAGGTGCGGAGCATGGTGAAGGTCTCAACTTTTGAATAGGCGAGCCTCACGATTGATTTGCTGTCAAGGCGCCTGAGCATCTTCCTGCTGTTTGTATCCTCGTTTGTTAGGTAGTTGTTCATCGCTTCGGTGAAGCCCATCCCTACGAGCAGCAAAGAAAGCTTGTTGCAGAATTCTGTATGCTCATCAGCAATTCCTATCGAAGTGCCCACAACTGGCGTGGGTGCAATGCTGTTGTAGCCGTAGCCTATTGCTATATCTTCTATTATGTCCTGCTGGTTTAGCACGTCCACCCTGTATGGTGGCACGTATGCAAGCACATACCTGCCGTACAGGGCCCCATCATAGCCCAGCTTGTTAAGCATAGTTATTATCCTGCCGGGCTCTATTGTTGTGCCGAGCGTGCGCCATACCTCCCTAGGCCTTACCTTTAGCTCCTTGTAGTTCAGCTGCGGTACTGTGGTTTCCGCGCCGTTGCGCTTTATTATGCAGGGGTATACTTCAAACCCCGCATCGATAAACGAGCATGCCATCATGTCAAGCGCGCTGCCCACCGCGCTTTCCGAAGTGCCTGTTATATCCACGAGCAGGTTACGAGTGCTTTCAGTTACCCGCGTGAGCTCGGAATTGATTATCGGTATGAGCGACATTATGCGCCCCTTCGAATCGGAGAGCACAGGGTAAAGCTCCGATTTTCCGAGCGTGTACCCGTAGTTTACGCCCTTGCTGTGCTCCTTTAGTATGCGATCAAATTCCATCGGGCTTTTGCCGCCTAGCGGCACGAATGACCCCTCATTTTTTGCATCATAGTAGAAAGGCGGCTCGACCGCATCAAGGTTGTGCAGCCCCATTGCCACTTTCCTTCTGTGCCTTCCGTATGTATCGGAAAACTTCTCCATGAAGTTTATGATGTGCTTGAGCCTGCCCTCTTGCAGATCCGCGCCTTTCACAACCATGGCAGCTATTACCGGCCTTACCCTCTTTACCGATTCTGATACGATCACTTCAGCTTCAGGGCTGTTTTTCAGCTTGTACGTGCTGCTCTTCGGCGTGAGCCTGAGGTCCATGTATCTCATGGCCCTTGCGAAGCCGAACAGGTCAAGCAGGTCAGGTCTGTTGGGCGTTATGTCCACGTATATCTCATCGCCCTCCTTCTTTTCCACCTCCATGCCGAGCAGATCAACAAACTGATCAAGCTTCTGCACGTCGACGCCTAGAGATGCGAGAAGTTTTATGCTGAAGTTCACAACAGCCATGGTTGCACCTATACAATAATCTCCTTCCTGCTTCTGAGCCAGCCTATATTGTTTGCGTAAATGTCGGTAATGCGTTCTATGTTAAGGTTTCGCATGAGCAGCCTCTCAACGCCACCGCCCCACGCCAGCACGCTCTTGTTGAGGCCCATCGCCTTGGTGATCTCCTTCCTTATGATGCCTGCCCCGCAGAGCTCTATGTTGTCCTTGAAATGCTCGTCATAATAGTACACCTCCAGCCCTGGCTCGACGAACGGGAAGAATGACGGCCTGAACTTCACGTCTTCAAAACCCATCTGGCCATAGAACCTTTTCAGCGTGTCTATAAGATTGGAGAGCGTGAGCTTGTCCCCTATCACTATGCCGTCCATCTGGTAGAGCTCGGAGAGGTGCTTGTAATCGACGCTCTCGTTCCTGAACACCTTTCCAACTGAAAAAAGCCTCGCGGGATAGCTGGCGTTTATCGCGTTCGCGAACTTCCTCATGTAATGCGCGGAAACGCTCGTGGTCTGCGTTCTAAGCAGCGCCTGCTTTGCCAGCTCCTTGCTCCATTTCTCCTTCCACGCGTGCCTGTGCATGCTTCTTACCCTGCTAAGCGCCTCTATGTCGTCTATGTCCACGGTGCGCGGGTTAGACAGGAAGAACGTATCCTGCATCTCCCTCGTGGGGTGGTCTTGCGGCGCGAAGAGGGCGTCGAAGTTCCAGAATGCGCTCTCTATTATCGGTCCGCTCACCTCGGTGAAGCCCATGCCAAGCCATGTGCCCCTTATCACGTCTATGAACTCGTGAAGCGGATGCTGTCTTGCCGGATAGAGCGCTTCCGTGCTCGCACTAATATCGTAGGGCTTGAACCGCTTGCCCTTCCAGCCCTTGCTTTTTATAAGCTCGCGTGTAAGCGCGCCTATGCCTTCCTGCCCGACGGAAAGCTCCCTGCCCGCGCTCGTGATGCTCACGCTCTTTATGACGCTCCTGCTTTTAGTAGTTACAAGGTTGCGCTTTTCAAGCGTTTTAAGCGTCTTGTCATCGATGTTGGCGCCTTTCGACACGTCTTCAAGCGCCTTTCTAAGTGCATAGGATCCACCAGCGGCGTTTTTCCCTAATTCGGTTAGCGATGCGGTTCCGCTTTCAATCTTTATCCAGCCGTTCCTCTTGGCCCATATGAGCCCTATGCTATTTTTGATTCCAGAAAGCGCAATGCTCTTTCTTTGTAGAAGCTCAGCCAGCAGTTCTTCCTCCGGAAACGCTTTCAGGTAACCCCTGCCCTCTTCAGTAAGTGCCACCTCATTGACAGTGCCCTTTTCTACACTTATTGCGCCAGCCTTTAGAAGCTCCTCTATCGCCCACCGGATCGAATCATCGTTAGCGCCGAGCTCCTTCAGCGCGCCAAAATCCGCACTGCCCCTCGCCTTGAGGAAATTCAGCAGTTTGACTTCATATTCGTGCAATAGCATTACCCCAAGAATGCACCAAGCATCATCTACCAGCCCTGATGTACACGTAAACGATCAATCCTATCAGTGCGAGCACGATTATCAGGTACAGCGCGTAACCTAACGTTCTGTATACCCCAGAAAAGAAGTTCATGACCTCTGTTTCGATGCTTTCCTGGAGCGTGAAGGTAAAGTTAAATGTTGAAAGCGGCTCGCCATAAAACCACGACACCCTAGTTATATTGCTGTAGCCGGTGGTGAAAGCGGCAGCTGGAGCGTCAGGCACCGGATAGACCGATGTTATGGTTGCGCCGGGCGGCGCGATAATGGTGAAGGTGGTGTTCGCAGGCAGCACCTCGCCGCTTACTCCATGTTCGAAGTTGAACACGTTGGTGTTGAACGCGTATCTGAAAGACCTTGGGCCTGTCCGGTTTACACTTGTCACGTTGGCCACGTCATAGCTCATGAGCAGATACGCAAAGTTGCCGGAGCTGTTCCTGAATATCGCACCGGGAAGGAATTTGAAGTTGTATACCCCCCGTGTAGGGTTCACGATATGCTGCACAAGCATCGGCCCTACAAGGCTCTGCCATGTGCTTAGCGTAAGGTTGAGCGCAAGCCTGTTGGTCGTGTACTGCGCTACAGAATCGTTGCTGACCTTCACGGTGAGCACCTCGTTTACGAAAGCGCTGGTATTCTCGTTCAGCTGCGCGGTCACGTTGAGATGCGTTACCGTATACGAAGAATAGGAAAATTGCACCAATACCAGCGCCATGAGAGCTAGCGCAAGCAGCATGTGCTTCATTGAAAGCACCTCATAGTAATAGGAAACTTGTTAATAAAAAGCTTTTGTAGGCGCCTTTAGATTACTATATAAAAAGTAAATAAAAAGTAAAAAGAGCTTATGTGTGGTGTCACTCCAGCTTGCCGGTATCCTTGAAATACCGCATCCAGTTGTCGTATTCATCGGCCCACACGATCTGGTAGGTGTTGTCATTGAGTTTGATTACCTTCTGCTTTTTGCTAGTATCATCATAGGCTGGGTCTTTGCCCATAGAAAGCAGCCACTTCATAAGCACGTTCATCTGCCCACCTTTGCGTACTGCAGCGGGCTTATAAGCGTGCCGTAATCGGTGCTTATCCGCTCCTTTATGTACCTCTCTATATTGCTTGGCGAGTCATCGCTGAAGAACCTGGCCTTCACCATGAAGCCCGCAGGCCCCTCCGTCACATAGACTTCAGCCACCTCGCTGAAAGCTATGAGCTTCTCAGCAATTTCCTTCGCATTGGTGTTCGTCTTCGGCTTGATCAGAAAGAACTTGTAATAATCGCTTTTCCTGCTTACGCTGTGTGACTTGCTATGCGCACCATCATTGTTTTTCCCATCCATCCAACCACTTCAGCATCGCCCAGATTCAGCATCAATAAGCAGCAGACTTTTCTTGCGGTAAAAAGCGTAAAGGAGAAGCGAGAAAATAGTTTGTGGGGAAAATAGAGCTTTAAGGGTGGGTTTCAAAGCGTTAGGAAAAATTCCAGAGGTTTTTTCAGCTCCAATGGACATCCAGATCCCCCCACAAACCAAGTTAATTATTACCAAGCGCCATATAAAAGGGTTTTCAGGCTGTTAAATACAAAATACCGCTAAAATTATTAAAAATGATATAAAAATAATAAAATCGGCTAAAATAAATAATGCTATAACTATTTAAAAAATTTTTTATGACGAAAAGTTTA
>JBMFTZ010000012.1:0-21587 GCA_049966775.1 Candidatus Micrarchaeia archaeon
GTTGATGTGGATGTGCTGGTTGTGGATGTGCTGGTTGATGTTGTTGATGTGGATGTGCTGGTTGTGGATGTGCTGGTTGATGTTGTTGAAGTTGTTGTTCCTGTGGTGCTCGTTGTAGTGGATGTACTAGTTGAAGATGTGAATAATACAAAGCTTGCCACAACCGTAGCATTTGATGATAGTGTCAAAGTTGTGGTCTGCGTCGTGCCGCTGGATAGAGAGGAGCTCGGGGACGAAATGGACCACATGGAAAACGAATATCCCGCAGGGGGCTTTGCAAATAATACATATTTATTGCTTACAAGAAACGTTGTGCTGTTCGTCGCATAGGCAACTCCATTTACGTCTATATACGCACCGGCTGTTGAAGAATTCATGCTCAGTGAATAGATGCTTATCGAGGAAGGGGCAACAAGCTGCGTTGCGGTGCCAGTGGTCTCATATAGCGTGCCTTGACAGGTCTTCGAATTCGGCCCGTTGCAGAGCTTGTAGCTTAATGTAAATGGTATGCTCACTTGCGTGCCCACGCCGGGCTTAGAACTGCCAGGTATGCCCACAGTGCATAAGACGTCGACGCCAGAGGGCGCGAATGCGGGATAGCAGTTGCCGGCATAATGGCTAGTTCCAGGTGCACCGATATTTGTGACTGTTATGTTTATGCCGTTATGCGGTATCTGCATTGCTGCACCAATGGTGTTCTTAAAAACGAGCGCGAACCTTAGCGGCGCAGTCAGGTTGTATGTGACTACGGATTGCACGCACGGTAGCAGCGGCTCTATGTAGCATGACGAAGAGATGTAGTAGCTGGGCGCCTTATAGCCGCTGAGCACGAACACGCTTGCCACAAAGAGCGATATTATGATTATTGCCCATGAATATGTAATGACAAATTCCAACGCTGACTGCTGCTTCATCGCATTCCCTGCTTATACAATTGCAGTATCTATTTATTAAGTTTTTGATATTTAGTATTAGAATGATTAGATGGATTTTAAAGCGTTTGTGCAGCTTACAAGGATAGAGCACAGTTTCATGCTCGTCGTGGCGGTGCTCGCGGGGGAGCTTGTAAGCGGCGCAATGCCTTCACTGCTCGTGCTCCTGCTGGGTTTCATAACGCCGATATTTATAAGCATGGGCTCTTTTGCAATAAATGACTACTTCGACGTGGAGTCGGACAGGTTGAACAAGCGCTTTGACAGGCCGATTGTCCACGGCGAAGTGACTGAAAGGCAAGCGCTCCTAATCGCGATTTCGAGCTTTGTGATAGGCATGGGCGCCAGCGCTTTCATAGATCTTTACGCTTTCGCGATAGCACTAATATTTGGGGGGCTTGCGATACTGTATAGCTATAGGCTTAAGGACACGCTGCTGTGGGGCAACATATACATCGCCCTTTCAATGGCTATACCGTTCATATACGGGGATTTTGTGGTATCAAAAGTGCTCTTGAACAATATCGTGCTTATCTCTTTCGTGGTGTTTTTGAGCGGGCTCGCAAGGGAGATACATGGCATGATAAGGGATTACGAGGGTGACAGGAAAGCGAGGAACACGAGAAACCTGATACGCGCTTTTGGCGCGCAGCGCTCCGCCTATGTAGCGTTTGTGCTTTATCTTGAGGCGGTGGCGATAAGCCTCTTCATGTTCTTCTATGAAAGGCCGTTCGCATATAACCTCGTATACATAGTTCCGATTGCGGTTGTCGATGCAGTGCTGCTTTATGTCGCAATCCGGTACACAAGGCTTTATACAAAGCGCAAAGGCGCAGGCTTCTTTAGATTCTCCAGAAATGCTAGCCTGGGGGCTATGGCGCTGGCTATCTTCGCCTATCTATTATCGGCGCTGCTTTTCGTGCCTTGGTGAATTTGGCCTCATGAAAATTAGGACTTCGGCTTCACCGCCTCCGCTTTTGCCTCAAAGTCGCTCACTTGGTGCTTGAACTCCTCGTTTGCCTTTATTTCGCCCCTCTCCTTTAGCACCTCTCTTGCAAGGAGGAAGTATATCAGCGCGAGCGACTTCCTGCCGCGGTTGTTTGCTGGTATTATAAGATCGATATATTTAGTGGAGTTGTCCGTATCGCTAAGCGCTATTATGGGTATGCTGCTCTTGCTTGCTTCCTTGACCGCCTGCTTTTCGTTTCGCGAATCGCTTATGAACATCAGCTTCGGCTCCATGAAGTCGGGCCTGTTCGGGTTTGTGAAGATGCCCGGCGTCACCCTGCCCTGTATGAACTTGGCGCCTATTATCTCGGCAAACTTCTGCGCCGCCACTATGGCGTAGATCCTTGAAGCGGTAACCACTATGTCCTTTGGATCGTATCTTGCAATCATCGACGCGGCCACCCTAAGCCTCGAATCGATGGTCTTCAGGTCAAGCAGATAGAGGCCGTCCTCCCTCACTTTGTATATAAATTTCTTCATCCCGGGGGTCTTTACCTTCGTGGCGATGTGTATGCCAGCTTCTAGGTAATCGTTTTGGTTTGCCAACAGTTGTTCTTCCATTTTAAACACCTTTGGGGCCGCCGAGATTTTCAGCTTTTCGCGCATTTGAATTCCCGTGTTGTTCTCGGGTCGCCAGCACCCCAAGCTGGAAGCCTACCAGGCTAGCAGACGGCCCCAAACATTACCATCATTACAAGCTCATATATAAATTACTGCCTTCCTAAAGGCATGAATTCGTCTATGAGCTCAAGGTTGCCCAGGAACATGCGCCTGCAGCAGTAGCGCTTCACTCCGAGATCGTCAAGCACCTTTCCGGGATCTTCGTTGTTCTTGTTTACTCTTCTATCGTATTCTTCCCATTTGTCGGCTACAACAGCTCCACAGCTGAAGCATCGAACTGGCATCATCATTCATATCACCATTACCTGTATGAGGTTTGGAATCTTGCCCTTGCCTTGGGTCCCTTGAATTTCTTGGATTCGACGCGCCTAGGGTCGTCGACAAGCATACTGCGATCGTAATGCATAAGCTCCTTCCTTATCACGTCGCTATCTGCATACGCAGATAGCCCCTTTGCTATGGCGCTCCTCACGGCTTGAGCCACCGCGCTTATGCCTCCACCAGTAGCCGTCATTGTGATATCAACCTTCTTTGCAAGGCTTCCGGCGAGTTTTGATACATATATGGGCTCAAGCATTATGTATTTTAGCTCAGGGGGCTCTACAACATCAATGCTAAAGCTGTTGAGTGTAATCCTGCCCGTACCAGGCTTTACCGAAGCCCTGACAATCGCACTCTTCCTCTTGCTCCTTACAAGCACCACCTTCGGCTTTTTGGAGACCTTTCGCTTCGGAGCGGGCTTTCTGCCATGCTGCACTGCCTGTTGTGCCTGCTGGGGCGCAACTTGCTGAACTGGTTGCTGCACCGATGGCACCTGCTGGACCTGCTGAACGTTGCTCACATTAGCTTGCTCTGCCATTGATATCACTGCTTATTATAGCCAAGAAGCTTAGAGAGCTCCCCAAGCGTTATATGATTTACGTATATGCTCTTTAAATCCTTTGACTCGAATGCTTCCAGCTTGAAGCCCTTAAGCGCTTCGGGCACGAGCTGGAACACCCTAAGCCTCCTATATGCACTCTTCCCGTGCGGCTTCCTGTACGGGAGCATGCCGCGCACTATGCGCTTGAATAGCATGTCCGGACGCCTTGACCAGTATGGTGAGTGCTCCGGATTTTCTTTCTCCTGAAGGTCGAGGCGCGTCTTATAATTTGAGATAATTGCGCCCTTGCTGCCTGTTATTACAGCATAGCGCGCATTTACTACAGCGACCTTCTTGCCTTGGAGCAGCTCTTTTGCCACCCTACTCGCCAGCCTTCCCAGTATCTGGTCTTTGGCGTCGTAAATGATAAAATCATTGAAGTCCATCATACCACTATATTATAAGGTGCACGCCCTTCTGCTTTACAATATCGCCGATGCTCATTATGCTGCAGTTCGAGGCCCTGAGCTTGGCTAGCGCCTGTGCCGAGTATTCCAGGGCAGCTATGCTTATGCTGTGGCTCATCCTGCCTACGGAAAGCACCTTGCCCGGAACGATTACGGTATCGCCTTCCTTTGTGTATTTGTCAAGCTTGTATAGGTTCACGCTCGCCCTGCACCTTGAAGGTACGGCTATGCGCTTGTAGGCGCCGCTCCATATACCCTTGCCGGCTTTGGCCGATGCAAGAACCTCAAGCCATTCCTTTACGTTCTGCTTTTCGGCATTGATCTTCATCATTTCACCATGTTGCAATGCGGGGGGTGAGATTTGAACTCACGCAGTCCCTAAAGACACAGGAGTTCCAAGCTTTTGTGCACCTCAGTCCTGCGCATTTGGCCATGCTCTGCCACCCCCGCATCAAAGCTTCTTAGCAACTTTTTCAACCTCGCCTAGCTCCTCCCTTAGCGCATCTAGCGCTCTCTCCAATATCTCTTTTGGTGGCATTTGGCCGAATGTTTCAATATAAAACTCAAACGCGCCATCCCCCGCCTCGCTGAATGTCACAAAACCGGGCTGGAACTTGGCGTGCTTGTAGCCGCTGCCAAGCACTGCTTTAGCTTCCAAGCGTAGCTTCTGGTCGTTGTACAATTTTATTATCGGTATGTTGCCGTTTGCGACCTTTATGTGCTTGTCCTGTGTCTCGAGCTCGCTCGAGTATACGGTTTTGGGCCCTATGGCATCGAGCGTGAAAAGCACCTCATCGCTCTCTGAGTATTTTCCGCTTGGCGTAAGTATAGGCACCAGCCCTATCCTGTGTGCTATGTACTCGTCAAACATGGCACTCGTGTTCTCGTAGAATGTAACCACATCTACTGCGAAGGTCTTCACGTCGTTTATTACAGTGCGCCTGAGGGCGTTTGCATACGCATTGCTCGCATCGCTGAGCCGGAACCTTATGGCTTTGTCGTTGGCTTCTAGCACTTCTATCTTCATACATTTCACATTGAAGGATATTTAAGGCAAAGAGCTTTAAAAGCTTTTACACCAAAAATCTAAAATATATCTGATAAACATATTTATATACATATATGGTAGTATACTTATGGGATTCGAATCTGTTCTGGGCGCTGCCACTGCGGGGGGAGACTTCGGCAAAGAGAGATACGCGCTCACATACAAAGAGAGGGCGCACCTTTCGAAGGTAAAGCTGGACCTCCATTCTGAAGCGGTGTATATACACACGGGAGAGGCCACTACCATGAAGTTTTCGACACTTGGCCCTAGATACATAGCCGCAATGGACATAACATACGATCTGCTTCTTACGGTATATGATGTCAACACCTCGAAGCTGTTTGCGGCAAGGCTGTTCGGCTTCCAGCCAAAGAGCAGCCAGCAGATTGGAGGCTTTCTCAGGGGCTTCGGCAGAAGGGCGAATTTGGAGGCACGCCTTATTGGCATGCAGAACGGCGAAAGCACTGATACGCTAGGCGGCGTGCTCGCATTCCTAAAACCAATGAAGCTCCAGATTGTTGAAGCCGACCTCTTCGGCAACGAGGTAAGGCATATTGCGGTAGATTCTAAGATAGGCGTACCGTATAACATATTAAAGGACAACCGCGTATACAGACCGGGGGAGCTCGTAAGCACCATTACGATAGAGCAATTCGAGCAGGGGCTCAAGAAAGCTCCCTGACATAGAGATTTGCGTATTCTGGGCCTTTGCTGCTTAATACGCTCTTTTTGAGAGTTATCGCGTCGCATTGGAACCGGCCAAAATTGTAATCCTTGTATCTGCTGATAAACTCGGTGGCTTCCTTAAAGCCCATGCTAGCATTTCTCGCCCTTGCAATCGTGATATGCGGTACGAGCTCCCGGTCCTCTATTTTGCAGCACGCGGCTATCTCACTGCGCATGATGCGAAAAATGCCTATGATATTTTCGGCACCTTGCGATATTTTTGCAAACAGAACCCGCGGAACGCTTTGCGTAAACGACCCCACCCCGCTCACCTCGATTGCAAATGGTTGAATAGCAAGCTTGTCCATCGCGGATTTTACGGACTGCATCTGCTCAAAGGTTATGCTGCCAAGGAAGAACAGCGTTATGTGCATGTTCTCCTGCCCCACGGAGCGGAAACCGCCAAGCCCCGCACCTAGTGAAGCTATGCGCTGCCTTATCTGCTCTGGTACTTCTATTGCTATAAAGGCCCTCATCGCGCCGCTTTCGGCTAACATTACTTCACCACCCAGGTAAATATTTATTATAGTGTGCAATAATATCTTTATTGCTTATTGGAGGTTTGCTTATGCCTAAAGAGGACTACAGCGATACCACTGTGATCGTTCCGGTAAAAAATGAACCCGCAACCGCCGTAAGCGGCGTGCTCAGCGGCATATTTAAGAATCTGCCATCATGCAGCGTGATTGTCATATACAAGGGAAAAAGCATTGCAGGCGCGGGACGTTCAGGCAACCTTACGCTTATTAGGCAAAAAAGCGATGGCAAGGGCGCGGCTTGCTATGAAGCCGTTAAATACGTGGATACGCCGATCATGTGCATCATAGACGGGGACATGACGTATTCGGCGCGCGATCTCAGAAAGCTAATTGCCGAGGTGCGCAACGGCGCTGATATCGCGATAGGAAACAGGCTGCATAACCTGAGCACCAAAATAATGCCAAGATATGTGCAATTCGGCAATAGGATGCTCACCACGATGCTCAACGTTTTGTATGGCACGCGCTTCAAGGACTCGCAGACGGGCCTGAGGGCTATGAAGAAAGGCGCATTTGAATCGCTAAATATGACCGAGCGCCGCTTCGGGTTCGAGGAAGAGATGCTCATAAGGGCGAAGCGCAAGAACTATAATGTCGCGGAATTGCCAATAGGCTATGCAGTGAGGGAGGGCAGTTCGAAGCAGCTGAAGCCCCTTGATGGCATCAAGCTCATGCTTATACTGTTCAAGCACCTGTTTGACTCCGCAGAATAGCGAGACATGTGAAGCTTAGCTTCTTACGAAAAGCGCGGCATACCTTGTGAGCATGCGCATTATGTACCCGAGGACGGGCACGCCGGACATTAGCGAAGAGAGATTGCCAAGATCGCGCCTGCTTGCTGCGCCAGTTGCAGCCACTATCGCAGGATATGCTATAAGCTGCTCGGCGAGCGCGGCGACAAGCAGCGGTATGAAATTGCTACCGAAAAGCAGCATTAAGGGCAAAAGCATTGCAGTGCTGAGAAGGCCGGCAAGCACCACGCGCAGAATCCTCTTCCACCTGAGCTTTATGTTAAGCACGCCACGCACTGCATGCACATAAAGTGCAAGCAAAAGCACAGGGGCAAGTGCGTAGAATAGGAGCACAAAACCCAGGCCCTTTAGCCCTATTACGAATGCGGGCATCAGAGCCAGCTCCACCACGACCATGATGGCGTTGTATTTGAGCACCTTCCTCACCTTGCTCGCGCTGATGAGCAGCATCGACGTGTAGGTGCCCACAAGGCCCACAAGCGTGCCTATGCCTATTATGGCGACGAACAGCGCCGCGTTGCCATATGCAGCGCCGAAAACCGTCACGACAAACGGCCTGGCGAGCACCGCTATAAACAGTATTACGGGCGTGATCAGCAGGAATGCCACGTATATCGCGTAGTTGTATATTCTTCCGATGTGGCGCTTCAGGCTTGTGGTGAGCGTTGAAGAGAACATGGGCAGTATGGAGAGGCTTATCGAGCCGGTGAGTACGCCCAGTATGGATATGGTCCTGGTGGAAACGCCTATGTAGCCTATCACGGCAGAGGATACAAATATTCCAAGGAACAGCAGCGAGAAGTTATTTGACACCGCGCCAAGCACATTTGAAACCGCAAGCGGCAGAGAAAAGCCCATAAGCTTCTTTATTCTTGCAGCGCTTGGAGCGCGCACCCTAAGCTTCTGCTTTACATATATGTAATATATGGCGATCACTATGCCCACCGCAAAACCGCTTATTATGCCGATTATGGGCGCGATCGCGCCGAAACCGTATATGGCAAGCGTTATCCCCACCGCTGCCTGCACAATGGCCTGCGATGCCATTATCATAGCCACGTATGCACCCTTGCCAAAGCCAACAAGAGCACTATATGCAGGAGTGAAGATCATGGAGAGGAACACTATGAGGGAGACCACGTCAACTATATAGGCGTAGGAAGCGCTGTGCATTATGGTTGAAGCAAGAAAGCTGCTAAAAAGTAAGGTCAGTATCGCAAATAAAAGCCCCACCATAGCAACGGCAGCAAACCCGTCTGCCAGAAGGTGCTCTATGTCCGTTATCCTGGCGTGCGCCTTATATTCGGCAATGAACTTGTTGAACGCCGTGCCTATGCCAAAGTCGCCCACCGCCCCGAAGAGTGCTGATACGGCAATCGCCAGGGTGTATATGCCGTAGGTGCTCGGCCCTAGTATCCTGGCTATAACTATGAACGCTATCCCGGCAAGCACAGTAGAGGCGAGCTGGCCGAGCATCAGGAATGTCGCAACGTGCGCTGCCCTTGCGCCAATCCCGTTCACTGTGCTTGCACTACTTGCCATAACTTCACCTAAACACGGATTTCAATGTGTCCAGCATTATTTTGGGCTTGAACTTGGAATTGCCGCTGCTCCTGTTATGAAAAGTGGCATAAGGCACCTCCCCTATGGTTACGCCCTTACCGGCAAGCCTTAGGGTATCAAGCAGCACCTTGTAACCTGTACCCGCATACGAATCAGCATGCTCTCTTATAATTCTCTTGAAAAGCCTTGTCCTTATTCCGAAAAAGCCAGACATCATGTCATTGCATACGGGCTTGCGCCTCAGCTTTAGCACCGCATATGCTATGTATGCCATGCCCTTCGACATTACCCGCCTGTGCAGCCCCCACGACTTCACGCGCGTCCTCACGCCCACCACTATATCGTAGCTGTCAAGCTTCTTGTAAATATGCCTCACTTTGCTCACAGGGTGCTGCATGTCAGCATCCATCACCACAATCTTGCTTGTGCTTACCTGCATTGCGGCGCTTATCACGCTTATGGTGAGACCGTGCACCCTGGAGCTGGAGCGGTCAAGCAATGATATGCAATGATGCTTCCTAGAAAGCTTGCGAACTAGCTCCCTTGTACCGTCGGTGGAGCCATCATCTGCGAAAAGTATGCGCGCGCCCTTGTACGCACCAGTGATGAGCAACGCTATCTTGTCAACATTTTCGACCTCGTTAAAAGTTGGAATTATAAGTGTAAGATCCTTGTAATCGCCGTTATTCGCCAAAGTATCACTTATTTAGATTTGTTAGAAAGATATTAAGAGAATATCTGTGCTTGAATCTTACATATATGTGAGGCGATTTAACGGCCGCAAGGAGTCCCAAACCACGGGTCGTGCTTTTGGCAGTTGCTTTTATATACCTGGTTGCCGCGCTCGCCATGTTCTTCCCCTTGACTGAGGGCATAACCAAAACCGCGCCGGGCAATGGAGCATTCGCTTACACAGACCTGTGGAGCTTCTGGTGGATAGATCATGCGCTTTTCAATGACATAAACCCGTTCGTGACGTACATGCTCTTCTATCCGGTCGGTGTTAACCTTACTGCGCAGCAGCTCTCCATCTTAACGCCAGTAGTATTCGGTCCTTTCGGCGCTTTGGGAACCGCTTTTGCATATAATGTTGCGCTTTTCACAGGATTCATGCTGAGCGGCTTCTGCATGTTTTTGCTCGCGAAATACATAACGCATGGCCTGTACGGGCCGTTTGTCGCGGGGCTTATATTTGAGTTTGGCGCGCTGCACGTTGCCGGAGCGTATACCAGCATGCCACTCATGTTTGTGGCGTTCATTCCTTTGTTCGTGTATTTCATGATTAAGGCGTTCAGCGAGCCCGTGTATAAGGGCAACGCATTCATGATGGGCGTGTCGCTAGTTCTGGCTTCGCTGATGGGGAATGTTTATCAGGCCGTGCTCCTAGAAGTGCTGTTCATATGCGCTTTCATCGCGTATCTTGCACACGGCAGGCTGCACAAAAGCGTTCAAGCAAAAAGATACACAATGATGCTTGTGTCGTTCGCCGTGGCTGCGGTAATAGCCGGCATAGCGTACATGCCCCTATTCGGCACAACCCCGAGCATACAGGAAGAGCAGGCAATGAGCGCCAGCGTCGAATCTTTTTTCATACCGAGCTATTATAACGGGCTTGCTCACAGCGCGGTGATGCACCTGCCCGTCTACTCGCAGCTTGCGGAATACCGCAGCACTTACATCGGCTATGCTACGCTGCTGCTTGCAGCGGCCGGCGGCTATGCGACCAGAAAGAGGATTTCCACTAAGCTGCTTGCGCTGCTCGCGTTCTTTTCTGGCTGGTTGGCCCTTGGCCCAGTTATCACGCTTGCCGGCTCTGGCAAGGGGATTGGCGGGCTTTACGCGCTTTACGCCCTGTTGCCCTACTTTAATGTGCTCCATGAGCCTGTCTATTTTGACCTGCTTGCAACGCTTGCGATTGCTGTGCTAGCTGCATACGGCATTGATATGCTCGCGCAAAGAATGCACAAACAGGGCAGCACAATTTTGGTAATAGCGATCATTTCGCTCGCCGTGCTTGCGGAAAACAACGGCATGCCTCTTGGCGCTAGCACACAGGCTGCGTTCTACACGCGCATAACCGTGCCGTCAATATACAGCATAATAGGCTCTTCCAGCGGCAACTTTTCTGTGCTGGTGCTGCCAGGCATCTCTACGCCAAGCAACGACACTTCGGCGCTCTACGCCAGCGAAGCGGACTTCTACTCAAGCATTGCACACAAGCCAATTGTGGGGGGCTACTCGGAAAGCGAGAATTTCACCGACATAGAATCTGTATACAACGTTCCGCTGGCAATGCAGGCCACGAACCTCGCATATTTCAATGAGTTTTCATATGCTTCGCCAGTGGTACAGAACTACACAAACCAGACGCTGCTTACGCTTTACAATTACGGCACTGCGGTGATAGTGGTAAACAAGAACGCATACAACGAGTCTGATTTTCTCGGCCTTGCAAATTATATGGTACGCCTGTTCGGGGCGCCCGTGCACAACGGCGCCAATGATATCGCTTTTGAAACCGCCCATGCGATTAACGCTTCCATATACAGAAGCTTCGTGGCATACCCCGCACTGAACGAGTGGATCCCTGTAAGCATTTATGTCAACGCAACGCCTGTGCAGCTTTGGGAGCCGGGGATGCAGTCAAGCAGCGGCAGCTTCTATGGCGCCATAACAGTGTACGCCCCATATGCGGACACAACAGGCATTGCAAACGGCACATATGCCGCGCAGTCGACACCAACAAGGATAGGCTTTGATGCATACTCAAGCGGGCGCGGGAGCATCGAGATTGGGGAGCTCAGCAATAATCTCAATAGGACGATAGTACTGGGATCGTTTAATACAACAGCAACGCTGCAGCACTACGTGCTCAACGCAACGCTCTGGTCAGGGCCGTACGGCAACATACTATTCTTTATAACACAACCGGCAGAGCGCGCCTACGTGTACAACATAACATTTTCGAGGTAATAAAGGTGAACGCGCCAAAAGTTATAGTAGACAGCAGGGAGCGCAACGCTGGCATAACTAGCGCACTTGAATCGGAGGGGCTCGAAATAAGTATTGAGGCGCTTCCCGTGGGTGACTATGCGATATCTGATAGGGTATGCATAGAGAGGAAGACGGTGAGCGATTTTGAAAGCTCGCTCATTGACGGCAGGCTATTTGACCAGATAAGCAGACTCAAGGAGCACTACGCTTTCCCCATATTGATAATAGAAGGCGAAGAGGGCTTCAGGCTGAAGAGCACGGTCATAAACGGCACAATAGCACATTTGTACATACGCTACGGCATTGTCTGCATCACCACAGGAGGCAGCAAAGAGACGGCCGCACTCATAGCAAGCCTCGCCAAACAGGAGCAGCAAGACGAGCGAAGGGAGCCTTCGCCAAAAGGGGGCACTAGGGCATACACGGAAAAGCAGTTCCAAGAGTTTGTGGTAGGCAGCCTTCCTGGCGTGGGGGCCAAGATAGCAAGATCACTATTGGAGCATTTTGGCTCAATTAAAAAGATCGCTGAAGCGAGCGAAGAAGAGCTGAGAGCCGTGGACAAGATAGGCAAGAAGAAGGCTGCGCTTATCAGCAAAATACTCAATAGGCGCTATGGGGACTAGTCGCTTATGCTCAGCAGCGACATTTTGTCCAGTATGTCGTCGAAATCCTTTGCCCCGAGCTTTTCAAGGGCGCCGCGGTTGGTGCCGCTAAGCTCCTCGGTTACGCCAAGCATCTGCTTGATGCTGCCGTATGCTTCACTGCTGTTGGAGAAAAGCACAGCGCTCGAGCCGTTCTTTGCCCCTATGATCTCTACGGCTTCGCCTATCTGAAGGGTTAGCGCAGCATAGAGCATCATCTCCATTGCTACGCTATTGGACTTGTTTCTCTTTTCTATGGTAGCCAGTATCGCGTTCGCATAAGCAAACAGCAGATGATCCCTGCTGAATACCGAGCTTGCGTCAAACAGCTGCACCACAGTGCTACCAACGCTGAGCTGCTTTGCTTTCCTGATTATATCTTCAACGCCTGCTTTGGGGCTGCACTTCTTTATAATTGCGTCGTTTGCCAAAAACATCTTTTCATTGTACTGCATACTTCTGCATCTCCTTGTGCTTTGAGAGGTAGTATTCTATGTAGCTGCACGCGGGCTTGACCTTCAGCCCGCTCTTAATCGCAAAAGCGAAAGCCGCGTTCGAAAGCTTTTCCGCTATGCCTTCGTTGCGCTCCCCTTCCGGCACGTACGTATGGTATATGTACATCACTCCCAATCTTATGCCGTAAAGGAGCTCTGCGTCGCCGTCATCTGTGCGCACGTAGAACCGGCCTTCCCTTTTGTCATGAAGTATGCGCGCCATTGGAATGCCTAAAGCTTCTCTGCCACAGCCCAACTCTCTATCTCGGTGCTGCTCCCTATGCCATAATGCTTGGCTTTTTCTATGTCCAGGCCCGCCTTCCTCGCTATGTGCTCCACAGTCTTCAACATCATGTAGCCGCCGAGCGATATCAGTGATGACGTACCCACCTTTACTAGCGGGGAGCCCTTCGCCTCTTTCCTCGAATCCCTTGCAGCCATCTTTGCGAGATGCGCGTAGGATGCATAGTACACGGCAAGCGCCGAAAGGCTCAACGTATCCGAGAAATTCACCTTCTTCGACTTTATGCGGCCAAGGGGCATGTTGTACAATGGTGTTACGGTGAACTCAAACGGCCTGCCGTCAACTACGGAATTGCTTAGCCTGTTTATAAGTGCCACGGTGTCCCAGTTGTCTTCATCGGTTTCCTGCGCTTGGCCTATCTGGACCGTGAATGCTGGTCTCCAATAATATTTGTTCATGTTGTAAACGCCCTTCCACACAATCTCCTGCCAGCTTCCGTCTACGCCTATCTTAAGCGGCAAGGTCTTTGCAGGCATGTGCAGCTTCGCAAGCTTCTCGCTACCTGTTTCAAGGCCCACCTGCACGCCGATCCACCTCCTTGGGCCTGCACGGATTATCTTTGACAGCTTTTCTATAAGCCCGGGATACGCCGTGGCTGGGGATATTCTACCGTGGGTCGGATTGGCTATCTTTACACCCGGCAGCTGCATTACCATAGTGAACAGGTTTACTAGAGCATCTTCGTTCGGGACGAAGTTCTGGAAGTGCATATAGCCGAAAATTTCATCGGAATGCAGCCAGGCATTCGAATAGCCTGCAGCTATGTTGACCTTGATCTCTTTTACTATGTTCTCGACTGACTGGTACCTCAGCGGGCGCAGCGTAACTTCGCAGAAATCGCAACCTATGCCGCAGCCGCGCATTACCTCCACAAGTGAATCCATTGATGGCTTTACTATAAGTGGTATCTCTTCAAGGCTCGGATATAGCTTGTACTTGTTGCCCCTTGAAAGGAACTTTTCATGCTGCACAACGCTCCTTCGGAACGAATCGTCATATGTTACGTAGCTGTTCGAAAATGAACCGTCGCCCTGCCCGCTTGATATAAATTCAAACAGGTCCGCAACCACCTCGTCGGCCTCGCCTTGGAAGAGAAAATCTATATGCTGCTTCTCTATCTCGTCTTCGAGCAGCGTGTACTCCCATACACCTGGACCACCTATGAGCAGCTTCGCTTTCTTGCCCTGCCTAGCCGCGTTGATCTTTTCTATTAGCTCGTCCCACTCCCTGCGCACCCATGCCTGCAGCTCGTTGCCCCCAAAGAGCGCGTAATATGACATGGTAGTGGGGCCAAGGCCGAACGGATCCATTGTATGCACAGCTATTATTTCTGTATCGTCGCCTATCAACTCACCAAGATGATCCGGATGAGCTACGGCCACCTCTTGGGGTTTATACCTCTGCAGCAGCGCAGCCTCTATTTTCCTGAGCCCATAGGGCGCGAACTTGAGCTCGCCCCTTGGTGTTGCAGGCACCGGCCTGCCCCGGAGGAACTTGTATATCGGAGCCGGTATCGACCTGCTCGGCGCGCTTGGCAGGAAGTCAAGAAGCGGGAAATGCCTATAATCGTATATGAGCGTATTGTCAGATACGAGCACGAATCTTACCATACGGAGCACCATTTTTTGTTCTGGCAGGTATCATATATTAGAGAGCATGTTCTTGGCGCGCAGCTTTCCTATGTCCATCATGCTGTAGCGCCATACTATGTCGCCGCGCTCGTCACTCTGCACAACCCACGGCTTGACAAGCACGATATCATTGATTTTTATCCAGAATTTTCTCCTTAGCCTACCCGGTATAGTGCATATGCGCTCCTTGCCGTCGTTGCACTTAACGAAGAAGCGCGTCGCTCCCGCTATGCGCGTTATCTTCCCCACAACCTCGTTGCCCTCGGGCAGCTTCAGTGCATATACAACATTTTCGTCAGTGCGCATATAATCGTCAATAGCCTTTGACCCAGTACCTTGCGCCACACGCCTCACATACAAGGTATAGACCTCTTTCCGCATTTTCCAGATGCGTGTCCGGCTTGTGGCACTCCTTGCATATCACATATGTATCAAAATATTTATGTATCTTTGCGTCGAGCTCTTCCTGGGTGAACCTACCATTTATGGAGAGCCTCTGCTCGTCTATGCTTATCGGCACGCTCAGCTCCTTGCTTATGTAGCGCGCTATGTCTTCGGGCTTTCGCCGTGCCTTATCGGCTATGGCGTAGAGGTTCCTCACTATGGTCTTGTTGCCCTGTATGAGCATGTCAACCTTTGGTATCACGAAATCCTCCTTGCTTGCGCTGGCCGCGGGCAGCTGCGAAAACGCCCTGTCGAGAAGCCGTTCGTAATCTTCATCGCTCATGCTGCATCCTCTTCAATAAGATACGTATAAGTTTGCCGGTGAAATTATTAAAAAGCGCAGTCAATAAAGCGTTTATGCTAATACATATTTCGCAGCATGCCATTTTGGGCTTTTTATGCGCTTTGAGATACTTATTTATATGTAAACTGCGAATTCCTCTTTGGCAGATGGGCCGGGAAGCTAAGGGTTTCCCATACGCAAATCCCTTCATGGCGGGCCAGTGCCAGATGCGTGGCTCAAGGCCCTGCAAGGCCTGCACCGAAGTGATGAAGCCCTGCCTTAGGTGGTGGCCCTCTATGTGAACCAGGCCAGGCCGGAAGGAGCAACCTTAAGCATAAAGCGAGAGCGTGCAATAGGGCTATGCTCTTAAGATACAGGACCGAGCTGAAGCACAGTCAACCTTGCATGGCCTTTTGCTGCAATTCTGGCCTCTGCCATCTGCACATGCTCACAGCTATGCGAACATTATTTTTCCCGCCTTTATGATTACGGGATGGCCTTCTTTTTCTATCGACAAGCGAGAGTGTTGAAAATTTAAATAACCACCAGTTCCACTAAACCGAAAATTTTTTCTTTCTTTCTTGTTAATACAAAAACGGGCGGACTGACCTTCCGCATTCGACCAGTTTTATGGAATAGACGTCTATAAACATTAGCGGAGCTGCCGCCCATGACCAGTGGACAACAACTCTCCGCCTAGGTAAAATTATGAAAATAATATCGAGGATTAGAAATATAATACCAACTGCAGTTGGTTACGCAAGTCTTGTATCAAGGGCACTTGGGCGCTGGTACTGCAACGGCGCAATGTATGGGAAAAATGTTGTAGCACTTGCTTTCGGATATATTTTCAGACGCAGTGGTAGCGGCATCACCCCGGCGCAATACTTGTACCTGCTTGTCGGTTCTCTGCCATTGCGGGCAAACTCGCTTGGGATGCCCTGCTGCGAGATATGCTTTATGCGCTCCATCGGCCTTGATTTAAGCAACTCTATTATTACGCTTTAATTGATGCTGAATCTGCCATATAGAATGTCGTTTATCCTCATATAGCACTTGGCTGCAATTTTTGGACATCATGCAAAAGCATAAAATAGTGAATGTCAAAAAATAAAAGTATATGCTGGAGTCGCCTAGTGGTACTGCAAGGCACTAAAGGGCGGCAGCCTGCTAAGCTGTTTAGCCAGAAATGGCTTCCGTGGGTTCGATTCCCACCTCCAGCGCCATGGTGTTCTTTTGCAGCAGAGAGTGATAGAGCTCAGGCAGCTGGTGCAGATACTTGCAATGTTTATGATCGTGCAGTTCTTCGGGTTGCTGCTTGCCTCGCAAGCCTATTCGGGCCTTTCCTACGTGCAGGTGGAGAGCGCGCAGGTTATATCTACGTCGGCGAGCGCACTTGTTTATATCATCTATATTGTGGCGATTACTGCTGCGCTGCTGCTCGTGTTCCACATATACAAGGGCAACAAGCTTTACCTGCTTCTTGAGGCAGGAGTTGTTCTAGTTTCATCATTTTTCGTCTTCTTTATTGGCATAGCGTCGCTCTTCCATTCCGTGGAGTACAACTTATACGGCCCTGGCAACGTTTATATAATTGGCGTCTCAATCGCTTTGGCTGCGGTGCTAGTTGCCGCAAAGCTCAAGATGCCCCGGCTCAGGAACGTCACCGCGATGGTGGCAAGCGTGGGCGTCGGGCTGATACTCGGGATAAGCTTCAGCTTTGTCGCGGCGTTCGTATTTATGGCTATACTTGCCGTGTATGACTTTGTGGCTGTATTCGTAACAAAGCATATGGTAGCCCTGGGCAATATGGCGATCGATAGGAACCTCTCTTTTCTGGTGATGGTCAACGAATTCAAGGCGGTACCGGAGAACAGCCTCAGCGCCAATGACCAGAAAGAATTCGAAAAGGAGAAGAGCCAGCTTTCCAAGCGCGGAGGCGTGCTCAGCAGCCTCGCCAAAAAGGATCTAGTACCGATATCGGCAAGAACCGCATTGGGCACCGGCGATCTGGCAGTGCCACTGATGGTTGCCATATCCGCATACAAGGTTTACCTCAACTTTGTGCTCAGCTTCGTTGTGGCGCTCGGCGCGGTGTTCGGATTGATACTTACCATGACAATACTGTCGCGGCTCAAGAGGCCACTGCCTGCAATACCACCATTGCTGTTTGGCATCTGCATTGCGCTGCTGATCTATTTTGGCGCCGCGCTCATATGAGCCCGCAGCCAGAACTCTTTTATCTTGCTGATATAATCTCTTCCCGCGTATACGTATGCATTCTGCATTGCTGGGTAGTAAATGCGCCACCTATAGCGCTTGTCCATGAACACCAGCACCGCCCTGTCAGTCTCGCTTCTTACGGCCCGCCCAGCCGCTTGTATACCTTTTACCACGGCAGGTGTTATATACGCATATTCAAGCCCTTTGCCTCTGAATTTCTTGTCGTAATAGCCTATTCGCGCATTCACTTCTAGACTTGGCTTTGAGAGGGGTACACCAACCATTACTACACCCTTGAGCACATTGTTCGGATAGTCTATGCCCTCGCTGAGGCTGCCACCCATAACACCCAGCAGCATTGAGTCGCTGCTCTTCTTGAACTCTTCCAGCATGCGCTCTGCCTCAACGTTGCTCATGGATCGCCTCTGCACGTATATGGAAGCATCGCGCATGTAGCGCATCGTGCTGTTCAGCACGTCAAAGCTGGGAAAGAACACTGCCATATTTCCCGGTATGGCCTCTTTTATCTCAGCGAGGCGCTGCGCTATCTTCTTGTATTCCTGCACCGACCGGCTCTCGTACTTGGTGGTAATGCTGTCGTCTATGAATATCGCCTTGTTGGATGGCGGGAACGCGCTGCCGTACTGCTTTGCGTCCGCGTCAGCTAGGCCAAAAAGCTCCTTGTACATGCCAATCGGGGCGAGCGTAGCGCTCATGAACACGTTTGCATGCGCTTCTTTGAACGTGCTGACAATGCTTTCGGGATAGAGCGACAGCACGGAAAGCTTGGCGCCGCGGCCGCTCCTTGAGATTATGCGGACAAATGATTCATCCGCATTTTTCCAGACATTTATGAACCTTGCAAGATGCAGCAGCGAAGAGCGCTTCGCCTTTGCCTTCTCTATGTATTCAAGGCCCTGCTCCAGCAGCGTCTTCTCTATCTCTTCCGCGTTTTCCATTATCTCCTTTGGCATGTCGCCCTTTTCGGCGAACGCCTCGCCCTGCCTTGAGAGCTTTGCTCCTGAGAGCTTCTCCAGAGCGAACCTCATATATCCTAGATCAACTTGGCTGCCGATCTTGTCAAGCTCGCGGCTGGCGCCGTCTATGGCGCTGGTTGTTATGCTTGTGCTAGTGTATTTGGAAGCCAGGTCTATTATGTTATGGGCTTCATCCCATATCACAATGCTGTCGCTAAGCCTGTGCGCTGTCTTCTTCAGGAACGCGCTGCGCACGGATGGGCTTAGAATGTGCGCATAATCGGCGATTATAACCCTCGACTGCTTTGCCAGATATGTGGCAGCCTCGTAAGCACAAAGCCCGTGGTCATAGCTCGCATTTAGGAGCTGGTTGTGGCCCACGCTTGCTGCACCGATAACGTCGCTTGGCAGATTACCGGAGCTGTTCCTAAAAGCAGAGAAGAAGGGGCACCTGCCATTCTTTACCAGCCTGTCGCATTGGCTGTAGAACGCCTCACTTTCTATGCCATTTACGTCAGGATTTGTACAAAGGTTGCGCTTCCCCACGATATCTGAGAATTTTATGCCAATGCCGAACTTCTCGTTTATGCCGAGCAGGACTTCAACTGCTATCTTGTGCTGCGATATCTTCGGTGTTAGGAAGAATATATTTAGGTTCTTCTCTAGCGCAGCCCTTAATGCGGCGCTGAGCGCCGCGTCGGTTTTGCCCACACCCGTGGGCGCGTCAACGATTATGCTCCTGCCTGATGAAACCGCAGCGTATATGTCGCTTATCATCTGCCCCTGGTACTGCCTTTGCTTTTCGAACCTGAAAAGCTCCATGATATTAGATGCGCTTTATTATTTAATATGCCTTCTTGCTACTGCTTTACGATGCAACACTCAGGTTCATGGAGGTGTAATTCAGCAACAATTTTGCAAGAGAGATGGAAGCATTTCTGTATAGAAGCGAATTGTCGTATGCATCAACAGTTACACTACCATAGTAGTCATTATATACGAACATGCTGGTAAACTGGTAATAGGGCATAAGAGGTCTGCTAGAACCCGGCACCAGAGTTACCTCGGTTTGGTTAAACACACCGACATCAAGTACGGTGTATACTGGCACGCGTAGACCGCTTAGGCTGTAATTCGTGATGTTCAGCAGGTCTAGATAGCTCCCGGAATGCTCTGGCGTCGTGCGGGTAAGCGCCAGTTCGCTTTGCAGTATCGAATTGGCTATGGTGCTGTTGGCGCACTGCGACACAATGAAGATTATTGTACTCGTGTTGGTGCCGCCAGCCTTGCCGACAAATACGCGGTCGGCCATCGCGATATAGCCTTCCTTTTTTGTTGCACCGCTAAATATGACGGATCTGTTTGCAACGAGCGAAATGCTCTCGTTAGGAAGCACCGACGCTATATAGCTGCCATTAATGTCAATGAGCAACGCGTGAAGGTGCGTTGACGAAATAGAACGATATATAAGCAACAGCGCGATAATAGCCACTAAAAGCAGCGCCAAAAACAAGATAGTGTAGTAGATGCTTCGCTTCACAGGGCACCACTACCTTATGGTGGCGTTTACGTAATGCTCGGCAATGCTTATCGCCGTGCTTTGGTTGAACTTGCCGAGCACCCCGAAAAAGCTGAACAGGAGATAGTAGTGCTGGTATAGCACGGCAACATGGAACCAGTCCGTTGTCTGGTACATGGGCTCTATATTGTCTACCGCAAAGCTCATGCCCGGGATGCCAACGTTTAAATTGTAGGCGCTTGTTCTCGCCGGATAGGTGTAGCCTGCAACTCCACTATTGGTGGCCACTGAAAAGTTGCTTGCATAATAGACGGTTCTGTTGTATACGGGCAATGCTATGTCACTGCCGAGCACCTCGTGAAGGTCATAATCATAAAATTCTGTCAGTTTGGCGGGGGATGATTCGTTAAAAACAAACACCGAGGCAACTATGGGATACGTATAATTCTTGTATCTGCCCGGTATTACCAGCGTATAATTGGGGGCGAATTCTACAGGGGATAATATTAGCGTGCCAGTAAAGTTGAGGCCGTACATCTCCATCAGCACACCTCGCGAGGTGATGTTGCCCGCGCCTAGCGTGAAATTTGAAAACGTTTGATTCACAAACTGTATGTACTGACTGGCGTTAGGTATCCCGAAGAGTAGATTGGGACTGCTTGCAGCCATCTTGCTCAGGTTTATATACACAACAGATGTGGTAGGCGTGGTGTATACCGGTGCAACAGTACGCGGCAGTGTTATATAGCGCACCGCGAAAAACACAACCACGATGATCACCAACGCTATGGCTATGCTTGCCAGGTGGGACCTGCTAAACTTGTCCATCGCGGGCGCAGCACCCTGCCCTATTTGAGCCACTTGCGGCTGCTGCACGTTGGCGCCTTGGGATTCCTCCTCAGGCGCACTGGAAGCTACCTCGTTATTGCCTGGAGCAGTAGCATCCTGATCATCTGCCATAATAATCAACAATTAATCATGTTTGGCTTCTATTGACTCTCTACAGTATCGATCACATAACCATTGGCTATATAATCGTTTATGGGTCCTCCAAGGAAGTCATATACCATGCCTCCTGTATCAAGCACTTCTATCGATTTTATCTCCACCGGGCCGTATCCCGGTGTGTAGAGGTAATCACCTACTTTTGCGTTTTTAGCCCTCTCCCACTTACCATTTATGTACATCACCTCGTTTGAATCGACCTTTAGGTTGTTGTTAAAGAGGTATGTATTGTTCGCCTCAAACTCCTGAACATCGGTTATGACCGATGGAACCAGCTTCCCTGTGGCGAAGTCGTATGACATTATTATGTCACCCACCTTTATTGCGCTTGCATTAATGCTTGTGCCGTTTGCCATGAGAATGCGCATATCTCCGTATACAGACGAATCAGTTACCTCCACCGTTGTTGTAGTCGTCTTTGTTGATGTGGTTGTTGCCTCTGTTGAGGTGGTTGTTGCGGTGGTTGTTGCGGTGGTTGTTGCAGTGGTTGTTGCGGTGGTTGTTGCGGTGGTTGTTGCAGTGGTTGTTGCGGTGGTTGTTGCGGTGGTTGTTGC
>JBMFTZ010000013.1:0-21224 GCA_049966775.1 Candidatus Micrarchaeia archaeon
AGAAGGTCACAATACACGTATTTTCATGCCTTCTTGCAAACCTCTTGGAATACGTGATGTGATGTTTTGTATTTGACGAGGTAATGAGATGTAAATGTCAACTTCCTAATAAAGTACTAGTTGTAATTATTAAATATTAATAAAGTATTAATCAATCTCATAATATGGGGCAGATAATATTAAGAGGTGTCATAAAGCGCTTCGGCAATGTTGTTGCATTGGACAATATAAATCTTAAGCCTAAGGATGGCCTAAATTTTGTGCTTGGACCAAATGGCGCTGGAAAGAGCACCTTGCTAAAGGTGATCGCAGGTCTTTACAAGCCGGATAGCGGCAGCGTGACTGTGCTTGGCGAGGATCCCTATGCGAGCTACAAGCTGAAGCAAGTGCTGTCATTGCTTACTGACAATTATGCGCTCTACGATTTCCTCACCATAAGGAAGAACCTGGAGTTCTTCGGGCGTCTTTACGGCATGGAAGGCGGCGAAGCGGTATCAGAAATAAGGGAGATGCTAAAAGCGCTCGGCGTATACGGGCTTCTTGATTCGAAGGTCGAAACACTTAGCAGGGGTACAAAGCAGAAAGCCGCTTTCTGCAGGGCGATCCTCAACGATCCAGCGATACTGCTGCTTGACGAGCCCACCGCATTCCTCGATGCGGGCGCCTCAAGCGTTGTAAGGGATTATATCATGGAGAGCGCAAAGCGCAAGGATATCGTTTTCGTGACGCAGAAGCTCGACGAAGTCGCAAGGTTCAACGGCGCTGTGCACATAATGCGCAACGGAATGATTGTAAAATCCACGAGCATAAGCGGCATGTACAAGAGCGTGCTCAAGGGCATGGTGATCAACATAAGGCTTGCAAGGCCGGTGCGCCTGGAAATGCTGGAGCAGCTTCAAGGCATGCAGGGCGGGAGCGATGGGGCCGCAACCACTGTGCGCATAAAGATAAACAATTACAAAGACATAAGCGCAGCGGTAGATGCGATAAGGGAGAAGGGCATCGACATAGTGAGCATAGACTACATAGAGCCCTTCATAGAGAACGTTTTCAGGTAATATAGTGCAAGCCAGAAATGCTTACGCCATAGCGAAAAAGGACATAAGCGAGATATTCAGCAGCATTTCGATCTACGGGCCCATGCTCGGAGTGCCCCTCTTCTTCGCAGCAGTGCTGCCCGTGCTCACCTTTTATGTTGCGCTTCACGCTGCGCCAAGCCTTGCAGCAAAGCTTATGCCCTTTTTGACGAGCGGCACGCACGTAAAAAGCCTTTCCTTCATAGAATTCTTTTCTGTCGATGTGCTTGGTCCGATATTCCTTACAATGCCCATACTTACCGCATCAGTCATAGCCGCAGACAGCTTTGCCGGGGAAAAGGAGCGCAAAACTTCCGAAGCGCTTCTTGCCACGCCCGTGAGCATACCGGAACTCATGCTGGGCAAGATACTGGCCTCGCTTATACCCACGATTGTGCTCACGTTTGCGGTTTTCGGGATATACGGCTATATTACTGATATCTTGGCATATGGCGCATTTGGCGCATATGTGCTGCCCACCCCTGCATGGATAATGATGCTCCTCACGTCGCCGTTTCTTGCAGTAGTGGCAATAGGCGTGGTGGTAATCATATCCTCTCACGTGAAAGGCGTGAAAGAGGCGCAGCAGATAAGCACCCTGCTTGTGCTGCCAATACTGGTAATGCCCTTCATAGCGATAATGGGTGTTGTCAACATGAATGTACCATTCTTTGCGTATCTTATGGCATTCCTCGCACTGGTATCCGCGGCGGTTTTGTATGCTGGCATAAAATGGTTCAAAAGGGAGTCGATCCTATGAAAAGCCATGCCAGAGGCCATAGAAAAAAGAGAAAGCGAGCGGTTGCCCTTCATTTGAAATGCGCATAATAGAGATATTCTTGCTTGCGGCGTTCATAAGTGCGTCTCTGATACTTGTTGTGCTCCTCTATTCCGGGCCATTTGCCTTTTTTGATGGCTTCCTATAAATGACATTTGCGCATCAGATGCTAGTGGGTGCATTCAATCCACTGTCAGGGACCCCCTTCTTGATAAAGTTCGTAATGATAGGCTTCTGGGCGCTTTCCGTCGCCATTTTTGGATACACGATGTTTGCAGTAGAACAGTTTTTTACAATAGTACTGCCATTTATCGCCGTAATATCCGGATATTTACTCGTATTTTTATGGCAAAGTAAAGAAGCATTCAAGGCCGGTTGCCATCCCCCTTATAACCGCGGTAATCTCCTATGCTTTGGTATCCAATATACTTCTCTATTTTGTCAATTATAGTACATTTTCATCAGCATTCGCGCTGCATACATACCAGTGCATAATACCGTACCTGCGCGGGTTTGGCCACGTAAGTGTATGCTATGCCAGAGGGGTTCAGGGCTTTCATGCCTATGCCCAAGGTATCTGCCAGGCTATAGTAGCGATATAAATTTCAGCACGCCAAGTACGTACTGCCAGGAAAGCCTATCGGTATTCGTAGTGCATGCAAATTTTACAGGAAACTCAAACGCGGCAAGCGCATGGATAGGAGCAAACTATCCTGTTGTTAGAATATCAGACGCCTACAACGATGCTTCGCCCACATACGTGCAGTTTTATGTAGCCAGTAGCAAATGGCCATAGCCGGCATTTTACCAATAGCAAGTAATATATATCTGGAAAAATATAATCCTACTAGGAGGATAACTTTGGCTTTAAAGGAATTGTTCAGCATTGCTGGCACAGGCATAAAGAGCAATTTTGTCACGTTGAAAAAGCCGTACAAGCTCAATTTCGCAATTACATACTGGTGCAACTCGCGATGCCTGACGTGCAACATATGGCAGATGAAGCCCAAGGGCGAGCTCACAATAGACGAAGTAAGGGAGTTTGCAAGGAGAAATAATTACTTCAAGTGGATAGAGATCACTGGCGGAGAGCCATTCATGCGCAGCGACATAGTGGAAATTGTAAAGGCCTTCAAGGAGCACTCAAAGAACCTCTATATTGTGACGATACCCACAAATTCGCTCACCAACCATGACTCCGTAATAGAAAAGACAAAGGCGATGCTTGAACTGAAAATACCAAAGCTTGCAATTACGGTAAGCCTTGACGGATACCGCGAGCTCCATGACAAGATACGCGGCGTGCCCGGCAACTACGACAAGGCAATAGACATGTACAAGAGGCTTGCAGAGCTCAAGAAGACGTACAAAAACCTCTATTTCGTGTTTGGCTATACGCTAAGCAATCTAAACGAAGGGCAGTTCCAGAAAACATACGAAGCGGTGAAAAGCGACATACCTGGCATAACGTACAACGATTTCCATATAAACCTAGCGCAGATATCCGATAATTATTACGGCAACGGAAACCTGAGCATAAAGCCTTCCGGAGCTGGCATTGCAAACGAGATAGCATATGTGGTGCGCAAAAGGCAGAGGAGGCTGAACGCCATAGAGATGATAGAGCACGCGTTCCTCAAGGGGCTTGCGGTATATGCAAGAACCGGCAGAATGCCATTACACAGCAGGAGTCTTGAGGCATCTGTGTTCATGGACAGCTTCGGCAATATCTACCCGTCGATAATGTGGAACCAGAGGATAGGCAACATAAGGGATTCCGCGTACGAGCTGAGCCCGCTGCTCGAAAATACCGTAGCGCAGGCAGTTCGCCAAGCTGTAAAAGAGGGCAGGGAGCCGGTCCAGTGGACTTCGTGTGAGGCATACCAGGCGATAACGGGAAGTATACCCAGCATGTTTATCATGAAGCCAGGCCAAAAATAACCGCGCTAGACCACTGTAACATATTTATCCATTTGCTTCATAAGATAGATATAGGCGCCAGCGCGCTTTCGGCGATGGTAATGCATTTTGCGAAAATGATCATATACGCTCTTGTGCTGTCGATGCTTGGCATGGGCGTTTCCGGCGCTCTCACAACTGTTACTCTTAGCGGCACATGCTCAGGCGGCATAGTAAACGCGTCGAATCCGTACTTCAACTTCAGTTTATTCAACTCCGGAAACGGGTTTGCATCAAGCATAATAGCGGAGCCGCTGTTTAACGGCTTTTCAACCTATAACTCCACGTTTGCGTTGCAGAGCCTCGGCCCTAATTCTACGTACCGTTTCATCTTTAAATTGAAGAATTTTTCAACACCTGGCAGCTATGTAGAATCAATAATACTGAGCTATCGGCAGGGCACCTCCTCGTTTACAACCATGTATTCCTGCATCGCAAGCGTCGGCAAGCAAGCGCGCAGCCTGCTTACTATGCCAAATGGCTTCCTGAAAGACGGCAAGCTTAACACGACAGTGCTTAATATAGCAAACTACACCATAAACAGCACGGTAAAGATTTATGCGCCTCCGCTGTTCGTTGTGCAGCCGAGCTCTATAAACATCTCTGTTAAGCCTTTTGCTGCAAAAACCGTAATCTTCAACATAAGCATGCCAAAATACAACAACGCCACAATGCCCATAGGTGTTGGTGTTTCCTATATTAATGACGGTACTCATTACGCTTCACTCTCCCTGGTGAATGCGGTTCTCTCCAATGCCAAAGCGCCTCTAATGAGCTATACAGAGATAGGCGCGATTGCAGTGATCTTAGTAATTGTGGCACTTATTATAGTTTCCGCAACACGGGCCAGAAAAGCCAAAAAGAGGGCAGCGCCTCCGGAAAGCGCGCAGCCGGCGCAGCAGTGATATGGTGAAGCTTGTAAGCATAGTGATTCCGACTTTTGATGAAGAAAGCAACATAGGCATGGTGCTCAAAGGAGTAAAGAATGTGCTCGAGAGCCACATGTATAAGTACGAGATAATTGTGGTGGACAAGCACTCACAAGACAATACTGTCGCCATAGCAAAGCGCTTTGGGGCGAAGATTATGTATGATGACACGGGCAAGGGCGCGGCACTTATAAAAGGCATGAAAGCGGCAAAGGGAGACATAATCGTATCAATGGACGCCGATCTGTCCCACAGGCCAAGGGAGCTGCTACTACTCATAGCGGGCATTGAAGCGGGATACGACGTGTGCGTCGGGTCACGGTTCCTTACCGGTGGGGGCTCGGAGGACATGCCACTGATAAGAAGGCTCGGCAACAAGTCCTTCGTTGCTATGGTAAATACCATATACCATACGCATTACACCGATATGTGCTACGGCTACAGGAGCTTCGACAGAAAGGCCATAAGAAAGTTGCGGCTAAAGGAGCAAGGCTTTGGCATAGAGACCGAGATCAACATAGAGATTGCAAAGCGCCGCCTCAAGGTGCTCGAGGTGCCGAGCTATGAAAAGATACGCGCCAGCGGCAAGGGCAAGCTGCACACATTCCGCGATGGGTTTGTGATACTCAAGACGATATTGAAAAGCGTCATAAGCTAAGGCGTCGCTACGTGCTGTTCCTGCCCACTATCCTGTAAAAGCCAAACGTGAAGCTAAAGCCTGCCCGCGTATATACTGCAGTTTTCAGCGGCACTGTTTTGTATTGGGCCATTGCCTGCGGGCACATATTGTTCGGCGTCTTGCACCAGTATCCATAATCTATCGCAAGGCAGCTGTACTCGCTCTCCGCATTCGCCATAAATGTATTATTAAAGAGGTAGAACATCTGGGCGGCGCTTCTATCGTTTATGTTGAACAGATACGGCACATAGGTGAAAACAAGGCAGTTGCTCGGTATCGCCGATATATTGGCATAGATGAAATTTTCGTCAAATCTTGCGCTGCCCGCCTGCGGTATCATAGCAGGGTTTATGGAGAGCTTGGGGGCAAGGGCATATAACGGATAGAATATTGCAGAAAACAGCAGCACCAGGGCGATAATCGCAAGTGCGCTCTTGGGCTTTTTACCCATGCACCCGATTCTAAGGTGCTTGCCGATGCCCTCATAAATGAACCACGCGCCCACCCCGCTCAATAGCGATACCTGATAAATGAGGCTGAGCATGAAACGCCAGTCGACACCGTAAATAACACCGCCCGCATAGAAAGAAGTGTACACTGCAAACAAGATCAGAAACCATATGCCGATTGCGGCGAGCTCATTCCCCTGCTTGTTAATAAGCATGACTGCAATCCCTATAAGTGCAAAGACCGTGAATATGATCGGCTGCATGACATACACATACGAATATTTGTCGAACCAGAACAGCACGTTTGCGCATATGTTGTACTTGAAGTTGTCGAGCGACAGAGTTCCGGTATAGTTCATGGGCGGCTCCAAAGGATTGCACGAATTTTGTATAAGCGTGGAGCCGTAGTTGCCGTTTTGAAGCTCATATGCGGAGTAAAGTACCTCCGGTATGATCGCTATGACAAAGATAAGGAGTACAACAAGCACTTTCGTATCAAGGATGTGGCCTTTAAGCATGTCATAGCCATGCCGCAGCGACCGCTTTAGGCTCGTGTCAAGCAGCATTACGAAGACCACTATGAAGATAAGCACGTAAATGACCGCGAAGACCTTCATGTATGCGAGCAGCGCCATTGAAAGAAGGGCGTTGCTGAAGCTGAAGATGTTCCTGCCGTTCAGGAACACAAGTACAAAAAAGAGGGAGACCAACGAATAGGTAAGCATCGGCATGTCGGATGTTGTGGGAAACGCCCAAACAAGCATTACCGGGGATATCGCCATGAAAAGCTCGGCAAAATACCCTATGCGGTTGTTCTTCGTTATGATGGAAGCGGTGAAGAAGCTCATAAAAACGGCAGCTGAAGCGAGAAAAAGCATGGTCCCATAGGTGACAATCCTGCGCACGCCAAAAATGAGGAACGCAATCGCAAAGTTGAATGATGTGCCGATCGGCTCGTGAAAGACCTCCCCAGCAAAGCAGGCGCTCGGGGTGCCGTAGTTGCACATCACCGCCTGGCCCGTGTGGATGAGATCAAGCGCCATCCCCTGGTATATGGCATCATCGAAAAAGAGCTGCTGCGTGGGCTTTACCATGGCTATCTCCACGGCAACGAAAAGTATGACGATCATTACCGCGATTGCTATCTGAAGCCTACCGATCCTTTGCTTTCTGAGCACAGCCAAAATGTTCTTCCTGTCTAAAATCGCGCCTGAGACAAGCCCAAAAAAAGCTATAAGAATGCCAGCAGTGAGAAAATATTCAAGCATCATCTAAGCGCCAGTCAGATCCCTTTCGTGTTTTCGACAAAAACGCCATTGATAAACATGTACCTTGTGCGCGTTTGCTCCATCGTGTTCAGCGCGTCAGCGGGGCTCATCACGATGGGCGCACCGTGCACGTTGAAGCTCGTGTTCAGCACTATGCCATAGCCTGTCCTTTTCCTTATGCCGTGGAGCAACTCTTCGTAAAGCTTGTTTTCTTTGCCCACCATCTGCGGCCGCGCAGACCTATCCACATTAGTCACGGCCCTTGCAATATGGTCAAGATCCTCCTTTATGTAATAGGTGTTGGTCATAAACTTGTCCGGACCCTTGTTGTCGTATTTCAGTATCTTTTCTGCATCTTTTTCGAGCAATGATGGTGCAAACGGCTGGAACCATTCCCTCTTTTTCACGTAAAGGTTCAGCTTGTCCTTCACTGTGTCGGAGCTGCTTGGCGCCAGTATGCTCCTGTTGCCAAGCGCCCTTGGGCCGTATTCCATCCTGTCCTGGAACCAGAACACATAATTGCCTTCGTTTATGAGCTCTGAAGCGTGCTTTGCCTGCTCCATAGGGCTTTCAAGCTCGTATCTGAGGCCATCGCGGCTTTTCACTTCGTGCAGAGTGTCTTCTTCGCTGTAAGCATCGCCAAGATAGGCGTCAAAGTCGTAATGCGTCGTGCCGTTGAGCAGGTAGTTAGCGTACAGCGCACCCCCGAGCGCCATGCCGCCGTCACCCATGTGCGGGAATACGAACCAGTGTCTCAGCTTGTCCAGCATGCGTATCTTCATGTTTGCCTTTACGTTGGAGAATATGCCCCCCGCAAACGCTACGTCGCCAATACCGTATTCGTCGAGCGCATTTTGGACGAATCTTGTAAGCACATGCTCGAGCACCTGCTGTGCCATGTACGAAAACTGCTCCCTTGGTGTTTGCCACGCTATCCTCTGAAGCAACACAAACTGCTTTAGCGGCGAATATTTTGCCTTTATGGAAGTGCCATGAACCTCAAAGAAGTTTTTGAGCTTGTTGTCGTTGAAGTCAAACGGGTAAGAGTAGTCCGCCATGGCCATTACTTTGCCTTCATCCTCGAGTTCGCGCATTCCCACTATATTTGTAACTTGCTCATAGAAAATGCCTATGGAATCAGTGGCCTTTAGCGTTTTGTGCCTCTCCAGCTTGCCGTTCCTAAGCGTGCTTATGCTTCCGGAGAGTCCGTCGCCAAGACCGTCTACTGTTATGACAAGCGGGTTTTTAAATGGTGCGGTAAATGCAGCTGTTGCCGCGTGTGCTACGTGGTGCTCGACAACATGCAGCTTGAAGTCCTTGAAGCCCATGTGCCTGAGCGCCTTGCCAATGATGTAGCTGCTGATGCTATTGCATAAAGGCAAAACACCGAACCTTGTAAGTGTATACTTGAGCTTGTGCCTCTCGTCCTCGAACCGCGGCTTAAGGATCTTGCGCCTCCTAAACTGGTAGTAGTATTCCTTCGAATACGGCATTATCCTCTCAAGGGTTTTGGTAAGCTCGGTGGTAGTGAAGGCCACATGCCCTATGTCTGCCGGCTTAAGCCCGGCAAACCTTAGCGCTGCGTTAATGGCATTAAATGGAAAATTGACCTCCAGTTTCCTTTTTGTGAAGCGCTCCTCGTTCGCCGCGTATATAATCCGTTTGTCATCTATAAGTGCAGCGCCCGAATCATGCCCGTCCCACACCCCTAAAATATACAAGGAAACACCCACAAAGCATTTCTGTAGCCTGTATCTGTATCAATGTTTTTATCTATACCCCCAAAATATCTAAAAATGTTGTTTTCAGGGCTCGCGCCGTGCAAACGCTACGTCGCTCTGCGCTATATACCTAAATCGGCCATCGCAATTATGTTGGTGGCATCCCCCGCATGTAAACGGTGTGGGCTTTCCAAGTGGCAACAAGGTATGATTGATATAGAACAAAAAAGTATATATACTTATATTATACGGCGTGCCCGCCGGAATCTACGCTCAGGAAGAGAATGCAAGACCTCAAGGGGCAGCTCTTGAGGAACTGAGAACATACCAAGTGGCAGCAATGCATGAAGTTACAAACTCCCCTAATAAGGGACTGTCCACCGCCAGGAATGGGGGGCCAGGTTCACTGGCCGATGAAGCAAGGGCTTCTATTCCTCTGCAGTTCGCTTTCATTCTACCGTTAAAGCGTGTGGGATTTTCCGCCCACTTTGTTAATGTCTATATATGTTGCGGTGCGCTTATTATAGCGATGCTGCATGCAATGCTCGGCTTTGCTCTTGTACCGCGGCCGCCCGTACGCAGAAGTGCGTACAAAACAAAAACAAGTATCCTTTATATTTATTGTGCCATATATTATAGAAGGCAAATGGTAGCAAGTGTTGCCAAATGAACGCTAAAAAAGCAAAACCTGTAAGAAAGGCAAAGAGGGCGAGCGAGCAGCAGGGTGCTGCACGCGTGCGCACGACAGCAGACATAGAGATACCGCCAAAAATTATAGACCAGGTGGTTGGCCAGAAGAAGGCTGTCGACATAATTAAAAAAGCGGCAAAGCAGAGGCGAAACGTGCTGCTCATAGGGGAGCCGGGCACGGGTAAGACAATGCTGGCACAGGCAATGGCGGAGCTTCTTCCAGCAACAGACCTGGAGGACGTGCTGGTATACAAGAATTTCAATGACGAGAACATGCCCCTCATAAAGACTGTCAAAACCTACCCGGAGGGCTACAACGGCGGCGACGGTCAAGGGCGAATCCTGCTGCAGAAGGAAAGGATGAAAGAGCGCATGAGCCTTAACAAGGGCAACTCCATAATAGGCCCCGCCGTAATACTGCTGATCATAATAATATTTGGCATCACCCTCACGGGCTTAGTGAAGGGATACGAGCTGGTAGTAATGGCTGCCCTGATACTCGGCATAATGCTTTTCGGTTCTGCTCTTATGTTCATGAGCGGTCTTGCGAGGCGCGTCGGCATGCCGGGCTCCTTTGACACCAACGAGCCTAAGCTTATCGTGGACAATACCGGTTTGTCGCATGCTCCATTTATAGATGCAACAGGCGCAAGAGCGGGCGCACTGCTCGGCGATGTCAAACATGATCCGCTGCAGTCTGGCGGTCTTGGCACTCCTGCGCACTTGCGCGTTGAAAGCGGGGCAGTCCACAAGGCAAACAAAGGCGTGCTCTTCATAGATGAGATTGCAAACCTTGACATGAGGGCACAGCAAGAGCTGCTAACCGCGATGCAGGAGAAGAAATACCCGATAACTGGCCAGAGCGAGATGAGCTCAGGCGCGCTTGTGAAGACAGAACCAGCGCCTAGCGACTTCATACTTATAGCTGCGGGCAACATACAAGATGTCCAGAAGATGCACCCCGCGCTGCGTTCGAGGATACGCGGCTATGGCTACGAAGTGTATATGGATTCTACAATGGACGACACCGAAGCCAGCAGGAAGCTGATGATGCAGTTCATTGCGCAAGAGGTAAAGAAAGACGGCAAGATACCACCGTTTGACGCATCGGCGATAGAAGAGATAATACAGGAAGCGCGCCGCAGATCCGGGCGCAGGAACAAGCTTACGCTAATACTGAGGGACCTGGGCGGCCTGGTAAGGGCCGCGGGCGATATCGCGGTAGAGAAAAACGCCAAAGTAGTCACAAAGGAGCATGTAATCGCGGCAATGGAGCTTGCAAAGCCGATAGAGGCACAGCTCGTAAGCCAGGAACTCGAATATAGGAAGGACTACCGGGTTTTCTCGACGCATGGCTACAAGGTTGGAAGGGTAAACGGCCTAGCTGTAATGGGCGCTAGGAACATGTATTCCGGCATAGTGATACCCATCGCAGCGGAGGTAACGCCGGCAAGCTCAAGGGCCGAAGGCAAATTCATACCTACCGGCAAGCTGGGCAAGATCGCAAGTGAAGCGGTCACCAACGTCAGCGCGGTAATAAAGAAGCACATGGGCAAGGACGTTGCCAACTATGACATGCATGTGCAGTTCTTGCAGATAGAGGGCGTCGAAGGCGACAGCGCAAGCATATCCGTTGCAGTTAGCATCATATCTGCCATGGAAAGCGTGCCAGTAGACCAGTCCCTTGCGATGACAGGGTCGCTGTCTGTGAGGGGAGATGTTCTGCCCGTCGGCGGCGTTACTGCAAAAGTGCAGGCTGCCATAGACGCGGGGATGCGCGGCGTAATACTACCCGCAAGCAACATAAGGGACGTATCTGTAGACAGCGACAAGCTTAAAAAGATAAAGCTCCTGCCTGCGAGGACCATAGCCGACGTGCTTAAGTATGCGCTCAAGGAAGGGCCCAAGAGGGACAGCATAGTGAAGGAGCTCGGCAGCTACGAAAGAGGCAGGCCATCATCATGAACCCAGACAACGCAACTCCGAAAGCCAAGCTGGAGGAGTTTGCTTCCAAGATAATAGGCGACATAAGCACCGGCAGGAACCCACGATTTGTGGCAACTGCAAGAACTCGCTCCAATATCACATACGACGACAAGAAGGGCTACCTTTCGCTTGGGAATGCGAACGAGGAGCGCAGCTTTCTAAACGTGGCGCAGTCAAAGAGGTTCATGCAGACCATAGCAATAGCCGCCAAGTGCCACAAGTTCATAGAGGAGAACCTGCATACGACAATCAGGGGCCTCTATTACCAGCTCAAGTACTCGCTCGGCGAGGATGTGGACGAAAACATATTCAGCGAGCAGACCGAATCAAATCCGCTCATAGAAGACTTGGAGGTGTCGCTTCACATGCGCCGCGAGGAGCTGAACCTGAACGCCAACAGGAAGGGCGTCCTTGCAGGTAACGTAAAAATTATCGATACGTTTGGAAATGAAAAGCTCGAGATCGATGCCAGCAAGATGGGCAGGAGCGGCTGGGCCATACCCAGCGATGTGGACAACGATATAAAGTTTGTTGACGTCAAAGCCAAATACGTGCTTGTAGTTGAAAAGGACGCGCTTTGGCAGAGGCTCAACGAGGACGGCTTCTGGCGCAAGGAGAACATAATACTGATATCACCGCAAGGCCAGGCGGCAAGGGGCACCAGGCGTCTTATAAGGAAGCTTGCCGACATGGGGCTGCCTGTATATGTGTTCAACGACGGCGATGCATGGGGGTGGTACATATACTGGACCATAAAGACAGGAAGCATGAACCTCGCATACATAGGAGCCGACATAGCCACGCCAGAAGCCAAATTCATCGGCGTGACAATGTCAGACATCGAGCACTACGACTTCCTTAAGAGCATGACCATGCGGGCAAGCGAAATAGACCTTAAAAGGGCGCAGGAGATGCTCTCGTACCCGTGGATAAACAGGCACAAGGAGTGGGTCGAGGAGCTAAAGAAGGTAATGATCACAAAGAGGAAGCTCGAGCAGGACACGCTGCAGGGCCCGAGGCTCACATTCGTGGACGACTACATAAAGGAAAAGATAAAGAACGCCGATTTCCTGCCGTGAGCTACACTTTTATTATCGGTTGCAGGTTGGGCAGGCCCAGCTTTCTCAGCGTTGCCTCGGGGTCATCGTAATAATCCCTTACGAACTCGCTTATGCTCTTCATGTCGCGCTTGCCTAGCTTGTTAATCCTGTCAAGTATGACTGCCCTGATGCGCTCCTCTTCGAGTATGTCCGGCGGCGGCACGCCCAGCACCTTTGACAGCATATCCCTGTACGTAACGCTAGGAAGTATCGGGGAGCCCCTCTGCGTCTTATAGTCATACCTGTAGAGGTCGGAAAGCAGGATCTGCGTCTCAATGCCCGATATCTCCGATATTTGTGTTATCTTCCTCGAAGGCACGTTGCCCGCATATACCGTAGACACCACAATCAGGGCGTCTATCACCGGTATTATATCCATAGGCACGTTCATGGGTGTGTGCTGCAGCCTGTTTATAATATCCCTGCTAGAAGAAGCATGTATAGTGCCCATTGATATCTTGCCTATATTCATGGCGGTGATCATGTCGTTCGCTTCGCCGCCCCTCACCTCCCCTATTATTATCATGTCGGGCCTCATCCTGAGCGCGTTCTTGACGAGATCCACCATCGGCATGTCCTCGCTTGTTTCAAGCCTAACGCAGTTCTCCTGGGTCCTGGTGTCCAGCTCATAGGTTTCTTCTATGGTCACTATGCGCGAGTCAGGCCTGAAGAACGAGAACATCGCGTTGAGCAGCGTCGTCTTGCCCGCTGCAGGCATCCCGCCAATTAGTATGTTGGCAGGCCTTACCTTTAGCCCGTCTACATATAGCCACAGCCTTGCTGCTATGCTGTAATCAAGCTCCCCGCCGTTTACCAGGTCGAGTATGCTAAGCGGATTCTTCTTGAAATTCCTAACCGTTATGTCATAACCCATAGGTGACGAGACGATGTTTGCCCTGCTCCCGTTAGGCAGGTGTATGTCCATTATGTTGCCATTTGAAGATTCGTTTGTAGCATAAAGCTTGAGCTTGTTAACAAAGAGCTCGAGCTCTTCCTTGCTTCCTATGCTTTTGTCAACTCTCTTCTTTCCCTCTTTTGAACTGTACTCGAATATGCCCTCCGTGTTGTTTATCATCACGTCTTCTATGTTTTCGTCATCCACAAGCTCTGCAAGAGGGCTTATGTCGTACATGTCGTTTAGTATTGCATCTACCTCGTCGCTGGTTATGTGTGGGTTGATGCTCTGCGCTATGTCATTTATAAGCTGCCTCCTGCGCGACGGATCTATGATTGTAGTGAACTTGCCCTTTGCCCGCGCAAGTATGAGGTTCTCCATATCGACAAGTCTTTGCTCCATACAATCCTTAATTGGGTTTTATATTTATATTTATTATGCTTATGTGTTTGAAAGTATCGAATCTGCAACGAATTGCGGGCTGTATTTTATCAGCGCGTCGTAGCTTTCGCCCGTGCCAAAGTAAAGTATAGGTATACCTGTAAGGTGTGATATCGACACCGCCCCTCCGCCCTTCGCGTCGCAATCCAGCTTGGTGAGTATTATCCCGTCTATCTTTATCGCCTTTGAAAACTCAACTATCTGCTTCGCGCTCGCATTGCCGGAGATGCTCTCGCCGACGTAAATGGTGACGTCAGGTTTTGTCACTCTCGCCATTTTCTCGATCTCCTTGAGCAGGCTTTTGTTTGTTTCCTGCCTGCCTGCGCTGTCTATGAGCACCATGTCAGTGCCGTGCGCCTTTGCATACGCTATGGCGTCAAATGCTATGCTTGCTGGGTCAGCGCCGTATGTGCTTTTTATGACAGGCACGCCTATCCTGTTGGCATGGTACTCTGTCTGCTCTATTGCCGCAGCCCGGAAGGTGTCGCTTGCCGCCATAACGCACGAAAGCCCGTTGCTTTTGAACATGTATGCGAGCTTTGCAATGGTTGTGGTCTTGCCCGTGCCATTGGGCCCAAGGAAAAGAATCTTGACGGGCTTGGCGTTGCTTGAAACGCGCTCCTTCGCAAATTGCAGAAGATCAATGCCCTTTGCTTCGCTCAGTGCCTTTACCAGCACTTCATGAACAACACCAAGCATCTCCCCCTCTATGCCGCCGGAGCTGAACTTCCTTCCGTTAAGCTCGCTCCTTAGCAGGGATTCAAAATATTCTGCGGTCTCATACGATACGTCAGATTCTAGCATGGATTTTCCCATAGCATCTGCGAAGCTGTCTATCTCCTTTGTGCTAAGCGCCACCGAATTAAGCAGCCTGCTTTTGATACGCGTGGTGATACCGAGCTCTACACCCGGCTGTGCCGCAGGGCGATGCTTCGCGCTGCTTTCTGCATTTCTTCCTGTTTCGTGCGCCTGCATCCCCTCTGGGGTGCTCGCTTTGGCCGCCGCTTCGGCGCCAGTGCCGCTGCTTTCTGCCTCTAGCTCCTTCTCCTCCTTGCCTGCGAAGCTCTTTATGGCGCTGGAGAGCCTCTTTCTTAACGCATCGAACAAGCGATCACCAATTTATCTTTCATGCGCGCTCGCATCTATCCTGTGTAGCACTCCCAAAAGTTCTTCCTCTACCTTTTTCCTGTCACCCATAACGGCGCTGAGTTCGGCCGATTTTTTCTCTATTTCCCTTGCTATGTACTCTTTTGCGTAATCTATGGGCATCTCAGCCAGATAACCGCCGCCTATGCCCACAACAAATGTCTTGGGATCAACGGCCCTGCTTCTCACGTAAAAGCTGGAGCCCACGTGCGTAAATAGTTCCCTCCCTTCAATAAGCCCGCTGTCGTCAAGCGCTTTCTGCACTGCGGTAAGTTCATTGAGCTCGTTTGAGGCGGCAGTAACCGAATCGGAAAGCATCCTGTATTGCTGCTCGTAGAGCTGCTGCATATACCTTAATTCGTCAATGCCGAGGTTGTCCTCTGCCATAGTACCACTCAGAGTAAGGATTAATAATTCATATTTATAAACATAGTGCTGTAGCTTACCATGCAATGCGGCTCATAAGCGGTAATGCAAATGATAGAGAGCATAGAGCTTACAAACTGGAAGGTGCACAAGCATACCAAGCTCGATTTCAAGAAAGGCGTAAATGTGCTTGTAGGCGTTATGGGAGCAGGCAAGAGCTCTATACTTGATGCTATCTCGTTTGGTCTTTTTGGATCATTCCCAGCGCTAAACCACAGGCGTTCCTCGTTGGAAGACATAATTACCAACAAGCCCGATGTTGAAAACGAGGCCGAGGTAAAGGTAAACTTCACTACCGGCGAAGACCGCTATACAGTTTCAAGGCGGATAGTGAAAAATGGCGGTTCTTCGGCAAGGCTGGAAAGGAACGGTTCATACCTGCAATCCCAGCCGGAGCGCGTAAACGAAGAGATAGAGCGCATACTTAAGATCGATTATGATACCTTTTCCAGGGTAGTATACGCGGAGCAGAACAGGCTTGACTATTTTCTTGAGCTTGCAAAGGGAGACAGGAAGCGCCAGATAGACCAGATGCTGGGTCTTGACAATTTTGCCAGGGCCGAGGATAACGTGGTATCGCTGGCAAATCACATAAAGGACATCGTAAGCGGTGAAGAGGAGAGCGCTGCACATGTCGATACAGAGAGCCTAAAGGCGGCAATGAGGGATCTTGCGAGCGCGAAGGAGAAATATGCAGCGGAGCAGCGTCGGCTTATTTCAGAGATAGCTGGGATAGAGGCGAAGTCAAAGGAGGCAAGCGAGCAGCTTGAAAAGGTAAAAGCCGAATACGACAAGAAGCAGAAGCTTTCAAAAGACATCGCGGAGCTCGCGGCAAGGCACGCTACGCTCAAGGCGGAGCTCGAAAAGATTGGTAATGTGCGCAGCAAGAAGGACGTAGACAGCGAGCTCGCAAAGACAAACGATCTGCTTCAAAAAGAGGGGGGCGCGCTCAAGAAGCTTAAGGCGGAAGAGCGTGAAGCGACGAAGCAGTTATCCGATTCCGAAGCGATGCTTAAGGATGCACGCGAAAAGCTTCAAGAGCGCGATAAGCTTGTCAAAGAGCTCGAGGGTCAAAAGGCGGTAGAGCTGGAGAAGAAGGTGCACGAGCTGGATAATGCTTTAAGTTTGGCTCTGAGGGAGCTCGCAGCTGCACAGAGCGCATACAGCGAAAACGAGAAGTGGGCGAGGGAGCTTGAAAAGCACATCACCGCGTGTCCTGTATGCAACCGTGAGCTCACGCAGGAGCTCAGGCAGAAGCTTCTGGAGCAGAAGACCGAGCTCTTGAACAAGGCGCGCGCCGAAGCGGCTTCGCTTTCCGAGAGGGTTGAGCAGCTCAAACGCAAGAAATCCGATGCAGAGCGCGAAGAGCGCGCTGCCAAGCTGGCAGCAGAGGAACTTATGTCATATGCGGGCATAGAAGAGAAGGTTGCGAAGTATGGGCACGAGGTAGAGGCGCGCAGGAGTGCCGCGGCGAAAATTGCCAGCACCGCCGATTCAAAGGCGGCAGATCTTGACAAGCTCAAGAAGCTGTCAACCGATCTCGCGGTTGAGCTCGACCTAATCTCGAGGAAGGAGCGCTATGACTCGGAGATGGCAAAGGCGTCGTCTCTGATGGAATCCAAAAGGAGCGATATGGAAGCCATAAAGGTAAGCGAGCATGATGTTGATGCGCTGCATGAAAGGCTTTCGAGCGTTAGGGAGCAGCTGGGAAAGGCGCGCGAAAATCTTTCGGGCGATGAGAGAATGATTGCAAGCATCGATGCGCAAATAGAAGAGAAAGCGAAAAGCGTTGCAGAAGCGGAGAGCATGAAGGCGCGCATAGTGCGCGGCAAGAAGCTGATAACAGATCTCGGCAAGTTCAGGTCCGCGCTTGTCGATACCGAAGGCGCGCTCAGATCTGAGCTCGTCAAATCCATAAACAACCTAATGCAGTCTATATGGCCGGAGCTTTATCCATACCTTGACTATCCTTCAATAAGGCTCAGTGCCAAGGCGGACGACTATACGCTTGAAGCGGCAACCGCAACCGGCGAAGGCGAGCAGCGGTGGTCCGACATAAACACCATAGCAAGCGGCGGGGAGCGCAGCATAGCTTGCCTAGCGATGCGCATAGCATTGGCGATGGTCGTGGTGCCAAACCTAAGGTGGCTTATACTTGACGAGCCCACGCACAACCTCGACGAGAACGGCATAAGCAAGCTGATAGAAGTTCTCGGCAATTCGCTACCCAAGGTTGTTGACCAGATATTTGTAATAACGCACGACAACTCGCTGCGCAGCATAAGCTCCGCGCGCATATACCAGATAGAGCGCAACAAGAACGAAGACGAATACGCCAGCGCCGTGGGAATAAGCTAACCTAAAGCTCTCCCAATCCAAAATCAGAAGGGCTCTCTTCTTTTGCGGGGCCCAGGATCTGCGGGCTCTTCACACCAGTGAAAATCGCAATCACCTCAACCTTGCCGTTATATGCGGGATCCACCCTTGCGCCCCATATCACATTTGCATTCGGCGCCGCCTGCTCCGTGAGCTGTGTGGCAATCTCGTTTGCCTCGCCCAGCGTCAAATCGTCGCCGCCGCGCACATGCACTAGTATACCTTTCGAGCCTTCGTATTCCACGTCAAGCAGCTTGTGCTCGAGCGTGTCCCTCACCGCATCCTTTACCTTGTTCGTTCCTGCGCCCTCGCCCACGCTTATCATAGCAAGGCCGCCGTTGCTCATTATGCTTTTCAAGTCAGCAAAATCAACGTTTATAAGGCTCGGCGCATTTATAGTTTCGGTGATGCCTTTTACAGCCCGCGAGGTTACCTCATCGGCCAGTCTGAAAGCCTGCTCTATCGCCAAATTAGGATAGATGTCTACGAGCCTCTGGTTGTCTATTATTATTAGCGTGTCAACATTCTTTCTAAGTTCTTCTATCCCTTTCCTTGCAACGTTTATGCGCACGCGCTCCAGGGAAAACGGGAACGTTACAATACCTATTACAATAGCACCGTTCTTCTTCGCTATGTCCGCAACTATCGGAGCAGCTCCGGTGCCTGTGCCGCCACCCATGCCAGCCGCAAGAAACATAAGGTTGCAATCCTTAAGCGCCGCCTCCAAGTCCACCCGCGAGTATTCTGCTGCCTTTGCGCCTATCTCGGGAAAGCCTCCCGCGCCAAGCCCCCTTGTGAGCGCGCCGCCTATAAGAATGCGCCTGATCGTGCTGTCCAGGCTGTTCAGGTGCTTCGAATCTGTGTTTACCGCTACGAGCTGCGCCCCGCTCACGCCTATCCTGCTAAGTCTCTGCACCGTGTTGGAGCCGCCTCCGCCCACACCGCAGACGTATATGTTGGCTTTGAATAGGTTTTCTCCCTGTGCATCAGCGCTCAACGCGCTTTCCAATATTCCTATTCAACCACCTTTGCCCTGTTCAGGCTCAAACAGATATGGAACAAAAAGTATATAATTGTTTACAACTGCCAGTTATACGGCGGGACACGCGAAGCATTACAAGGTGCATACCCGACAGGTGCAGTGTGGCGTGTTCAAACTATATGTTTTTATAGCTTAGCGGCATAATATTCTGTGCTGCTTTTTTCAAAGCATGTAACAATGTTGGTGCATCACTATGGTTAGGCTTAAGCCAGCGCGTACGATGAGGAACGCTTCCGCACAGGCGTGGGCAAGGTATTCGCTCAAGAATCCGAAGAAGAATTATGTGAAGGCGCTGCCGCATACGAGCCTGCTCATATTCAAGATGGGTCAGGAGAAGCCGTATGACGTGGAGCTGAGGCTCGAGTCGCAGCAGAAGATACAACTAAGGTCTAACGCCCTCGAAGCTGCAAGGCTTCTAGTAAACAAGCAGCTTGAAGCACAGCTGCCGCAGAACTACCTGTTCAGGGTTCTGGTCTACCCACACAATGTGATCAGGGAGCACAAGATGGCTACAGGTGCGGGTGCAGACAGGGTATCCCAGGGAATGAGTCTCTCCTTTGGCAAGGGCGTCTCAGTGGCCGCGCGCGTTCAGAGGAATCAGCCGCTTTTCTCGCTCAGGGTCAGTAACGCCAACAGGAGGCTTGCTGCAGAGGTATTGAAGAAAGCGTCGCTGAAGCTTTCCGGTGCATACAAGATTAAAGCATACGATATAAAAATAACTAATGGTAAGAATGCGCATCCTACTGCAGTTTCCTGAAGGCTTGAAGCAAAAGGCACTGGAATACGCCAAGAAATATGAGCATGAAGGCAACGAGGTCTTTGTTTCTTCGTCGCCAAGCTTTGGTGCTTGCGACCTCGCAATAGACGAGGCGAAAGCAATAGGCGCAGACAAGATCGTGCACTTTGGCCATGCAGAATTCAAGCATGTCGATTTCAATGTCGAATATGTGCCATATTACATAGATGCGCCGCTTGCAATACTAAATAAATCTTTGGAACCTTTGGGGCCTTATTCAAAAATAGGCCTTGTCACAACAATACAGCACGTGCAGCAGCTTGGCAAGATAAAAGAATTCTATGAGCAAAACGGCAAGACCGTAATAATAGGCAAGCCGTATGGCTTTGCTAAGGTAAGCGGCCAGATACTTGGCTGCGATGTTGGCAGCGCCGCAACGATAGACAAGCAGGTCGATGCCTTCGTGTATTTCGGCGGGGGCATGTTCCACCCGCTGGGCGCGCTTCTTGCGACAACAAAGCCGTTCCTTGTTGTCGAGCCTTTCTCAAATAGCGTAGAATTTATCGACAAGTACAGGGACGTATACAAGAAGAGGAGCAACGGCAAGCTTCTTGCAGCGCTCAATGCAAAGAACTTCGGAATACTGGTAAGCACAAAGAACGGCCAGTACAACATGAGCTTCGCAAAGATAATAAAATTAAAGCTCGAAGCAAGCGGGCTTTATGGCGTTATACTTGTTTCAAACACGATAGATTTCGAAGCCCTGGACAACATGCTTGAAATAGACGCCTTTGTGAATACTGCATGCCCGCGCATAGCGATAGACGATCAGGATAGGACAAGGAAGCCCATACTCAGTGCCGACGAGCTGATCAGGCTTATCGAAATGGAAAAGGAGCTAAACAGCAAAGAGTAGCCGCTATACCCTAATTCTAAATATAAAAGAAGAAAGAAAAAGAAGTTATACTGCTTTTAGTGTTGCTGTTGCTATTTGTGTCGAATATGTTGGTGTGCTTCCAGATGTAGCGTACAATGCCCATATTGATCCAGTTACCACTGTACCAGGGGTGCTTGATATGCCGCTGAGCGTAAAGCTTGCAGGTACTGTCTGGCCGCTAGAAAGACCAGAGTTTACAGAATCACTGCCCGTACCTGTGCCTGTTGGACACGATGTTGCTCCAGATGCAGGTGCCGCCATGCTTGTTGGCACAAAGCATAATATTGTTGTAGTCCAGCTAGTTCCAGTAGCCTGCCCTATTGTTGCAGTGAATACGCCATTGTGCAATATTGGGTTGCTGCAGAGATATCCTGACAGTGCAACGCATGTTGTGCCCGTGAAAGAGCTGCTGCTGAATACTCCAAGAGAGAATAGTGCTGCCAGCACTATCGCTATTATCAGGATGGCCCACCCGTATGTCATCAGGTACTCCATCGCGCTTTGTCCTTTCTTATTTCCAAACATACCGTCACCTTGATAATAAATGTATGGAAAGATTTAAATACATAAGTAAACATTGCGAATAAATA
>JBMFTZ010000014.1:0-20366 GCA_049966775.1 Candidatus Micrarchaeia archaeon
ATGTCCTGCAACATTGAAAATGCCCAAAATAAGAGTTCCTTTCGGAACTACTGTTCTGGCGAACCTTTATTTTTTTCAACGATTCGTTGGGCGCAGAGAGGTTTATGATAGGATTTTCAACAACCACGTAAAATTAGGGAAGAGGTAAGAATTTAAAGGTTCGCTTTAATATATAATAGGCGATTGTATGAAAAAGCATGTTATAAACGCACTGATAGCGTTGGGTTTAGCTTCGCTATTGGCGCTGATTTTCCTAGCAATAAATGTTTCCGCATATACAAGTAACAGCTCTGTTACTGCAAACGTTAATGTGGGCAATGTGATCTACCTGTCTGTAAGCCCCAATACAATAAGCTTTAACTCCATGTATCCGTCAACTACATTCGATACAAACGTGCTGGTTACAGACACCGATAATGGGGGCAATATCGCAGCCAATGTGCTTGTAATGGGCACAAACTGGTACAATGGGACTGCTAACTCGATATTGGTAGGGAACACATTATGGGATTCAAGCGCGCAAACAAGTTATACGGGGAGTGCGCTCACCAATACAATGACTGATACAAAGATACTAATACTGCAGCCCACGTTATCCACTCCATCACAACAGAATAATATATATTTTGGTTTGTCTATACCTGGCGGAACGCCACCTGGCAACTACTTACAGACAATATCGTTTGAAAATGAAAACACAACCTATGCCATGTACAATCAACCAACCACCTCCAATACTGTGACTGCAAAGGTTACCGTGAGCGGCGCGTGCTACGTATCATTAAGCCCAAGCTTAATAAACTTCGGCCCTGTTTATGCGTCGGCAAACGTGCCTACAAATGTGCTAGTGACGGATTCCGATCCAGAAGGCGATGTTGCGGCGAGTCTGCTTGTTGCAGGCACAAACTGGGCTCTTACCTCAAACAGCCAAGTTACGTTCGGCGTCAGCAATACCCTGTGGAATCCATCAAGTTTGACAACCTATTCTGGCAACGCATTGACGAACACCCTGAGCCCGACTGGCATAACTATCGCTGCTCCAACGCAGTCAAGCGCGACAACAAATAGTCCGATATACTTCGGTCTTGCTGTTCCCGGCGGCACCCCGGCTGGCACTTACCAGCAGACAATAACAATAGAAAACAGCTGCTAGTGTTGTCATGAAAGCGTTGAGCCTCTTATTGCCCTTTCTTTTACTCTTTTCTTTGAGCTTCGTTCCTTACGCCCAGCTTGGCGAGCAGGCTGGCCAGCCTTTCTTCAATGTTAGCATAGGAAGCAGCGAGACTTTCAACTACACGATACTTAATTCCGGCCCAACGCCGATAGGCTACCAGGTAATACTCCCCGCATTGAACACGATACCCCACAACGCAACGCCTACGGTCGTAGTGACGCCAATGAATGGTACTCTTGCTCCGAATTCGCAGCAAAAGATAAGCGTCACTGTTTTCATGCCTGGAAGCGATAAACCCTACTTGAAATGGCAGGGTGTGCTTCAGGTAGTTGAAGTGGCTTCTGTGGTTAACGCAAGCAGCGGCATGGGTGCCACGTTGAGGGCAGGCGTAGCAAAGATCGTAACGATAGAGTCCGCGCCGCCGAAGCCCCTGCCACTTATAGATTACGCAATAAGCGCTATAGTAGTCATAGCCATTGTGGTGATAATCGCCTACATTGCGGTTTCTAGGCGTAATACTAAGCTTGCAGCCAAAGCTACAGCGCGCCGCGCTGCGGCAAGGCGTGTGAAGGCTAGGATCAAGAAGAAGGTGCCTGCAAAGGCCAGAAAAAGGGCAGCAAAACCGCGCAGGAAAGGTGCAAGGCCCGCGCGCAGGCGAAGTGCGGGCGCGCGCCGAAGAAGGCGCGCCTGATGCATGAGTGCCGCTAAGCATAAATACTTGGCATGATAGGAATTAGTAGGGTTTTGACATGGAGAGCAACTATTATGAACCAGATGAATCCTCTATAGGAGGCGGCACAAATCCAGCCTATGCCCCGGCAAGCGGCCAGCAATATGGCGCGCCTGCACCAGTGCATCAGGGTGTCCAAGGATCTAAGGTCAAAGGTGCCGGCCGCGCTGCAAAAGCTATTGTCGCTGTTATAATAATTGCCCTTATGGCTTATGCCGCTTATTACCTCATAAGCCCACAGCATGCTTCTTCAGTTTCAAGTTCCTCAAACCGTGTGATAGCGATGCTCGCAACGCACAAGCCGGTGAGCGCTTTCGCAGTGGCAAACGCGATGAGCGGTTTAATGAACGCGAGCCAGAAACTTAATGTTTCCTACACCGGCTCTGTTGGCATCTCCACGAGGAGCGCGTTGCTAGGCAATTTCAGTGAGAGCATGCCCCTGAGCATGAGCTACCAAAAATATTATAACATATCAAGAGTAACCGTAAGCCTGAGCGGTGTGCCCGTTCTTGGCAATATAAGTGTCGTGGAGATCTTAAACAAGACAGTGCGCTACACGTGCACAAAAATGCCAGCCTTGGGCATATTGTCAAATTCGAGCAGTACCGGCTTCCAATGTGAAAAGAACGCCTCGAGCTCCAGCCCGTCTGCCATAAACCTTAGCGTATCAAACCTTACCGCCTTGTCGGACAAGCTCAACATAACCGTAGTGGGTGTAAAAGAGCTATCCTATAACAAGCAGCAATGCTATCTAATGGAAGGCCATGGCAAGGTGAACATACCGCAAAGCATCTCTTCAAGCGCGTCACCTATTGCGCTGACTCCGGTTTCAGGATCGGCTGCCTTCACATATAACATAACGAGCTGTGTCTCCTTGCAGTACGGCCTGCCGCTCAACTTCAGCCTTGAAATGGCTGGAGGCAACACCACGAGCCCTGTCAAAGTTTCTCTCGCGTTCAACGAGGTAAGCATAGGCACAAATACGAATGCGCAGATATCGGCGCTTCCAGGCCCGATAGAAAATGCGAGCGGCATAGGCCTAGCTTATCCCACAACCACCATACCCGGAATACCAAGTACTTCGAATGCGAGCGTGGCAAACCAGAGCTCATACGAATACAGCGGCATGTACAACGGCTCAATAGTGCTGCTCACGTATACGCAGCAGAGAGCTATAGAAGACCTGCCTGACGCTGCGCTCGCCGGCACGCTCCAAAATTTCTATACTAATAATCCCGCATATGAGTGCCTAGACGGCAAATCGCTTAACGTGTGGATCGCCCCGAGCGAATACCCAGGCGAATATATCGTGTACAATGGTGCCCAAGGCGCGCAATGCGCATATGCGACGCTGCTTTTTGCGCAATAGCAAAGATTGCGATTCCGCACTTTATGCGCCGGCATCAATCAATGCCTATAACCGGACAGCCGCAGCGCTCAGTTTGTAATACGTGCATATCTTGTTTGCGGGGCAATCTTCACAATCAGGGGTGGTCTTGCAGTAGCTCTTGCCCAGCTCCACGAACTGCGCATGCATGTCCTTATAGAGCTCGAGGTTCCTTTTAACGTGCGCTTCGAAGTATCCCTGCAATGCGTCATAGCTAATATCAGGTTGCATGCCGTTAATCCTGTGCATTATGCGCTTCGTGTATGCGTCAATGACGAAAACCGGCTTGTTTGCGGCGTAAAGGATTATTGAATCGGCGGTCTCTTTGCCTATGCCGTTGTAGGAAAGGAGCCTTTTCCTCAGTTCATGCGCTTCAAGTCGGAAGAGGCTGTCGAGGCTTCCGTATTCATCTTTTATGCTAGAGCATACACTCCTTAGCCGGCGAGCCTTCTGCCTGTAATAGCCTGAAGGCCTTACGAGTGTTTCCAGCGTGCGAATATCAATGCCCGCGATGCAGTCAAGCTTCATGCAGTTTGCATCCTTCAGCCTTGATATCGCCTTTTCGACGTTCTTCCAAGATGTCTGTTGGGTTAGTATTGCACCAACAAGAACCTCGAAGCTGGTCTCGCCGGGCCACCAGTTCAAGAAGCCGAACCGCTTTCTGAGCAGCCTGTAAATCTGCATCGGCTTGGCCATAGGGCCACCTACAGCCTTAACTCTCCGCTGTTTATCTTGGCAATAATCGCCTTCGGATCCTCGTTCTCCACCTTTACGCCCATGCTCTTGCATGTGCCAATAACCTGCTTGACCCTGTCCGCGGCAGTCTTCCCGTAAAGTGATGCCTCCTTGGAGCTTGCGATCTTTTTCACCTGGTCGAGCGTGAGGTTTCCTATGGTTTCATCCTTGCCCTTCGCGCCGTTCTGTGCTCCTAGCTCCTTGAGTATTAGTGCGCTCGTCGGCGGGGCCCCTATTTCCACTTTGAACTGCTTTGTTTCGGTGTCAACTACCACCTTGACCGGTATCTTTATGCCAGAGAACTGCTCCGTCTTCTTGTTTATTTCAGCGACTATGGCCCCTATGTTCACGCCAAGAGGCCCCAAGGCAGGGCCGAAAGGCGGCCCGCCAGTTGCCTTGCCGCCCTCTATAAGACCGTTTATTGTTACCTCCCCCATAAAATCACACAATCATGATGCCTTCTCCGCCTTCTGCACGATCTTGGCGCTGCTTCTCTTCGTTGTAACAGGTATGGACACTACGACATCCATCAGCTCGACCGTAATGTCGTCCTTGACCTCGTCTGTCTTGAGAACCTTTGCCTTGTAGCCTTTGAACGGGCCACTGGTGAACTCGATTATGTCCCCTTTCTCTATGTTCATCGCCTTGTCGGTCGCTTCAATAAACCTGTTAATGTCGCTGTCGCTGATAGGCTTGGGTAGCACGCCACGAATGTTTCGATCTTTTGTTATAAAAGCCTTCAGCTTTGCTTCTTCCTCTGCTTCGACAATGATGTAGCCGCGCATTCCCTCTACTACCATTATGGAGTAGATCCCACTGTCTTCTTTCGTGTTCTTGTTCTGCAGTATGTTGGCGATTATGCGCTCCTGGCCCGCAGTCACTTTTACAACAAAATACACAATACCACTTGCTAGATATGTTACCCTTATATATTTTTATATACACTTTATATTTGTTTCCTTCAGGCTCCGCGCTTATGCTTGGTGTTAATATGATGTTCGTTAAAGTTGCTGCGAGCGCCGCTGAAAGCGCAAAAAAAGCCTTAAGAAAGGCAAATATGCTTGATAATAATGCTAGTGTAAAGTATAATAATGGCTATGTTTACTTTCCCATAAAGGCTGCAGGTCAGTCAGCGCCAAAAGCACTAAAAGGCTTTCCCTTAATTAGTGGCGCGAGCGTTGTGCGCATGCGCTCTTCAAAAAAGCGTGGCAGTGAAAGCTTCAGCCAAATGCTGAAGAGAATACTGACAAGGGGTGAGGCGAAGGAGCTCGCAAACGGCTACGATCTCTTGGGGAGCATAGCCATAATAGAGCTTTCGGACAAGCTTGATAGGAAGGAGAAGGCAATAGCCAGCGCTCTACTCTCATCAAACAGGAACATAAAAACCGTGCTGAAGAAAGCTGGCCCGGTGCACGGCATTTACCGCACAAGGAAGCTCAAATACATAGCCGGCGAGCGCACATTCATGGCGCGTTACAAGGAGAACGGCTGCACGTTCGTGTTCGATGTGAGAAAGGTGTTCTTTTCCAACAGGCTTTCTTTCGAGCGCTCCAGGCTCTCCGGCCTTGTGGGAAGCAAGGAGCGCGTAATGGTGATGTTTGCAGGAGTAGGGCCTTTTGCAATCGAGATAGCGAAGCAGCACAGGGATTCGAAGGTGGTGGCGATAGAGCTCAACAAGCACGCATATGAATACATGAAGGCAAACATAGCGCTCAACAAGACCCATAACGTAGAGCCTGTGCTCGGCGACGTGAGGAAGGCAAGCGCCGCTTATGTGAATTTTGCGGACAGGATAATAATGCCCATGCCCAAATCAAGCATGCTCTTTCTTGACCAGGCGCTTGCTGTGGCAAAGAAGCACGCGTTCGTGCACCTCTACACCTTTGCGCCTTCCGAAGATCCGTTTGGCGAAGTGCGTGGAAAGCTCGAAGAGCATGCAATGAGGCACGGCTACAATGTAAAAATTTTTGGGGAGCGCGTTGTGAGGCCATATTCAGCCTCCGAATCCGAAGTGGTAGTGGATTTCGAGATAGCGAAGCGCTAGGCGCCGCGAAAAGTTTCCCGTTTTGTAGCAATAGGCATAAATATTTTACATCGCATCTTCTATCAGCGATCAGGGTAGGTAGTTTGTGATGCCTTCAGTAGAGGTATACAAAGGCAGCGTCATAGACCTAGAGGGCTTTGTCAGGAATGCCACGTGGCGCGAAGTGCTTATAGAGCTCGTAGACAAGAACAAGCTGGATCCGTGGGATATCAATATAGCTGAGATTGCAGACCACTATCTTAGCGCGGTGCGGAGCATGAAGGTGCTTGACCTGCATGTTCCAGCAAACATAATCCTGGCAGCTTCGATACTGCTGCGCATGAAGAGCGAGATGCTCGTACTCATAGAAAACGAGGAGCCTCAAGCTGAAGCGGCGGGTGCGGTGCAGCGCATAATACCAGAAGTGCCAACTCTCGTGTCGAGGCTAAGGCTGCGACCTGGCAAGCGCATAACCCTTTCCGAGCTTATCGATGCGCTAAGCGATGTAATGAAGATGCAGCCCAGCCAGCGTGCCGCGGCGCAGCCAAGAATACCACTAGGCATCTCCATAAGCGCTGAGGATATAGATGCAAAGCTGGACGGTGTTTATGCCGCTGTGGAAAAGAAGGCAGATCACGAGAGGATGGTATCGTTTGCCGAACTTGTCGATACTAATCAAAGCCCCGAAAGTGTGCTATTGAACCTTTTCGTGCCGCTGCTCCTGCTCATGCACCAGGGCAGGCTCACGCTTGTCCAGGACAGTTTTTTTGACGAGATATTCATAATGCTCAACGATGGTAGGAATGCCTGAAGACAAGAGGGAATACAAGCGAATCGCCGAGGCAGCGCTTTTCGTTTCAGGCCATGCCATGGGCATAGACGAGCTCTCAAGCCTGCTCGGCATAGGTTCAGTTGGCTATGTCAAGGCGATAATGGGCGAGCTGATCGAAGAGTATAAGGATAGGGACAGCGCGCTCGAGATATACGCGGCGGGAGACAGCTATATGATGGGTGTGAAGGACCAGTACCTCGGCAGGGTCAACACTCTAGCAGGGGCTCCTGACATAACAAAGGGAGCGCTCAGAATACTCGCATATGTTAGCAAGAACGGCCCAGTGATGCAGAGCCAGGTGGTTAAGGTGTTCGGCACCACAGTCTATGATTATGTGAAGGAGCTTGTAGACAAGGGCTTTGTAAGCGCGGTCCGCATCGGCAGGTCGAAGAGGCTTGCTACCACTAAGAAGTTCCTCGAGTACTTCAACATAAGCAAGGAAGAGCTCAAAAGCATTAGCAACGAGGCGCTCAAAGACCTCGGCAGCACTCCAGCTCAGTAGGTGGGGTTGCTCTCTTCGACTCCATTAAGTTTATTAACGTAGAGAGCAGCGACAAAAAGATACGAAGAAAGCCTGTTAAGATAGCTTATTATGCGCCTATCCCTTTCGAGCGCGCCAAGCGCTATAACCGAGCGCTCCGCTCTCCTGCATATGGATCTTGCGAGATGCAGGTAGGCCGCTCCTATCGAGCCACCGGGCAGCACAAATTTGTCTATATTTATCGCCGAGCCGAGCTCCTCTATGTGTTCTTCAATCTCTTTTACGTCATCTTGTGCTATCCTTCTTTTTGCCTCTGCTTTGGTGGTCGGTGCGGCAAGTTCGGCGCCTATCACAAAAAGGTTGTTCTGCACCGCCCTCAGTACCCTCGTAATCCTTTCGGTGGTTATGTTTACAATTGCAACGCCCACCGCGCTATTCAGCTCGTCTATGTCGCCTATCGCTTCTATTATCTTGCTGCTTTTCTTTATCCTGCCAATGCGAACAAGGTTTGTGTAACCAGTGTCACCAAGCCCTGTGTAAAATTTGCTCATGCAACCAATAATATTAAATGTTAGCTAAGAATTTCCCCACTCTTGTTGGGGAATGGATTGGCACAATAACCATATCTTTTCCTGTCAATATCTTCTTAGTGGCAGTGCGCAGCAGGATCTGCTACTGCTGGTGTTCTGCCATCGAAGTGTAATCATAAATAGTGAGAACTATAAAAATAAAAACCTGAGTGAAGATGCCCATGGTCATAGGTACAATGGGCAGCATATTGTCTTCGTTTCGAAATACAGGCTCAAGGCGTTCAAAAACCAAAGACGCAGCGCATAACAAAAACTGCAATCTATCAGATTGCCTCGGCAAGCGGCATTGAAATAAAGGAGTTTGCCTTTGGCGATGATTATGCTCATATGCACATGGAAGTGAATATCCCAAATAGGTTGTCTATCGCACAGGTGGTGCAGATATGAAACGTTACATAAGAAAACAAGATGTATCTGAAAATGTTGGCCAAAAAACATTGTTGTATTAATCGAGTGGGAATACCGAAAGTGTAAGCTTTCGGAGGGTCCGCTCATGTAAAGATTTATAAGGGTAAAGCCCTTAATTTATAATTGTATAACGGTATTATTTGTTGTGTAGTTGCGGGCCTGTGGTCGAATGGTAAGACGCCACCTTCACAAGGTGGAGACTAGGAGTCCGATTCTCCTCGGGCCCATCATTGTACATAGCCGCAATGGTTTGCGGCTGCTGCAAGAACGAGATTTTACCGAGTAAACGAGAAAGCTTATAAACCGAGCCTGCGATATTAATCAGCAAGCATAATACGACCTTAACCGGTGGTAGCATGATAAGGCAGCCTATCATTTCAGTAATGGGGCACGTCGATCACGGCAAGACGACCCTACTGGACAGGATAAGAAATTCTACCATAGCAGCTAAGGAGGCTGGCGGCATAACCCAGCACATTGGGGCAAGCGAAGTGCCCATAGTTGTAGTAGAGAAAATCTGTGGGCCGTTGCTTGAAAGCTTTGGGGTGAAGATTACGATACCCGGGCTGCTGTTCATAGACACGCCAGGCCACGAGGTGTTCACAAACCTGCGCAAAAGGGGCGGCAGCATTGCTGACATAGCGGTGCTTGTCGTGGATATAACAAAAGGCTTCGAACCGCAAACGGTGGAAGCGGTCAACATACTCAAGGAGTACAAAACTCCGTTCATAGTGGCGGCCAACAAGGCGGATCTTATTACTGGCTGGCACAACACCAAGCTAAATAGCATACAGCAGGCGCTCGAAAAGCAAAGCGAATATGTTGTGAAAGAGCTGCAGAACAAGGTATACGCATTTATAGGATCGTTAAGCGCGCTAGGATTCAACAGCGAGCTATATACGAATGTGTCAAGCTTTCAGAAAGAGATAGCAATAGTGCCGCTGAGCGCAAAGACCGGCGAGGGAATCGCAGAGCTGCTTATGCTTATAACTGGCCTCTCGCAACGGTTTCTTGAGGAGAAGCTCGAAATAGAGGTCAATGGCCCGGCAAAGGGCAGCGTGCTCGAGAAGAGAGAGCTTAAGGGCTTGGGCATGACCATAGACGCTATAATATATGACGGCACGCTGAGCACTAACGATTACATAGCCTTTGCTACGCCAAGTGGTGTTGCCACCGCAAAGGTCAAGGCACTGCTAAAGCCGAAGCCCATGCAGCAGATGGGAGAGGCAAAGCAGTACGAATACGTGGAGCGCGTGAGCGCTGCGGCAGGTGTCAAAATTGGCGGCAACGGGCTCGAAGACGCACTTCCCGGCTCACCCATACTGCAAGTGGTGGAAGGGCAGGACTATATAAATGAGATAAGCGCGGAAATAAGCGATGTTTTCAATGTGGACAACATCGGCATAGTGCTTAAGGCGGATTCCATAGGGAGCATAGAGGCGATATCAAGGCTTCTTTCAAGCAGCTCAGTAAAGATAAGCAAGAAAGGCATAGGCAATGTCACGAAGCGCGACATAGCGGACGCGTTCGCAATGAAGTCGGCAAGCCCGCTAGATGCGCTGGTACTGGCGTTCAACGTGGGCATAGATGAGGACGCGCTTGAGGCGGCGCGCATGAGCAACGTCGGCATAGTGAGCAGCAACATAATCTACAAGCTCATAGACGACTACAAGGGTTTCGTCGATGCGGCAAAACGCGAGCTTGAAAAGAAGATAGAGGGAAAGCTCGTGCTGCCCGCCGAAATAGAGGTGTTGCCAAATTCGTGCTTCAGGGCGTCGCATCCTGCCATTTTCGGAATAAGCGTGCTTGGCGGCAGGCTTAGGGCTGGCTACAGGCTCATCAATGCATCGGGCATTGCCGTGGGAAAGGTAAAGGAGATGCAGAATGAGGGCACCCCAATAGATATAGCAAAGAAAGGCGACCAGATCGCAATATCCATGGACGAACCCACATTCGGCAGGCAGGTTAGGGAGGGGCAGGTGCTCTATACCGATATAAGCGAATACGATGCAAACATGCTAAGGAACGACTTTTCTGGAATGCTGAGCAGCGAAGAGATTGCGCTGATGGAAAAGATACTTGAGATAAAGTCGCGGCGCAAGCCGGAGCTATAAAAGGTCGTCCGCCGTTATAATGCCAAGTACAGAGCCGTTTCCCATTACAAGGACAGCCTTTGCTGTCTTAAGTAGCGCTTTGACGCTGCTCACCGGTGTGCCCTTGCTGACTATCGGGAAAGGCTCGCTCATTACGCTCTCCACCTTGTCGCCTTTCCTCGACCACAGCATGTCGCTCGTGCTTACGCTTCCAACGATGCTCTTGCGGAGCACGACAGGGAATTGCGACACTGCGTATCTCCTGCTAAGCTCCGCCGCCTTTTCAACCGTATCTGAAGGCCTGAGCAGGATGACCTTGCTTTTCATTACCTCAGCGGCTTTCTGCTCGCCTCTGTGCTCCCTGCTTTCAAGAACTGCGAATATCGCTATCGCGGTGCCATAGCTGGGCATCACCAGGCCCCGCTCTATCTTCGTGAGCATCGACTGGCTTATTCCGGCCTCTTTTGCAAGCGCCTTTTGCGTGATCCCGAGCCTTTCCCTTCTTATGCGGATGCCGTTCAAATCAGGAAATTCCATAATAAAAATGCTGCCTATACATATTTAACTATTGCCCTCTATTTTATTCCTATATGAATATTAAAGGCAGAAGCAATTTAATATATGAAAGCAGATACTTTCAGCAATAAGTGATACGATGAGCAGCATAAGCGTGGAACAGCGTCAAGCTCGGCCAGTGGAAAGCCAGGCCATGGAATTTGTAGAGAGAAAGGGAGTGGGTCATCCAGACAGCCTGATAGATGGTATTGTGGAAAGCGCCAGTCTGGAGCTTGGCAGAGCTTACAAGGCGCGCGCGGGGTATGTGCTTCACCACAACGTAGACAAGGGTCTTATAATAGGTGGCAATTCGGAAGTGGGCTTCGGTTATGGCCGGATCACAAAGCCGATAGAGGTGATCATAGCGGGCAGAGCCACAAGCTCTTTTGACGGCAAGCAGATAGACATAGACGGCATAGCGGTAAAAGCAGCATACGATTATTTAAAGGCGCATACAAGATTTCTTGACCTTGATAACGAAGTCAAGATATACCCCAAGATACTGAAAGGTTCTGCAGACTTGAATCATATATTTTCGAGAAGCAGCGGCGTGCCCCTTTCTAACGACACTTCGCTAGGCATCGGGTTTGCCCCCCTTACCGAAACAGAAAGGCTAACGCTCGAAACCGAAAGATTTCTGAACGGCAAGGCGTACAAAAAGGGGGTTCCCGCTGCCGGCGAGGACATAAAGGTGATGGGCATACGCGACGGCAATGAGATAACACTTACGGTTGCAATAGCCTTTGTCGCTGGGCTCGTGGGCAGCATTGACCAGTATGCCGGGCTGAAGGAGCGCATAGCCTTTGATATACAGAAGAGGGCTTCGCGTATAACGGACAAAAGAGTCAGTGTTGTGATCAACAACGGCGACTCTCACAAGGACAACAGTGTTTACCTGACCAAATCGGGGCTTAGCTGCGAGGCTGGGGATGACGGCTCGGTGGGCAGGGGCAACAGGGTGAACGGGCTGATCACGCCTTTCAGGCACATGACCCTCGAAGCTGCGGCTGGCAAGAATCCTGTAAACCACGTGGGCAAGATATATAACATATTCGCCAACAAGCTAGCGAACGATATAGTGCGCGAATACCCGCAGATAGTAGAATGCTACGTTTCGCTCGTGTCGCAGATCGGCAGACCCATAGATGATCCGAAGGGCCTTTACATAGAAACGCTTGTAGAGAAGGGCTCGGAATACGACAGCATAAAGTCGAAGGTGGGCGATATTGCAGAAGAGTCTCTTAAGAATATGGGCGAGGTGAGCAGAAGCATCCAGGAAGGCAGGTACGACATGTTTTGAAAGCTTAAGGCTTCGCTTCAGTTTAAGTGCGGCTCTACCCTATTTGCAAAACGAGAAAAGAAGAAAGAACAGATCAAGCAGCAAGCAGATGCGCATTTAGCCCGCAAGCCCTATTTCTATCTGCACAGTATCAGGCACTTTGAGGCGCATTACCTGCCTGAGCGCCGATTCGTCGCCCTCTATGATTATGAGCCTCTTATGTATGCGCATCTCCCACTTCTCGAATGTGTGGCTGCCGGTGCCGCACGGCGATTTCCTTACAGTTTGTGAGATCTTGTGCGTTGGTAGTGGTATCGGACCCCTGGACTTTATGTTAGAGGCCTTTGCTATCTCGCGTATCTGGGCCGCAAGGCTGTCTATGTCTTCGGACTTTGTGCTTACTAGCTTTATTATCGCTGAAGTCATGATTTATCACTGCTCACTGCTGCCTCGGCTTCACGTCCAGTATTACTCCCGCGCCTATAGTTTCGCCCATATCCCTTATGGCGAACCTGCCTAGCTGCTTGAAGTCGCTATACTTTTCAAGAGCTATAGGCTTTGTTGGCTTTACCTTCACGATCGCGATGTCGTTAGTTTTTATCGTTTCGGGGTTTTGCTCCACTACTTGGCCTGTTTTTGGATCCTTCTTTTCGAGTATGTCCGTTATTGTGCATGCCACTTGCGCTGTGTGGATATGGAACACGGGCGTATAACCCCTTGCAATCACGTTCGGGTGGTGCAGTATAACAACCTGCGCAGTGAATTCTTCGGCTACGGTTGGCGGGTTGCTCGTGGGTCCCACCACATCGCCCCTCTTAATGTCCTTCTTGTCTACGCCCTTTATGTTGAAGCCTATGTTGTCCCCGGGCTCAGCCTTCTGGAGCGGCTGGTGGTGCATCTCTATGCTCTTCACATCCGTCTTCACGCCGCTGGGCATTATTACTATGGGATCGCCCACCTTCAGCACGCCGGTTTCTACTCTGCCTACAGGCACTGTGCCGAAGCCGGGTATGCTAAACACGTCTTGTATCGGCAGCCTTAGCGGAAGGTTTGTGGGCTTTTCCGGTACCTTAAGCGTGTCAAGCGATTCAAGCAGTGTTGGACCAGTGTACCACGACATCTTGTCCGGCTTTGTTTTCACGTTGCTGCCCTCAAGCGCGGAATACGGCACGAACAGCATCGAGTCGACCTTGAAGCCAAGCACCTTTAGCAGATCTGAAACTTCCTTCTTTACCGCCTCGTATTTCTGCTGCTCGAAGTTTATCTTGTCTATCTTATTTATCCCTACAATAAGCTGGCCTATGCCGAGAACGCTTGCAAGTATCGCGTGCTCCCTCGTCTGGGGCTTCACCCCTTCGTCGGCTGCGACAACAAGCACAGCGGCATCGGCCTGGCTTGCGCCAGTAATCATGTTCTTGACAAAGTCCCTGTGGCCCGGTGCATCTATAATTGTAAAATAATATTTAGGCGTCTGGAATTCCCTGTGTGCTATGTCTATTGTGATACCCCTCTCTCGCTCCTCTTTAAGCTGGTCCATTACAAAAGCGAATTCGAATGTTGGCCTGTTGAATTGCTGTGTCAGCTCTTTGTATTTGTCGATATCCCTCTGTGTTATGGCGCCGCTTTCAAAAAGCAGCCTGCCTACTGTTGTTGACTTTCCATGGTCAACGTGTCCTATAAAGATCAGGTTCATATGTGGTTTCTCTGTCATTTAGTTCACCGTCGGCATATTAGCATAGACATTAACACTGCCTTGTTCCGCTCCCTCACAGAGGAAAGAAAGGCACGCTTATGCCTTAAATAGCTAAGTAATGCTTAATATTATTCCTTATATAAGATATAAAAATCTATCGTAAAAGGGGAGTTTGAGACAAAAGTCAACCATAACCCATTCTGAAAAGATTATGGAGAACTGTGATACAACTTATTGCAGTATCAACTCTGTCATCTCTTTTCTGCCATATCTTCCAGCCTACCATCCTTTTGTCTGCTGAGAATCCACTCTCAGAGTTCTCTCGTTTATAGTATTCAACTAGATAAGACAAAGGATCTTTCATCATCCTTCTGAAGATATTTCTCCATCTTAAAGACCCATTTATTCCCGTATTGCTTTTCGGAATTATATATAATACAGTTTCATCGTCAAAACACTTCAAAGTTGACTGATAACTGTAGTATCTGCCCAGCCTTACGCTGCCGATTGTTATTCCTGCAGTCTTCTCCACTTTACGCAGCGTTTTGATTGCATTATCGAACGCCACCTTTTCCGACCTGACACCGGAACCATAGCATACGTATAATCCTGTCTTTATATCCATGAGGTTGAACGAGTAGACAAATTTTCTATACCCTTCCTTGTCAACCTGCGTTCGATAGTGTTTTGTTACTGTTAGAGTATAACCTGTCGCGTCGCCACTCGTATCAACTTTCTTGCTGCATTTTCGTTTTATGCTCAAGATGAACATATTATGAATAGTCATTCGCACCAGTTCATCCGAATACAACCTTTCAATTGTTTTGTAACCGATATCAATACCGCTAAAAGCGCCGAAAAGTGACATTAACCCTGCCATAGGTCTGTTGTTCTCGGAAAAGATTGATTTTAGAAGTAGAGCAACTACTTTCTGCTGAAGGGAAAGTTTCGCGGGCCTTCCAAAATTGTACGTTTTGGCTTTGACAAGGTCGATTGCAGATTGCACAAGATTGTTCAGCTCTCTTGCCACATATCTTACTCGATTCGAATAGTCCTTTTCATATTCTCTCCAGTCAGTTGGATTTTTCATTGACAGTTTGCCATAAACTTCTATGAGCTCCTAAACTCTTTGGAAAACCTTCGGAATTGTCTATTCGTTAACCTTTTGTTTTTTTGCATAGTAACATTATAGATAGAAATATATTTATAGTTATCTATAGATAACTATTATATGGTGATGGCATACCTAGGAAAATAGAACTTAAAAAAGGAAATTTCTCACTTTCGGAAAAGAACATAGAAGGTTTCCTAGAACGTGTAGTCACTCCTATAGGTACATCAGCCAAAGCAGATGTACCAAAAAGGTACCTAGGAAGAAGGGTCTATATTGTAATAACTAAGGAAAATGGAACTCTAACCAAAGATTAAAATGCAAGACTTTTGTCCCAAACTCCCGGTCTGCACAAAATATATATATTATAAATTGATTAATAAGATTGGTGGAGTGAAGTGCATGGAGGGTCAAACGACGAAACCGGGGATTGGGGGCCTTAACGCAAGCGGCAAAGTGCATATACGGTCTGAAGAGCACAACACAAGCACGCCTGATCTTAAAAAAAGCAGCATATTGAACACATTGCTAACCAATGCGGTTATAAAAGCAAAAGAGTACTACTACCAGAAGACTGACAGCGGCCTTGAAACCACACCCAAATTATATTTACCTGAAACCAAAGAGAAAGTAGAACAGTTTTTTAATGCCGACTTTGATGAGGACATATTAGAATCTTACTCGTACAACGCCGAAGCTGCACTTTACATAAACATGTCCTATCTTACATTGGAGCTATATAAAGAACTTATGAAGGACTTGCCTGACGTATTCCCCTACAAGAGTATTATGGCTGGCATATACAATAACATATACAATACTGAAAAAGAGCGCGAGGTTTCCGGCGAGAGATGGTTTGCGCTTGGCAGTCTTCTGTATCAATATGGGGACAAGCTTAAGGAGATTGCTGTGCCAACGCTTACACCAAATAGCAAAAAAATAGAGGAGATCATTGAAAAGGATATGAGCATTGGCGAGATGTACGACCAGTCAATAGCGATTGATGACCAAAGCCTTAAAGAAGCCTATAAAATTATTGTGGCAAAGTCCGTTAAACTGTATCCTGAGCTAGAGGTAGTTGCAATTAGTGATCTTGATACTTTGTCCAGGGTACTCGCACCAAAATTGGAGGGAATTTTGGGTCCGATAATCCTGCAATATCTGAGCAAATCTATTGACAGGTCAGTGAAATTTTCCGTGTTCCTGATGACAAGCCTTGCGGACGCGCTTTTGGATGCTTACAGCACCACCTTTGAGCTTGATGAAGAGGAAGGAGGAAAGGGCTCGATCACGTTAAGCGGCACGCCGCTTCTAAGCATCATAGCGAATGCCCGCAGGGAGAACGTACTCAGCCACAAGCTGATAGGTTCTTTCTTTGCTTTAGTAGAAACGTGGACTAATGCAACAGCGCAGCCCAACATAAAGAGAGCGAGAACGAACAACGGCAGCGCATACACTTAGCCTTAATGTAGGCTCTTCTGCGCAATGCTGTCGCTAAGCCTTTTCAATGCCTTTCTTCTCTCTTCACTTTCGATGTTCGCCCGGTCGATGGTAAGGCTTAGGCTTTCTATTAGCTTGTCGTAGTGCTCCCTGCTTATCTTATACGGTATGCCATCCTTGCCACCCACATTGTAAGCATAAAGCACAGGGTCGCGCATGGCAAGCTCCTTGTCATATATGAGCGATGCGACAAGCGCCAGCGACTTGAGGGTTTTCCTGCCAACGCCTTTGACGAGCAGCAGCTCTCTGTAGTCCTTTGGCTCCAGCTCGTATGCCTTTTTAAGCGCCTCCGCACCTCTTTTTGTGATATCAAGCGCCGGCATTATTTCATGCCTCTTGGGATAGGCGTGCACAACGCTCATGACACCAGCCGGCGCGGAATGCAGCTCCTCGAGCGTTTCCACGAGGCCGCGCCTTGCCCAGGTATTGCCATCATAGGTGAGGTCCATTGTTTCCTTGCTCTTTGCAGTGCTACTGCCCATTCCAGAATGGGGCTCGCGCGCAAAATCGTCATTTTCCACAAGATCGCTGAACCACTGGAAGCGCACCGCCATCGTGCCATTTTGCTCCATGCCCTGCTGCACCACGGTCCATTTGCTGCTCTTTGAAAATATGAACGAATGCTGATATATTGAAACATTGTCATAGACCATAGCCGCATCGACCTTTGCAGAAAGCCTGCTGTACTCTGTGAGCTTCTGGGCGGCGCCAAGCATCGACAACCTCTCGGCTCCAGCCTCTATGTCAATGGGCGTATTGGTGCCAGCCTTCCCCTTGCCGCCTGCAATCGCTATATCTGGGCTCTCTTTGAGCGCCATCTTTAAGGCACCCATGGTAACGGTCGTAACGCCGCTGCTATGCCAATCATAGCCAAGCGCACATGCGAGAGCCTGAAACCAGTTGCTGTCAGCAAGCCGCGCCACCAGCTCGTCAGGCCCGTATTCGTCGATTATAGCTTGCGATATCTTTTCGCCAAGCATTACCATCCTTGAGAAGAGCCACCTAGGTGCCCTGCCGCTGTGCAGAGGCAGCAGCGTTGTGCTGCGCATGATTGCTGTTTGGCATGCAAAGCTTATATTTGTTGCATTGCTCATTGCTGCATTTGCGCTGAATGCGTTTTTGCCGTGACAACACAGCTTAGCTCTCGCGCCACCTTACAGGGTATCTTGCCATCGAACCTACTTAGTAATCCATCTTCAGCCTTTTTATGATTATCATCCTGTTCTTATTATACGTTGGCCCCGGTGAGTATTATTGCTGTTTCCTCGTTTCTTATAGCCTTGCCAAGCTTTCTGTATGCTGCGATTCCTGCTGCTGACGCAAGCTCTATTTTTATCCCGTATTCGTTATAAAACCACTCTTGCTGCGCTTTCATTTGGGCGTCGCTTACGACCATGAACATGCCGCCAGTTTGGTTGACCGCATAGACGGCTTCGCTGCCGTATGTGGGAAATCCCACCGCAATCGCGTCTGCGTATGTATGCGGCCTTATGTACTTTATCTCAGAGCCGTGCTTCATTGCATTATATATGGGCGGGCAGCCTGCAGCTTCTACTCCAATGAGCTTTGGAAGCTCCTTGACCATGCGCGCCTTTTGCAGCAACGCGTACGCCTTGAAGAGCGCGCTGAACAATGTGGCGTTGCCCACAGGAACTATTATATTCTTCAGCGAAGGCCTCTGCACGAGCAGTTCGTATGCTATCGTTGCCTGGCCTTCCTTCCTGTAGCAGTAGTCGCCGGCAAGGAAGGCTTTGCTCTTCTTTGCATACACTTCGGCATCACCCTGCGCCCGGGTAAAGTCGCCGTTGATCATGTGCAGCTCTGCGTCATGCGTGCTCTTTATGTCAACAAGCTTGTCCTTGTTTGCGCTCCTGCTTATGAATACGGAAGCTTCAATGCCGTAGAGCTTGGCATAGTATGCTATCGAATACGCCATGTTGCCCGTTGAGGCGCATACAATCTTATTGTAGCCGTACTCCTTAGCCTTCGCGACTTCTACGACAGAGCCGCGATCCTTGAACGACCGCGTAGGATTTTCGAATTCGAGCTTGAAGAACAGCTTACTGCTTTCGTGGCTTGCCATCAGCTTTGTCATCCCCACCTCGAAATGCTTGTATTCACCTTTAGGCAGCAGCGGCTCCAGGTCCCAGAAGCTTCTTGCGCCTGCTATACTCTTTCGCACTGTGCCCTTGTATTCGACCTCCAATATGCCACCGCAGACGGCACACGTCTGGCCCCGGTATGAAGAGGGGTAACTTTTGCCGCATTTGGCGCAGCTCAACCAATAATCCATACGCTCACCAATATTATCTTGAAGCGCGCTTTATCGCTTCTTTGTAAAAGTCAACGGTCTTGCTGGCGGCATTGTCCCAGCTGAAGCTCTTTGCATAAGCTATGGCTTTGTCGCTCAGCTCGGGCTTCTCTCTTGCTAATTGGCTGATAACTTTTGGTATGCTTCTTTCATCGCTCTTGATCGCGTACCTAGCAACCGCTTCAGGTATCTGGGCGCCCTTTAGCACGACAACCGGGGTGCCGACTGCCATTGCCTCGAGTATGGGAAGCCCGAAGCCCTCAAGCATGCTAAGGTGCAGCATCGCTATGCTTGTCTTCAGCTTTTTGAGCACGTCCTCGGTGCTAGCCTGAACAATTATGTGGACATGCTTGGCCTTGAAATAAGCTTTGTCAATGTGCTCCGGCGAAGTGGGCGTAAATAGGTAAAGGTCGTTTTTGCCCTTCGATGCCCGGGCAAACGAATCCAGCAGCACTGGAATGTTCTTATGCGGATAGCGCAGTGAACCCACATATATGAAGTCCTTCCTCTCTTTGTTATGGAGCACCTTTTCATTTATGAAGCGATCATCTATGCCTTCGTGTATTACCGCGCTTAGCTTGCTTTCCAATCCTCGTACATAAGACTCGACGCTCCGCTTTGCCTCTTCGCTTGGGTATATGACGCCTGCCGCAGCGCTGGTGTTTTTTAGCGCTGGCAAGACTACCCCAAGCCAGTGGTAAAAGTCCTTCTTGAGTGGGTTATAGGTCTTGTGACGCTCAAAAATAGACGCATCGTGCCACGTAACTACCCTCGGCGCTTTTGATACTGGGTAGATGGCATTAGGATATATTACATGCACTATGTCTGTGGGCTCGCTTATTTTTACCCCGTAAAAGTAACGCTTTAGCCCTACGGCCATGTCGCCTACGAAGTTATCCGGCTTCCTTGATATATATGTTGACACAGTATTGCTTTTGCGCAGGCGCACGTAAAGCTCGTAGGCGTACCTGCTTATGCCATCCTTTGCGGAGAAATCGAAGTCGTCGCCCACCATTGCTATCCTCACTTTACCACCTGGCCGATATGCTGCGCGTGCGCGCCGCATAAGTAGATGCGAATTATAGGTTTTTATTTAGTGCGCTTTGCCTTATTCAGCAATAAGACCTGCTTGAAAACCCGATTCGGATAGAACTGCATAATTATGCTTAGGAACGAACTTGCACAGATACCAAAACCCTGCCACTTTACAGTTGGCGCCTTTTACGAAGTTGTCCAATAATTAGCACAGTTCCACTATTCTGAAATGGATAAAAACCCGCGGGTGCATATCGGTTTTGGCGACCAATATGCACATAAATAAGAGAAATTGGAATTTATATAACCTACAGTTGATCAACAGAGGAAAGCCTTCTACATATATAGAACCCGCGTTTGCAGATAATAGTACAGAAGTATCGCGACTAAACAAAGGCAAGGTAGGACACCCATACGTGTATTCGAATA
>JBMFTZ010000015.1:0-18942 GCA_049966775.1 Candidatus Micrarchaeia archaeon
CGCTTCGATACGATAAATACTATTTCTTTTCCTGTGATATTCCGTTAACGGCAGCGCGGCTCATAAAAAGTTGCGCTGCAATTCTGCCGGAAACGTGAGATTATGAATAGCGTAGCGAATGCAAAATATAAAGAACTATCTGCCAATGAAGTTGGCCATCAGTACAACTTCCAGCACATTGTTTTGGTTACTGGCGGATAAAAGGGATAAAGTTCAATTTTGATGTACGATAAAGTTACTTGTGTATCTATCCCACTGCCAGTATCAGCAATCTGATTATATGGATAAGCCCCAGGAGGGAATTGGACCCTCGACCTTCTGCTTTATGGCTTGCTACCATGCAGACGCTCTCTAGTGCTTCTGCTTCTTCATCAAAGCAAAGGTGCCACTGAGCTACTGGGGCAAGATAATCATAGCTCTTTGTACACGTCGCTGCCTTCGTCTACCGGGGCGTCAACTTTTATGCCTACGGAGTCGCCCTTGAAGCCTTTTTCCACGTTTATGTGGTTTATCTGCATGCTGGTCACTTTCTGCTCGTTTTCGCTGCTGCCCTGCTTGAATACCAGCATGTCCCCAATTGCTACCTCGTCTTCTAGTACAACCGCAGCGACCCCAATCTTGTCGTAGTAGTGCTCCACCTTACCTACTTTTACTTTCTCGGGCATTTGTATCAACAGTATTGCTCAAATAAAGTTTAAAGAGATTTGTATTGCATTGTATTGGCGCCTAGCCTGCAATTATACTGCCAAAGCTCGTACTTGGCATTATGCCGTTTGGTGGGAAAGCTGGCGAGTAATAATTTACAGGACTGCTGGACCAAAGCGACCAATAGGCAGGGCCTCCGCCATTAAACCAATCATATTCGATCGCATACGCACCAGGCGAAACTGCCCCGGAAGTATATAATGTTGCCCCCTCCCCCTGCCAATGGCTAATTAAGTTTGATGGATTTGCTGTCCCTCCTAGCCAGCTTGTAAATCCGCCGCCGTATTGGCCTATCCCGAGAGCTCCTCCATCATCTATATCGACAGAGAATGTTGTGCTTGAAGAGAAGTCGGCGAAGCCTATCTCTTTTATGGTATAAGCATTATTGCCATTAGATACAGGAGGGTTTGGAAATCCATTACCGCCACTATACGCATATTGCAAATTGTTAATTACATAGCTTTCTGTGCCACCATTCACATCTTGCGTAGATCCTGTGAGCGTAGTGTTAAAGTAGTTGGTCTGTGACACCCATGTCTGCCCCCCAGATGAGATCGCGTATCCATTATTAAGAAGGGCACTGTATACTGCTGATTCTGCAGGCGCATACCATTGAGCGTTATCATAATATATCTGGTATATAAGCCCAGAATTCATGACATTTTGTATATTATCGTATTCGCCATAAACTGGGCTGAGCTGCGGCGCCTCGCCAGCATAAACACCGTCGTAGTTAATGCTGTATGGCAGGAAATACATGTCTATTACCATGTTCTGGTTCGGCGGTATCGCAACAGGCAGCTTGACCCAGAATATTGCATCGCCCGTAGACGAGCTCGTGCAGTTTGCCTCGCACCAGCTGTAGAGCTCCTTGTCGCCATAATAGAAGCGTATGTTGCCAAGGTTGGTTCTTTCATATGTTACATAGGTTGAAGGTGCAAACTGTATCATTTGCTGAAAGTGCGCAGGCACTGCACTGCCTTGGTCATTTGATATAGTTATAGGCACATAATAGGTGCCGCTGACCGAGCTGCTCGGCAATACGGATGCGCTCACAGTGAGGTAGCCCGAATAGGTGAAATTGCTGCTTTCGGGGCAGCTGGCATTATATATGCTTGATGCCCCAGCCGCGCAGTAGTTTGCTTTCATGCGAAATGTGCCTGCGTAAGACCTGCCAAGAACTGCCTTGGAATTGAAATACGCAACGCAGTACATCTCCTGCCCTGCAATTGCAAAGCTGGGTGCGCAGTAGCCACTTGTGCTGTTCACATAGCCCAGATATGCGCTGAACGCGCTCGTGTTTACTATGCCAGGCATCATGTCTGTTGCCACGATGAGCAACTCTGAGCCAGTGCTGGTATTCGCATACACGGCGTCGGCGCAGTTGAATCCGCTGTAGAAGTTGCATGCACTTGGCAGTATTGTTTTAGGGAGCGAAAAGTACATGAAAAGCAGCAGTAATGCCACCGCTATTATAAGGAGCATGAACGCGTAGGTGCTCAGAAACTCTATGGCGCTCTGCCCTCTCGAGCATGTAATTCGCATACTTATATATGCTATGCAACCAATATAAAGTTTTGTTGCAAAATACAGCTTGAGCAAAATGACCAGCGAGTATGTGCAGCTTATAAGGGGCATAAAGCCAAAGAAAAGTCTGGGTCAGAGCTTCCTGATAAACAGTGAGATCGCAAAAGTCGAGGCAAACTACGGCGCGGGCAAGCGTGTGCTCGAGCTTGGCCCTGGCTTTGGCATACTTACTGGCGAGCTTTGCGGCGTGGCAAAGAGCGTTGTGGCGATCGAAAAGGACAGCACGCTTTTTTCAATACTCGAGGCACGCCTCAAATGCGGCAACGCCAAGCTCGTCAACGGCGATTTCTTTGACATAGGTAACGATTATGCAAATGATTGCGATATAATGATTTCCAATATACCGTATAACCTGTCTAGCAGGGTGATATCGTGGCTTGCCGAGCACAGGATGCCCGCACTGCTATGCATGCAGAAGGAATTCGTGGAGCATATGCTGGCGAGGCCTGACACAAGGAAATACTCGAAGCTGAGCGTCATGGCGGGGCTCTCGTTTGACATATACCAGATAATGGGCGTAAAGGCGGGCAACTTCTATCCCAGGCCAAAGGTAGACTCGGCAATAGTATTCATGAAGCCCAAAGGTGCCGTAATACCGGGCGATGTTGGCATGGTCATAGCCGCGCTGATAATGCACAAGAAGAAGACGGTGCGCAACGCGATATTAGATTCGAGGCATGCGCTCGGCATAGCCGATAGTGTTGCCCGCGAAATAGCTGAAGCGCTGCCCGAAGCGGGTGAGCGCGTCTTTAAGCTTTCCCCAGAAGCACTTGAAGCTGTTGCCGCAAAGATAAGCGGCATGCTAAAGCGCTAATATCATTGCTTGAATGAGTATGTAGGCTCCTGCACCTCCTTCAGCAGCAGCGCCTTGCCCACCTTGTTCTTGAATCTCTCCTCAGCAAGTTGCGAGCCCTCCCTGCCGAGAAGATTCTTGTAATGCATGGGTGCCACATACTTTGCATCGATGGCGTTTGCAGCTTCTACTACTTCGTCTACGCCCATCGTATAGGTGCCGCCCATTGGCAGCAGCGCAAGGTCTATGCCCTTAAGCTGCAGCATCTCAGGCACAAAGTCCGTATCGCCCGCATGGTATATTGTGCCGTCGTCAACGTGAATCACATAGCCCACCCATTCGTTGGCCTTTGGGTGGAAATCGAGCCTTTCCTTTACTATGTTGTAGGCGGGCACCGCCTCTATGCTTACGCCTTCGAAGTCGTACTTGAAGCCTGGTCTTGCTATCCTTACGTTTTTGCCTTCGCGCAGCGTCTGTGTCGATGTTATTATAAGCGTGTTCTTCTGCTTGACCTTCTCTATGTCAAGTTTGCTGAAATGGTCGAAGTGCGCATGCGTTACAAGTATCAGGTCTGCTTTGTTGCCGCTCGCCACGCGCTCTGAAACGTTGAAAGGGTCTATATACAAGGTAATGCCCCCGCTTTTTATGTAAAAGCTTGCATGGCCTATCCAATGCAGATTTTCGAACATGTTACCGCCCATATGCATAACTGCGCACTCATACTCGCCTTGCAATGTATTTATCTTTTTGCGCTTGCTTTGTATACGGAACTCCACCTATGCTAATAAATAAATATATGCTTGTAGCAAATAACACTGATGGCTATGCGTGGTGCGGTGCAGCTTGCGGCATTGATTTTGCTTTTTGCGCTTGCACAGCCCCGCTTTTCCGTTGCGCAGGCGCCTCAAGGCGCGCGCGCCTTGATACCGATGACCGCTTCCTATGGCTGCTCAATCGATACGAGCACGTACGGCTCATGCTATAGCACGGGCTCCGACACGGTGACAACCTACTACAACAACTATGCTGGCTCTGGCGCGTTCTCACCCGTATCTTCTGCGACCAGCGCGCTTCCGCTCACTTCAAACATTTTGCAATCAAACGCAAGATCTGGCCAATGGCTTATAACATGCCCGATGACCCCGAACGAGCTTAACACCACCGAATACTTTTCCTCTAACAATGATTCATTCATGCTGGGTGACCGGTGCCTCGCCAATTCGCAGCCCCTTTCCACCACGACATACCTTGATACCAACACCTACTGGTCTTTATACTCGCTCGCCTCCACATCGATAAACTTCAATATCAACAATATCGGGCAGGCTTTTGCGAGCGTTCTTGCATATTCGGGGCAGGCTGCCACGCAGGGTGAAGGCTACAACATAGCGAACGGCTATAACTCAAAGTCGTACATATACGACAGCGTGCCATCGAGCAACCAGTCGGCGCTGTGGACCTGGAATGCAAAATATGCCAACCTGAAAGAGTTTGGCCCGGCGATCAAGAAAGGCGACTTCTATAATAGCAAGTATTACAGCGGTCTCCAGTACAGGAGCGGGCCGTTTTCCGCGATATCTGATAACACCCTCTGGGTATGGTACTGCAACTATGTGTATAACTACCAGGACAGTTCCGATCTGACGCTGCTTAACAACACTAACATCACAATAGCAGCGGTCAATCCATCGCCACCGACCAGCGATTACATAGAATATATGGGCGTGTATTCCCATCCGGTCAGCTTTATCAACCTTAACGGGCTTTGCGCTTGGGATTTGGCGAGCGGCTCGACCATGTACTGCGGAAGCGGGTGGCATTATGTTGGCGCCGGCCGCGTAAGTTTCCGCGGCAGCAATAAGGGTGCCGATATATACACATCAACGCGCTATCCTGGTGATTATGTTGCCGCTTACTGGGTCACCAAGTACGGGCTCGTTCCGCAGGCGGATACAGTTGTCGCGCCTATCGCTTCACTCCATTATAGGTATGTGCCCGCATTGCCGTATTTTCTTTACGATATCTCGATGCCAGCGCTGTACAGCACGGTGAGCAACAAGATGGAATACCTCAACCTTTCTTTCGATATGTACAGCGCGCACAATTATATTGCTCCAGCCAATTACCTAGATGCCTTCCCTCTTTACACTGGTTCTGCGTTTTTTGCAAATTACAGCGACAATCTAACCGCCTTCAACTCTAGCGCGGCTTCTTTGAGTCCAAGCCTGTCCTCCAGCTTTAATCCGATAAGCAACCTGTTCCTCAGCTCTATGGGTGCTGGCCAGCTTTTGGGCGTAAGCAATATCTTCAGCAATCTGCTTAATACGGTCGGCTCAGCTGGCGGATACGCTTACCTGGGCGTGCGCAGCCCGCAGTTCATTGCGGCGTCACCCAACGATTATGTATATGTGATAAATTATACGAACACGTGCGGATTTGCGTGCTTTACGGGCAGCTCCAACGCATACCTTTACACATTCAGATTTATACCCCAGGGCTATTACAATCTGTCCAACGATCAGCCGAATACCGTGCCGCAGCAGAATCCCTCAACGTGGAGCACGTGGAATTCGCTATGGGCTAGCTATTGGCAGAACGCCGTAAAGGAGCAGTCGAGCAACCTCTACCTAGTGGGCGTAACTGATCTTACATCTTCTAGTTCATCATGGTGGGGCTTTCAAAATTCGGGAGTGATACCAACAAGCGTGACATCCGATTATTCGGATGATGTCTTCTTTATCGGCGATTATGCAGGCAGTAGCAACAAGTTTTTCATAGGTGCGCTCTTCCCTGACGGCACAAAGCGCGGCGCATCAGAGACGCAGCCAAGCGGCTTCATGCCTTCGCAGGAATTTGCTGTCTCGCCCGGAGGCCAGGAGCTATACCTTGCAAACGAGCACTACCCCGGGAGCATAGTATTATACGGGAGCCCCTCGTTCAGCTACCAAGGCACAATAAACATGTCATATTCCAATTCTACGTATAATATGAGCATAACTGCTTATCTGGCGCACGGCGGCCCGTTTGGTAGCAGCGAAATAGCGCAGGCGTATTTGAACGCGCCCGCAACTAACGACATAGCGGGTTACCACTACCCGATAGCCATAACCGACCAGAAGGGGCTCCTTTACGTGTTTGACCTATGGAGCTTCACAGTGGGCAACATGCCATCCTCGCTGCTCACGCTGCGCGTCTTTTCAGCGAACAACACCGAGCTGCCAATCAACGGGCAGAACTTCACCACAATGTTCCCCGCAAACAGCGAAGCGATAAGCACGTCGCAGGGAACGCCCATAACCGAATGGCCGCCATATGGCTGGGTTCTCGCGGCAAACATAAGCATTGGCAACAATCAGTATGTTTCATATTGTGCGGCAGGCTGCACATACACGCCGAGCTCTACGGCTTTGCAAGGCAATCCTTATCCACCAATAGGCCCATGGATCAGCGCAGGTGGTGCAACAACGGTGAATCCGCAGAGCGTAAGCATTTCCACAAGCTTCAACGGCACATTCAACATGATTGCGCATGTGAATAGCTGGAGCACCCAAATACAGTATAGCTGCATAAAGTATGGCACTGGCAGATACCCACCATGCCTGGAGCACGGCTATGTGACCCAAAACAGCAAAGGCCCGCCGTTGTACACAGAGCTGCTCACCTTCCAGCCCACTATAGATAACTATACTAAGACATCGCTTACAGCCTACTCGCCATACGCGTGTTATGTAAACGCAAGCGGCTATGCCGGTGGTGCTTGCACCTATAACGCCATAGTCGCTGACGCGATATCAAAGATATGGCCGCCGTTCCTATCGGTGCCAAGCTCGTTCAGCTACGTGGCGGGAGAAGGCTCGCCAGAAGCATATCTCACCCTCACCAACACGCTTTCAGCCCTCTTCCCGCAGCAGACCTCAAGCCCGTCCGAAACCTCCGCGGCAAGCAGCGAAGCTAGTAGCGGCATAAGCTCTTCGGGCTCGGTATCCCCTGGCACTATCGCGAGCATAAGCTCTGCAAGCCCCAATCTGTACAGCCAGCCAAGCACATACTTGAATAGCAGCATAAGCGGCTATGTGCTCATTCCGTACAACTACAGCTACTACCTATACCAGAATTGGCAGGAGGTAAGCGCCACGCCAGATGTTATAGAGATAGAATCTGTTGGAACGCCAAGCGATACATTCAATTCTCCTGTCGCTTGCAGTAGCATAACCAATACAGCATCAAGCACCTACCAGGGTTATACCGCAGCGCAAGTGCCCCTGCAAGGGTCAACTCTCAACGAAACCATACAGGGCGGTCCGACATATCTGCAGTACGTGGCACGGAACACCTACTATGCCCCGAACGTCTCTGATGCCGGAGTCATAATGCTGCCATACATACATTACCATATGTTTACCAACAGGAACTATGGTGAAGTGTTTGTCAATCAGACTGTAAACGCCTCATTGGGAGCGCTTTCGCCGCAATTGGTAATAAATGCGAGCGGCAACTACGATTACGCGGCGCTGTCGTATAACCAGTCCGCTTTTGGCAACACATATCCGGGCTACATGGCAGAGCAGGCGCTTCCGCAGCAGCTTCAAGGCGCCGGCTGCGGCTCTCAGGGCTGCCCTACGCCGTATTACTACGCGCAAAATCTGTTTAGCGGGAACAACCGCTTCTCTTACGGTGCATCTAGCACTCCCGGATTCACGCAGCTTTTTGACGTTTATCAAAAAGCATCGTTCATTAATAGAATGGTGCTCAACATGTCCCACGACCCGAAGATTCTCGGTTATAACAGGCTGCTCTTTACGTACGTTGATACGTTCAACAACACTATATACATGCCGCTTGATGTCGACTTCTCGAACATCACTTCGCTAATGATGAATATAACCCCGATAGTAAGTACCACCAATGCGAACGAGACCACAATCAATGTAAATGGCACGCTCCTTTCCACGACACCCTTCGGCATAGAGCCGCTCCCAAATGCGAAAGTGTTCATATACTACGACACAAATATAAACTACTACAACTCTACAGTGCCCCAGTCATCTTTCAGCAGCATGGACCTGAATGGCTACTTCGCCAACGATCTGCGGTGCGCTTTCGGCAATGCAAGCAACTGCACGCTGGCCAACCCGCTTGCCACCATAACGCAGCCCGGCAATGCATACGTGGGTGGGACTAGCGGTTCCTATGAGGCGTCTTACATAGACTATGCGCCGCAGTTCAACACCGCAGGCGCATGCCCGCCGGAGCCAAAGAGCCTCCTTGCTACTAGTACTGTGAAGTTCCAGTGCAACATCTACGGCTACAACGGCCTCCAGGCTGCGAGATACAACGCCTCTCTTGGCTACTACCAGTACTGCCTGCCCTATTTCCTGAACGGCACCGGCATGTTTACATCGCAGCTCGGGCTCGCCGATGTGGCTACCACCAATGCCAACGGCGCGTTTGCCGCGAGCATAACAGCATGCGGCACAGAAAACGCGAGGATCATCGCCCAATACTATGGCAATCCGCAGCCAGAGCCCACATATGTGATACAGAGCGGATTGAGCTTCTCCACCCCCGGAACTAATATGGAATCATCCACGCTCGAATACAACTACACCACATCCCCCTCAGAGCTATCGGAGAGCACCCAGATAGGCAACTTCATGCTGAGCTATGGTAACATAAACCTGCTGCTCATGCTCGCGCTTGAAGCGAGCATAGTAGTTGCGGTGCTATATGTCATGCCACGCAGAAGGAGCAAGAAGCGCATCGTGCATGATTGAAGGCTGCGCGTCTAGCCATTTTTGCGCATCGTGCATGTGCAAAAGCGGAAAGACGACGCCATCTGCGCATACCCACCAAAAACAATATATATTAAAAAATGCATATTAATATTGAGTGATGGTATGTTAGTAATAGCGCAGGTATTGCTAAGCATAGGTGCGATATACGCGTTCATACCTATAATAATCATACTCATCTTAATTGCCGCGGCAGCAGGGTTGATGCGCGGCACTGACATATTTGCGTTTTTTGGCATAGGCACGCTCATGGGCATGGCCAGCGGTGCAGGTCGTGGCGCCGGCAAGGGATTTTCAGGGGGCAATAAGTATAGAAGTTCCCCTGCAAAATCTGGCACTATATTTGGATTTGCTGGCGCGCAGGCGAACAAGCTTAGAAATCTGCAGAGGCAGCCGCTGATAAAGCAAGGCCAAGAAGCGCAGAACAGGCTCGAAACGCTATCAAGGCCAGGCTCCAATCCCGCTGCCCCGCTTCAAGCACCAGGCGCGAGAGGGGCTAACACAGTAAAGCTTGCAGTGTTCTCAGGCAGGATGGGTGCAATACGCAATGTGCATTACAAAGTAAACAAGGCGTTGCTCTCATCTACACACATAAAAAACAGTGAATGGTTGCAGGGCCGCGCGGCGCAAGGAATAACAAACATGTACAAAAAGCAGCTAAAGATGCAGCTAGAGCTAGATAAGAAAAACTGGCAGAACTTTGGCGCCACGCGAGAAGAGGCGTTCAAGAATCTAGCGCAGAAATACCAGAGCGAGCTCCAATCGATAAGCAAGGAGAGGGCGGGCGGCACGTTTAGCGGCAATTTAAAAGCGACGTATTCGAGCAAGGCTGCCCTAGCTAAGGCTCCATTTGTTGGGAAGGTTTTGGATATTGCAAACGCCCCGAAAAGTTTTAACAACGCACTCAAGCCGGCCAATGCCGCCTTAAAGGAAGGCTATATCGGCGAATATGCACTGTACAAGAGGGTCAAGACCGCGCCGCGCTATGGGTCCAAGGAGCATTACGAGAGCGAAGCGGTCAAGCGTTTTGAGAAGGGATTCAAACCAGAAGAATTTACAGCGTACAACAAAGCCGAAGACAGCTACCAGCTCAGAATTGAATCCCAGGCGGAGAGGCTAAGGCAGAGCGCCGAGGCAGAGCGGGCCAGGAGCGCCGAAGCGGGGAAGAAGGCGCTCGCGGCAAAAAGCAAAGCTGAAGCAAAGCGGTACGAGAAAGAAAAGTCGGAGCACGACAGCAAAGCCGCATATTATAGCGAGGCTGCCAAGACCGCGCAGCAGGTATCAAGCAACTTCTATGAAATGATTGAAAAGGAGGTAAATGCGGCTAAACGGAGCGGCAACAATGCGAAGTACGACTACTGGAGCAAATGGTCCTCGCAGATAAAGAGGCCAGCCAAGCACAGCCCGTGATATAGCTCTTCAAGTCGCCACTAGGCGCCTCACTAGCTCGTTGCCCACGTCTTCCCCTGCGGTTATCTCCGGCATTATCATCCTGTATGCTCCAGCTATGCCAAGCTTCGGTATGCTGCTCTCGCTGCTCACCCTAGAGACGATCTTTATCCTTGCATTTGCGGTTTTCGCGGTCATCGCTATGAGCGTATTGATTATGTCGTTGTCGTCGCAGATGATTACGTTGTCAGCATTCCGCGCGTTTGCCGCCTCAAACAGCTCCACGCTCCGCGCATCGCCCACTATCGGCATGAAGCCCCTGCGGTAAACATGATCGAAATCCTGCCTTGTCTGGCATATTACGACCACCTGCCTGCCCCTGCTTTTCAGCTCTGTGGCAACCTCCATGGCGAAGCCGTTGAACGGCGCCACTATGGAATGGTGCTTAAGCTTTCTAACCTTCATCAGTATCCTTCGCTCCCTTATGTTGAGCTTAGTTATTGCTCCGAAGAACAGGCTTGCAAATACGACCGTGATAAGCGCGAAGACCATGGTGTCAAGGAAAGCAGAAGCAAGCACGAGCGCGTTCTCAGCGGTACTGAAGCCCACGATGGTATAACCTATCTCCAGCGAGCCGAAGAGGTTTTCAAGAAGGGAAGACTGCAAGCCTATACCGGCGAGCAGCGTGAGCAGTACCGAAACGGCAAACAGCAGTGCAGCTATGCCCAGCAGCTCATACCTACTTCTAGTTGCATAAGCCATCATGACACCTTCGCGATAATGGAATCCCCTATGTCAAGCCCAGCGAGCACCTCTGGTATTATGCAGAGGTCTGCGCCAGCCCTGTGCATCTTTGTTATGGTCGGCTCCTCCTTTGCCTTTGCTATGAGGCGCAGCTCAGGGTAAAGGTGGTGTGCCGTGACTATGCCAAGCAGGTTTATATACTCGTTGTCAGAAGCGAACACAACTGCTCGCGCCGATGCAAGCTTTGCCCTTGCCAATACCTCTTCCTTGGTAAAATCCCCCGCTATTACCTTATAGCCAAGGTCCGTGAGTAGGTCGACTTTCTCCTGCGATTTCTCTATTATCACGAATTTGGCGTTGCGTTTGCCCAAGTCAGCGCATAGCCTTTCGGCAAGCTGCGAATAGCCGCAAAGCACCACGTGGTCACGTATGCCCCTCACCGCTATGTTGCCCATCTTTGTCCTTATATCAATAGACATGAGAGCGTTTATGAATGCGGCAATGACGAAGCCCACAAGCATCGCCTTTGCAACGCCATCCACAACAAACACCGCAAGCACGGTAGCAAATTGTTGTGCCGTGAGCGCTGAAAGGTTTATCCCCGCGGCGCCAGTTATGGTGCTGTAGTCAAAAAGCGTCGAGAGTGTAAAGTACGCCGCTATGTAAGTATTACCAGTAATCTCATAAATGTAGTACACGGAAACGGAGAGCACTATTATAACCGCAGCAACAATAAGCACTATCAGCCGCGTGGGCACCTCCTCAGCCGTGCTAAGCGTTGCCATGCAATCATTTGAGTATTTCGTCTGCGATCTCTTTGCTTGCAGCCTTCTGGGGCATCACAACATAGTCGGCTCCCGCCTCTATGAGCTTGCTCCTCACGAATTCGTCGTTTGCTCGTGCCGCTATGAATATGTCTTTGTTTAAATCCCTTGCCGTCAGCACCGTAAACAGGTTCTTCGCGTCGTCATCCAGCGCTATTGCTATCGCCTTTGCCCTCTCAATGCCGGCAAGCCTGAGCGTCCTGGAGCGCGTTGCATCCCCCTCTATCACATCATAGCCGTATTCCCTTATAATATTCGCAACCTTTGGATCGTTGTCTATAACAATGAACTTCATGCCGTGCTCGGCCAGCACATCGACCACCTTCTGGCCGAGGATGCCAAAGCCGCATACTATTACGTGGCCGCTCATCTCCCTATCCTTGCCCTGCATATCAACACCGGTTTAGCTCCAGCCAGATTCGAACTGGCGTCCGCAGGTCCAGAGCCTGCTATCCTTGACCACTAGACGATGGAGCTATTGCATAATATTATTTGAGTGAAGGTTTTTTATATGCTTGTTAGAAATATCTCCTTATGCTTAGGGCGAACATCTCAAAAACCGAAGAAGCAAAGGACATACTTTTAGCCGATATCGTGCTTATAATAGCGTTTGCGCTCACCCTTGACGGGGGTATAGAGAGTGCTTCGCCGTTTGTCGCGTTCGCACAGCGTTTTGTATACCTGCTGCCAATCGTGGCACTTGGAGTAACCCTGAGCTTCGTGCTCCACGAGCTTATGCACAAGTTCGTTGCTGAACATTACGGTGCCATAGCCGCTTTCCGCACGTCGCGAATGGGCCTGATGATAACTCTTGCAACCGGATTTTTCGGCTTCCTGCTCGGCATACCGGGAGCCACAATGATATACACAACCAACTTCACGCGCAAAGAGGATGGCATTGTGTCTATTTCTGGCCCGCTTACGAATTTCGCCGTGTTTGCAGTGTTCCTTGCCGCGCTTCTGCTTGCAAGGCCGCCTGCGGGCAGCTATCTTTATTACATGCTGGAGTTTACCATATTCATAAGTATATTGCTGGCGTTTTTCAACATGTTGCCCGTGCCCCCGCTTGACGGCAGCAAGGTTCTGCGCTGGAACGCGCGCATATATATTGCAACGTTGGGCGCGATATTTGTGCTGATGTTCATTTTCACCAGAATACCAATCACAAGCATAGTATTCATGGTGTTTATCGCGCTTATGTTCTCGCTGTTCTACAGGAACGTGCTGTAGGAAGGCGCGGGATTATCAAGGCAATAGTTAAAAACATTTCCAGATAAATACTAGCGTGGCAACCATGGCTGAGAATGAAGAAGCGGGCGAAGCGAAGACGACAATAGACACGCTTGTCGATCTTTTGAGAGAAAGGGGAAAGGTGGATCTTAACAGCCTATCGCTATCGCTTGGCGTAGACCCTAAGGTCGTTGAGGACTGGGCAAAGGTGCTGGACAGCGCTGGCGTTGTCAAGATAAGCTACGAAATGGGAAGGATGTTTGTGGAACTGCTGCAGCTCGGCACTGAGGAGCTGAGCGCTGCCGAAAAGAAGCTCGAAAATGAGAAGGGCACTGTCGAAGAAGAGCTGTCATCGCAGAGCATCACGCTTGACAGGTTCTTCGAAGCGATAAAAAATGTAAACGTGAACATAGGCTCTTTGGAAAAGAGCTACAGGGAGGCATTGCCTGATGTTGAGGGCTTGCTATCTCAAATTGGCAGGTTTGAGGAAGTTGCAAACACAAGCACGAAAAGGATCGACGACGCAGTGAAAAAAGCCGAAGATACCTACAACGCGATAAACAAGCGCTTCGAAGAGCTTAGCAAGCGCCTCGACATGATGAGCTATACAAACTTTGACAGGGCCATAGAAGAAGGAAATGCGAAAGTTGCGGCCACATTGAAGGAAGCGGGCGCAGCAAGGGAAGCACTAAGGGCTATAGAAGCAAGCAATGCCGAAGCGTTCAAGGCGATGCTCAAAAGCATAGATGCCCAAGCAGCGGAGCTCAAGAGGCAGGCGCTCCAGAAAAACAATGATATTATAAAGCAGCTTAGGGAGAGCAGTGCGGAGCTTGAAGCTCTTGCAAAATCAATGCAAGACCGCAGCAATGAGGTCAAATCAGTGAATTCCGATCTGGCCGATTTTAAGATGCACAGAGCTGGTGCAATACGCACGCTGAATATGGAGAAATCAGAGTTCAACGACATATACGCAAAGATGCATTCGCTTATGGTTGACAGCAAGGGCAGGATAGGCAGCACCGCAAAGGAGCTGACCGAGAAGGTGAGTGCGTTGAAAAGCTCGTTCGGCGATGCAGCGATGCTATACGACAAGCTGCAGGAGCTGAAGGGCGACGTCGATGTCATAACCAAGCAGATTGAGAGTGCTAAGGCGGAGATAAGCAATCTGTCCAGCCAGCTCAAAGCGCTTGATACGCTCCATCTATCGCTCGCAGAGAAAGCGGCTAAGGTAAAGAGCGTCGCCGCGAGCAGCAAGAAATCGCGTGGCAAGGTGCACAGCATAAAGAAGGATATAGATAAGCTGTCAAAGAAAATTTAGCTTTTGAGAGAGAGATCATGCCCGACCAAAAGGATGATGCTAAGGAAAAAGAAGTGGAAGAGGTACTTGCAGAATACGATCTGGATGCGCATGGCATGAAAGTGCACGTCAAGCTCATCCGCGCCGCGGATTTCATACCACTGTACAACCTAACTTACCCCGGCATAGGTGAAGCCACAAAGTTGCTGCTAATGTCTTTCAGGAAGGAGCTAATGGCCATGGTCCCTGTTGATCCGATAAGGATAGAAAACGCGGAATACGTTGAGGAGCTTAACAACAAGTATATAGCAGCGAGCAATCTGCTAATAGACAAGAACCTGCCAGGTACAAAGAGCGAAACAAAGAAAGTGCTGATATCGTATATACTCAACATGATGCTGGGGCTCGGGGATCTTGAAGGGCCCCTTGCAGACGAAAACCTCGAAGAGGTAACCGTAAATGGCTCTAAGAACTTTATTTACGTCTTCCACAAGGTTCACGGCTGGTGCAAGACGAACATAAGACCGCTCAACGAAGATACCATCTATGAGCAGGCAGAGCAGATAGGGAGGCGCGTGGGCAGGGAGATAAACAACCTTTCGCCGCTTATGGACGCGGAGCTTGCCGATGGTTCAAGGGTCAATGCAACGCTCTTCCCGGTGTCGCAAGTAGGCAACACCATCACTATAAGGAAATTCGCGAAGAACCCGTGGACCATGCCGGCGATGATACAGAATCACACCATAAGCCCCGAGCTTGCAGCATTGGTATGGCTGTCCATACAGAACGAGATAAGCCTACTGTTCTCTGGTGGCACAGCAAGCGGCAAGACGAGCTTCCTTAATGCGTCGAGCATATTCTTCCCTGCAAACAGGCGAGTCATATCAATAGAGGAGACAAGGGAGCTTACCTTGCCTTCATTCCTGCAGTGGGTGCCTATGCTTAGCAGGCAGCCCAACCCGGAGGGAAAAGGCGAGATTACGCTCTACAACCTTATGGTCAACGCACTTAGGCAGAGGCCAGATATTGTGGTAGTCGGGGAGATAAGGACGGAGAAGGATGCTGAAACTCTGTTCGAGGCGATACACACAGGTCATGCTGTATACGGCACAGTGCACGCTGACAATGCGCAAGACACCATAGTGAGAATGACAAACCCCCCAATAGATATACCAAAGATAATGCTAAACGCAATAGGCAGCATTGTCGTGCTATTTAGGCACAGGAGCAAGGGCATAAGGCGCGTTCTCGAATATGGAGAAGTGCTCCGCGACGGCGACATAAATGTGCTGTACAAGTGGAATATGCGCGACGACACATTCTCCCACGTGAACGACATGAGCAGGCTAATGGAGTTGCTGACCCTTTACGGCGGGCTTACAAGAACCGAAATAAGCGATGAAATAGCTGAAAAGAGCAAGGTTCTTAACTGGATGGTAAAGAACAACATATTAGATGTTAACGAATCCGGACTGGTTGTCGCTCACTACTACAAGCGCAAGGAGCGCATAATGGACTTGGTAGACAACGACGTAAAGTACGAGGGGGGCATGCTGAGATAGCAGATGGCCCATGGTGTATTGGTGTTATGGATTATAAAGACATGCTGGGCATGGCGGAAGACATAGAGGAAGCGTCAGCGAAGAGCGCGGTGGGCTTCGTTGACATCTCAAAGGTAGAGGCCGCGCCATCAAGTGGTGTGACATACGATGAGCTTCTGAATAAGATTACGCGCATATATTCTGGCAGGGTGCGGGAAGAGCGACCCCCAAAAGAGGCGCAAAGGCCCGCTCACATAATTACTGCAGGGCTTGCGCAAGCAGCCTACTCGCAGCCGCAGGTGCCAGCGCGTCAGGTACCCCCCGCTGTGCAAGCGCCCTTCCAGAATGCGGCAAAGCCGCAGCAAGCGCCGCGTGCCCAGTCAAGCGAAGAGGAAGCCAAGAAGGCAAAGCTGGAGCTTGGTGCTGTAATAAAGAAACTGGGTTCTGCCGCCAAGATCCCCGCTTTCAGAACAAGGCAGGTTAACATTAGCGAGCTTGTTCTTCCAAATCTGGCCTTGACGGACCAGATAGCAGAGCTCGAGCGCATAATAGAAGGGCTTAAGGAGAATGTGTTTGACAAGGAGCACATGGCGATAGTGCAGGAGGAGCTCTACGGGCTCAACCAGGTGGTCAATTCTAGCAAAAGGCAAGGCAAGCAGGTGCCAAAGAGCGAGCTTGAGGGCTCGTTATTCGAGCTGAGAGATCAGCGCCTTGCTGAGGCGCTCGTGCTGCTTGGCAGGGTGGCCTAATGTTTAACAAGAAGAAGCGGGTCATAACGGTGGGCAACGAAACCATAGAGCTGGAGCCCAAGCCCGGCTTTTTCTCTTTTGGAAAGCCCAAGGGCACGCGGCGCAAAGCTGAAAGTCCCGCGCAGGCCCAGTTCCAGACAAGTATGCCTGGGGAAGCGCTGCAGACCGCACAACCACCATCGATGCCCGCCGCAAGGGCAGGCCCCAAGAAGCCTAGCAGCATCAGGCTGTACATAGAGGGCATCGGCGCAAAGCACAAGGGTCTAGAGCTGTCGCTCAAGGAGCACGGTATAAAGGGTACGCTTTACGATTTCATAAAACGCATGCTTATCGCATCGGCGATGCTTGGAGTAGTGCTTGCGTTTACTGCATTTCTGCTCTTTGAAAAGGTTCATCTGCCGGTAGCGTACAACATTGTATTCTCGGTGCTAATAGGCGTTGTCGTATTCAGGATAGCGTTCATCAACTTTCTTAATTTCCCCTCAAGGAAAAGCACCGCAGATTCTAAAAGCGTCGAGCGCGACATACTCTTCGCCGCAAGGGACATGATAATCTCGCTGCGTTCGGGAATGCCGCTTTTCAACGCCATAGTGCTCATAAGCACGGGCTATGGCGCGGCAAGCAAGGAGTTTGCCAAGATTGTGGAGCTTGTTCAGCTGGGCATGCCGTTGGAAGACGCGATAGACAATGTTGTCGCAGGCACGAAAAGCGCCTCTTTCAGGCGCATAATGTTGCAAGCCTCAGTAAGCATAAGGGCCGGAGCTGATGTGGTCTCTGCGCTGCAGAGCGTCATCGACCAGATATCCCAGGAGCGCATAATAGAGCTCCGCCGCTACGGGCAGAGGCTCAACGCGATTGCAATGTTCTACATGCTCTTCGGGGTGATACTGCCCAGCATGGGCATAGCCGTCGTTACCATACTCACCACTTTCATAGCGCTCTTTTCGGTCACTACTACACTGCTCATGTTCGTGATAGTCGGGCTATTGTTCCTGCAGATAATATTCCTGATGCTTATAAGGAGCTCTAGGCCAGTATTCAGCATGTGATACTATGGATGTTAAAAGCATAAGGTTTGAAAGGCTTGTCTCAAGGCGCGTGTCACTGTTCGTGTCGAACGAGCTCGATCTGTCAGGGCTCAAGACAAGTGTGGAAAAATTCCTAAGGATCGCGATAGTGGGCTCGATCGTGATACTGATAGTGGCGGCGTTTGCCGTATATCTGCTCAAGCTGGGAGCGCTGATAGCGTTCTTCGCCGGTGTGGGCTCGGCGGCCATATATCTAGTATTGCTGTATATGATCCTCGAATACATGATAGACAAGAGGAAGACGAGGATGGAGCTTGTGCTTCCTGATTTCCTCCAAATTGCTTCTGCAAACCTGAGGAGCGGCATTGCGCTAGACAGGGCGCTGCTGCTCGCTTCAAGGCCGGAATACGAGCCGATCAGCAGCGACATGAAGGTGATGAGCAGGAGCATCTTCGGCGGCGAGAACCTCGAGGACGCGCTGAAGAAGCTCACCGGCAGGTACCGCTCCATCCAGCTCGCGCATGCGGTGCGCATGATGGTAGAGGCGCTGCGCTACGGCGGCGCGATGGCTGATCTCATAGAGCAGATTGCAAGGGACATGCGAAACCAACAGCTTGTCCAGAAGGAAGTGGCAGGGCAGCTGTTCATGTACAGCATATTCATAGCTTTCGCAGGGCTTGTTGCTGCGCCAGTGCTATACGGCCTTACGAGCCAGATGATCGTTGTTACTGATACGGTGTGGAAAGGCATCCTGGCAAGCAACCCCGGCGGCTTGCCAACTACAGGGCTTTCATTCCTTAGGCCGAGCCCGCCAAAGATCGGGCCTGTCGTGTACCACGACTTTTCCCTTGCTGCAATAATAATAATAACGGGTTTCGCCGCGCTGATAATGAGTGCCATTTCTTCTGGATCAGTGGTAAAAGGCCTGAAATACCTGCCGGTGTTTATTGTAGTAGGATTGGTAATATTCTTTATAATGCATTACGCGATAGGCGCGCTCTTCTCGAGCATAGGCACGGGCGTCTGATATTGTGCCGTATGCTGAATGGCATGGATGCTGCATCAGAAACGGCGGTGCAGAATCAGCGAGCTATGCGTAAAGCGGCTACCTTATAGCATTCTGCAGGCCAAGCGCGGTGCTCTCGTTCTTGACGCTTGTCATGTTTGACCAGAGCGTAATGTTGCCAATATAAAGGCTCTGTTCAGGAAGGTTTCCGCACTGCGTTGCATTCATGCAGTTTATGCCTTCTACCTGCTTGGGCG
>JBMFTZ010000016.1:0-18660 GCA_049966775.1 Candidatus Micrarchaeia archaeon
TATGGCTGTTGCCACATTGTCCTCTTTTGAGATTATCACTACGTCCATGTGCTCACCTTATTGGGCATTTTACGAGTGATGAACATCACTCGCCTGCCTTCGCTTTCATTGGTATGTAGCTTGGAATTACTTTTGGTGCAAAGCTCTTGTCCGGGTTTACCACAAACCACAGCGCACCGAGAATGATGATCATTATGCCCAGCGTCATTATTGCTGCGCTCCAGCTTATCGAGGCAGCTATTGCAGTTATCAGCAGCGGCGAGAACGAACCAAACAGATTGCCCCAGAAGTTGAGCCATCCGCTATACGTGCCTGAATACTCGTGTCCCATTCTTGCCTCTATGCTGAAGCTTGTTACTTCGTGCGGTGATATCGCAAGCATCGCCAACGCTATCAACACTATTGAAGTGACTACCCCCGCAACCCAGCCTCCAAGAAGGAACAAAATACCACCAATTACGAGCCCTATGCCGGCAGGATATGCATATGTGTGCTTCAGTGTTGTGCCCCTCTTTATCCTGGAGTCGAGATAGTAGCCAAAGAATAGCACCCCTATTATGCCCATGATCCACGGCAACACGCCGAATACTGGCAATGCAGCAAGCTTTATGTGCCTTGCATCAAGCAGATACAGAGGAAGCATTGTAAGTAGCGCATAAACCATCAGGTCCGCTGCGCCGTGCGTGAAGCCAAAAGCCCAGAACCTCCCATTGCTTACGAGCGTCTTCCAAGGTGCCCACTTCTTTGTTGTCTTCCCCCTTTCAATTTCTGGCTTTGCATATGTTGCATTAATCTCTTTTATTTCCTCCTTCGAAATGTACTTCGCCTCTTCAGGCCTGTCCCTCATAATCGCATAGTAGCCTATCAAGACTATGAAGCCTATAATTCCGAATACTATGAATATTGCTGGCCAGCCCCATGCAATCATAATCCATGTTGATACGACTGTGCTGAAAAGCGGCCCCAGCCATGTGCCTGTGTAAAGCCACGCATCTGCTATGCCCATCTCATTCTTTTTGAGCCATCTGCTGTAAAGGTTCCCTGTGCTCGGGTACATCGGCGCCTCGCCCAATCCGAACAGGCCCCTTATGACAAGGAATGACAGGAAGCTGAAGCCTGCGGCAGTTAGCATTGTGAACGTGCTCCACCATCCGAAAGCAAGAGAAAGGCTCTTTCTGGGTCCGTAGCGCTCTGACATGATTCCTCCTGGTATTTGCATTGCAGTGTAAGCCCAGAAGAATATCGAGCTTATCAGGCCAAATTCGACCAGTGTCAGGTGGAACTGTGGTATTATTTCAGTGCTAGCGACAGCGATATTTGAACGATCCATGTATGCGATCATAGCAATAAGCGCTGGGAAAAACATCGCCCAGTATCTACCCCGATGCTTCTTCTTTTCTGCCATTTCATACCCCCTTTTTCAAATTCTCAAGATACATTTTTAAATGTTTCGTTTTTAGTGGTTTGTAGTTTTATCCCCTAATCTGTAGTTTTATTGGTAATTAAACTACAAAGCCGTTTTTTTAGTTTTTGTTGAAAAAGTCAAATTTTGCTGATAAAGTCAGATTAAATCAACAAAGCCGTTTTCTGGGCGTTGGCCAACAATAATCATTTTTCAAAGCTGCAGAATCACTCGCCCTTTTTGTGTGCTGCATCACCCGCTTTTGATCCCTTTTCAACATGCAATCTTTTTTGCCGCTCTAGCCATCGCTCGTGGCTCTCGTCAGGGTCGATCATGCTAAGTATTACAATGAAAACCCTCTCCTTTAGATCTTCAAGAAATTCATGCTGCAATTCATCCCCTCCAAAATCAATTTACCTAAAGACAATTTATTATCCTTTGCCAATCTGCTCTTGGCGCATTCTGTCCTCGCCTGTTTTTTATATGCTCACAAAAATTTCTTTGCCTCTTCATAGAGCCGCGCGCCTTCGCGGTCATTCAAGCTTGCCATTGGGGGTATCATTCCGACTGTGTCATTGCCGTACATCACTTTGCTAAACAAAAAGTTGAATCCCACAGGAAACGGGAAACCGCTTAGCAGTTTCATCAGCTCGGTGAGCCTGTTTTGCATTTCAAGCGCTTTTTCGTAGTCGCCAGTTGCATGCGCTTTGTAGATTTCGGTCGGCAGCGACGTGAAATTGGCCGTGCCGCACACGCCTCCGTCAGCACCGAGTTTGAGCGACTGGAGCAGCAGGTCATCTTGCCCCTGGAATACCAGAAAGCCCTCAGGCCTCCTCGCCAAAAACCCTGCCATGTTCCTAAAATCGCCGCTGCTGTCTTTCACTCCTATCACGTTCTTGTGCTTCTCCGCGGCCTTGAAGGCGACATCCGGACTTATATTATTGCCAGTAAGCTGCGGTATCGAATACATTATGATGCTCAGGCTGCCAAGCGCGCCTGCTATCTTGTCGAAGTAGTTGAGAAGAGAGATGTTATCCATCTTTATGTAATAGGGTGTCACCACCACCACAGTATCTGCACCAGCATCTTCAGCCCTCCTTGCCATCTCTATTGTTTCGCTTACAGAGTTTCTCCCTACTCCTGGTATAAAAGCAAGGTCCCCCTTGATAATACCAGAAACCTCACTTATAAGGGCTGCCTGCTCCTCAAAGCTCATGAGTGGGAAGCAGCCGGTCGAGCTCCCCGGGAATACCCCCTTTGCTCCTATCCTGCTTGCAAAGTCCACAATCTTCTCAAGCGATTCATGGTCGAGCTTGCCATTCCTGAATGGCGCTATCATAGGTATTATTATTCCGTTCAACTTGCCAATGTGCATGGAATTACCCTTTGAAAAACAGTTCGTTTAGTCCAGTTTCATCATTCTTCTTTCTAGTAAACATGGTGCCAGATTTCATTATAAGCATCTCTACCAGCGAAGCCACAGTTGCGCTAAAGAGGTGCCCCCCAACAACCTTATGATCCTTGCCCCCTAGTGCAGCGTGCACATGAAACACCTGTTCTGCATTCGCGATGCTTCCATGCATGGCAATAAGCTCGTGAGACTCCTTGTATTTCTGCTTGATGTACTTCTTCCCGTCAAAGTATCCTACCTCAAAGTTTTTCAGGGTGCCTATCCCAAATACGATGAAGCCGCTTTTTATGCGCTGCATAGCGCAAATCTTGCCGAGCGCTCCGAACAGATTCTCGCCCTTGTCTAATTTTGCGTATACAAATACACCCACACGTTTTACTATCATTTACCACACCCTATATAAATTCCATATTAATCCGTAAATATGTTTGCAATAATTATCTATGGGCAGCAGAAGTTGGCGGTGTTGTTGCATCAAGCAAGAGAAATCGCAGCGATAAAAACTAGTTTTAATACCTGGAATTTCCTCAACTTAGTTGAAGGTTGGATTTTATACAGTATTCTATTATTCTATATATAACACAGCGTAGTAGGCAACAAAACGCAGCTTGCCGAGCGCATAGGGATAAAACTGGCAAATGCGCAAGAGCGGGCGCTCTCCGAAATATCGGAAAAATGCTGACGATTTACAGCTATATGATGGAAGAGGTTTGTTGCACGTAATGATACACGGACATTGCAGGTTGAGATGAGCCGTACGCGATAGGCTTAGCGGAGCCTTTTCATGGAAGAAAAATATAAATACGCTTTGCTGCGCATAAATGCCTGCGCGGCGAGCCACATAATATGCGCGGAAAAGCCCACTGGCGCTATTCGGTATGTTTTCGCTTAGGCGCCTGCTTTCTTCGCATATGTATATAAAAATATAACGGAACCAAATATAATAGCCAAGCGGATGCAGCGCTTTGAAATTCCAAGGCTGCAATGGTGTCTGCAGAGACGCATGCTTATTGCTTACCGCACGTTGCCTGCATGAAAATCAACACTTTACAGGGTAATTCAAATGGGAACTTACGAGCAGATAAAAAAGACTTTTAGAGCCGAATACAAGGAAAGAAGCGCAATATACAAGAGCAGGTTGAGTCAGTGGAGTGCAGAACCAGCCATAACAAAGATAGCGAAGCCCACCAACATAGCAAGGGCGAGGGAGCTCGGCTATAAGGCAAAGGAAGGCATAGACATAGCGCGCGTGCGGGTGCGCGGAGGGCGCAGCAAGCGAAAGGAGCACGGCGGCGGCAGGAAGCCTTCAAAGAGCGGCAGATTCTTCACGAGGGCGAAGTCGCTGCAAGCGATAGCGGAAGAGCGGGCTGCACAAGCTTACAAAAACTACGAGGTGCTCAACTCGTATTTCGTGGGCAAGGCTGGAACCAAGGAATACTACGAAGTGATAATGCTCAACAGGCAGTCAAAAGTGCTTGCTTCCGACCCATATTACAGCGCAATACTTACCCAAAAGGGTAGGGCGCTTCGCGGCCTAACAAGCGCAGGAAGAAAGCATAGGGGCATAGTAAGGAAAAGATCCGGCTCAATACCGTTGAGGCCGAGCAAGCGCGCCTTTATGCATAGGGCATAGTGCGTTGTGGTTCAATGGGCGCTAATGACACCAGCGTGAAAGCGGTAATAACTGTTGACGGTAAGCACTACGCCAAGATACTCGCGCTTAAGAAAGCCTCCAAGTACAAAAGGAGCTCGATGAGCGTGCGCGGCAAAGGCGGCACGCTCACAATAAGCATAGAAGCGCAAGATGTTACCGCGCTCAGGGCAACCATAAATTCGGTGCTCCGCGACATGCAGGTGGCAAGCGCCATAATTCCGATAAACCAGAGAAAAGGTAAAAGTATAAAAAGATATACAAGCAATAGATAGAGAATATCCTGATGCATGCTTTATATTCGATGACAAGGAAGCAAGGCCACATGCGTGCTGCTTCTTGCTCATAAGGTTTTGCATATGCACAGAGGTTCAATGCAATATTGGCATCATAGGCGCGCTTCTAGGCGCCTGCCCAGGCTGCGCTCTCTTCCTTTAATAGGCGAGAGGGCACCAACAAACATCGTCGCATTCAAGGTTGGCATGACTCACATGGGCGTCATAGACGGCACAGAGTCTGCCTCAAAAGGCGCCGAGGTGTTCAGGGCGTGCACGGTGCTTGAAATACCGCAGATGGAAGTCTACGGGATAAGGCTTTACAAGAAGGACGACAACTTTTACAACAGATCAAGCATGGTGATCTATAGCAGGGGGCTTGCAGCAAAGCTTAAAATGAAGAACATAAAGAATGATGAATCAAAGCTCGAAGGCGTGAAGCAAAAGACCGGCGATTACTCTGATGTGCGCCTGCTCGTCGCGGCTTACCCCAAGAGCGTAGGCTTGGGCAAGCACCCAATAAGGTTCGAGGCTGGCACGGGAGGCAAAAGCGTCGCTGAGAAGCTCGACTTTGCGTCTGGCATGCTCGGCAAGCAGATAAGCGTGCAGCAGTATTTTAAGACAGGCGAGTATGTTGATGTTTCTTCGATTTCAAAGGGTAAGGGCTGGCAGAGCCCGATAAAGAGGTTTGGCACCGCAAGGCTGGCCCGCAAGGCGTCGCAGAAGATAAGGCACATAGGCACGCTGGGCCCGTTCAAGCCGCCCAAGGTGCTTTACACGGTTCCGCAGGCAGGTCAGTTGGGGTTCAACTACCGCACCGAGCACAACAAGCTTATTCTAAAGATGGGCACCAAAAGCGACGCGGAGCAGATAAACAAGAAGGGTGGCTTCGCCAACTATGGCGTTGTGAAGGGTGACTACGTAGTATTGCAGGGATCTGTACCTGGCCCGGCAAAGAGGCTGCTGCAGATCAAAAAATCAATCACAAACAGGAACGCAGGCGGAGTGAAGGAGCCGAAGATCGTATACATAGCAAAGTGATGATATGCATAATGTTTTGAAGCTTGATGGCAGCGTGGAAAAATCGATAGAGCTGCCCAGCGTTTTCAACGAGCAGGTGAACGTGCCCGTGATAAGGCGCGCTGTAATAGCCGAAATTGCGAGCAGGCTGCAGCCGCAGGGGCACTACGCGCTTGCCGGGATGCAGACCACGGCAACATATTACGGCGCGATGAACTCGTACAGGACCGGCAGGCATATGGGAATAGCAATAAGGCCCAGGGAGAAGCTCGGCGGCGGCACGCAGGGCAAGGTGAAAAGGATACCTTCAGCGGTAAAGGGCAAGCGCGCGCACCCGCACATGATAGAGAAGAAGCTCGACGAACAGATAAACAAGAAGGAATACCAGAAGGCGATAGCGAGCGCCATCTCCGCCACGAAGCGCGAAGCGGGCGGCGCAGGCATGAGCATGCCTATCATACTTAGCAACGACGTAGAAAGCATAGCAAAGACAAAGCAGCTCACTGCAGTGTTGCGCAAGCTGGGCATTTATAGCTACATAGAAGCGAGCAAGAAGCCTTCAATCCGCAAGGGGCTTAGGCGCTCCTCCTCAACAAGAAATTTCAGGAAGTCGCTGCTCTTCGTGTTTAGCAAGGGCGCTCCGGCGCTCAAGGCGGCCCGCAACCTGCCAGGCGCAGACGCGTGCGACGTCTATTCGCTTACTGCGGGAGTGCTTGCCCCGGGCGGCAACGCCGGCAGGGCAACCGTATGGAGCGAGGCTGCAATAAGCGAGATAAGCGCAGCGCTAAAAAACTACAATCTAAAAAGGCAATAAAATGCACGTGCTCATATACCCATTGGCAACAGAGAAGGCGATAGGCAAGGTGGAGCGAGAGAACGTCATAACCTATATTGTAAGCCCGATCGCGACAAAAGCGAGCATAAAGGAGGAGTTCGAAAAGATGTTCGGAGTGAAAGTGGCAAAAGTGAACACCGAAAATATGCCTACTAACACGAAGAAGGCGTATATAAAGCTGGCAAAGGGGTTCAAGGCCACCGATGTTGCGGTAAAGCTAAAGCTTGTATAAATTGTGATCGCATATTATGCATAGATTTGTAAGGCGTGAAAAATGGGAAAGAAATTGAGGCAGCAAAGGAGGGGCAAAGGCTCCAACGTCTATACCAAGCTACCCGGCACCTTTGACGTGAGCGTGAGCTACGGGAAGAATGATGCGGTTGGCGAAGTGGTCGCCATAATAAACAGCACAGGCCATAGCGCGCCGCTCATGAAGCTGCAATATGATGATTTCTCCTATTCTTACATGATAGCCCCAGAGGGCATAAAAGTGGGTGACAAGGTATATGTCAATGCAAAGGGCTTCTCGCTCGGCAGCGTGCTAAAGCTTTCCGAGATACCTGAAGGCACTCCGATTTACAACATAGAATCTGCGCCGGGCGACGGGGGCAAATACGTGAGGTCTGCCGGAAGCTCTGCGCTTATCGAGTCGCATATCGGCGACAAAACCGTCGTGGTAATGCCTTCAAAGGCCGAGGTAGCCATAAGCGGCGACAGCAGGGCGCAGCTTGGCGTGGTCGCGGGCGGTGGCATGACTGAGCAGCCGCTGATAAAAGCGGGCAAGAATTTCTACCGCATGCACGCTGTGAACAGGACGTGGCCAACCAACCGCGGCGTAAAGATGAGCCCTGTTGATCACCCGTTCGGCGGCAAGCAGCATCACAAGGGCAAGAGCTCAATGACCTCGAGGAACGCGCCTCCGGGCAGGAAGGTGGGCAACATCGCGGCAAGGCGCGTAGGAAGGAGGAAGAAGTGATCAAATGGCAGAAAGAGTGGCATTCAGGGGCAAGACGCCTTCTGAGTTAGCACAGCTCAGCGATCAAGAATACATAAAGCTTGTAAAATCAAGGCTTAGGCGCAGCATACTGCGCAACGGGCTGGCGTACAAGAAGCTGCTAGCGAAGATTGCGGCCCGAAAGGCGGGGCATTCTGACAAGCCCATAAAGACGCACGTGCGCGAGGCGGTAATAATGCCCTCGTGGATAGGCATGAAGTTTGCCGTATACAACGGCAAGGAATTCGTGCCCATAGAGATAAGCGCTGGCATGCTCGGCCACCGGCTGGGCGAGTTCGTCTACTCGACAAAGCGCGTCATCCATTCCGCTCCTGGAATAAAGGCTACGCGCGGAAGCAAGTTCCTATCGGTGAAGTAATTGAGATACTCGTACAATCTTGACAAGAAGGACGTGGTGTTCGCTGGAGCCGAAGAGCTCAACGCCAGCTATAAGGATCTGGCTGCGGTGTGCGACTTCATACGCTACAAGAAAGTGGATACCGCGCTGGCCATGCTCGACGCTGTGATAAATGGCGCTGCACCCATAGAATACAGGAAGTTCAATAAAGGCATGGGAGCGCGCAGCGAGCTGCACGGCAGGAAGGGGCGCTATCCATCTAAGGCAGCATCGCTTGTAAAGAAGGTGGTGCTCAACGCCTACGCCAATGCGAGCGGCAAGGGCTATATGCCAGAAGAGATGTATATTGTTCATGCCTCTGCCAACAAGGGCGAGATAAACCGTAGGTATCCATCAAAAGGCGTCAGAACAGTGATGCGCGGCGGCTACGGCTATGCAACGATGCGCAGGAGCGACCTTGTGTTTGCAAAAGTGGAGATAGGGCTGTCCAATGATTATGGCAGCAAAAGCAGAAGGCTTTCGCGCATCTTCAGTGCGGTGAAAATGCAGGGAGAGAAGGCAGCGAAGCGCAGCAGCGCCGCCGCAAAGGCAGGCGCAAAGCGAAAGCCTGAAAAGAACGCGCAGCAGCCAAGCAAAAAGCCGCTTGAAGCGCCTAAGCCCGCAAGCAGCGCAGCAAGCACGGCAAAGAAGGATGGTAGTGCAGAAGCTCATGCAAGCGCAAGCCAGCAAAAGCCAGCGCAAGCACAACCAGGGTGACGAGTTGACTATAGAAAGAAAGTTCATTGATGATGCCAAAATAAAGCTGAGCATAGCGAATTTCCTGAGCAGCGAGCTCTCGAGGGCTGGCTTTTCAAGGGTTGAGATACAGAAAACGCCAGTGCTCACTAGAATAACGATATACGTGCTCAATCCGGGCAGGGTGATAGGCAGGGCGGGAAGGACTGTCGACGCCATAACCGAGACGCTGAAGAAGAAGTTCAAGGTCGACAACCCGCAGATAAACGTGGTGGAAGTTGAGAACCGCATGCTTGAGCCACTGCTCGTTGCAAAGAGCATTACTGAGAAGCTTGAGCGCGGCATAAACGCGAGGAAGGTTATACAGATAGCGCTCAAGGACATAATACAGAACGGCGCAATAGGCGCCGAAATAATTGCAAACGGCAAGCTTGCTGCCAAGGGCGCAAGGTCGAAGACGATAAGGAAGAGCGTCGGCTACATACCGAAAGCGGGCGATGTCACCAATCTTGTGCGAGAGGCGGTGGCCACCGCGTATCCAAAATACGGCGCCATTGGCGTTAAGGTGAGGATCGTGCCCGCGGGCACCAAGTTCCCAGACCGGGAGATAAAAACAGTCGAATTGCCGAAGGCTATCCTGAACAGTTGAAGTGTGGTTTATGCTTGGTATTACAAGTGCGATAGTAATTGCTTTCCTATCCCTGTTTATACCAGGTCTCCTTTTCTCGCTGGCGCTTTTCAAGGATACGAAGCTTAGCAAGTTCGAAATGGTTGTAATGGGCTTCATATTCGGCCTGATAGCAACCCCAACCCTTACATGGCTGGAAGGGTATATCGACAGCTACATACACGCATTTAGCTTCTCGCTTGCGCTCTTCGAGCTAAACGCCGTGCTGCTCTCCATTGTGGGGCTTCTGCTCTGCTACTACGAGGGCGTTTTCACTTTTGGCTTTGCACTCCGGCGCAAGCCTCCCATGACGAGCGAGCCAGCAGCTCCTTCAAAAGAAGCCCAAAGCTACAGGCAGCAGCTTTCCGAGATAAGGGAGCAGCTCAAGAATGTGGCTGATGCGCAGGACCTGATAGGCAAGCACGCCAGGGAGGAGCAGGAGCTTGAGGCCAAGCAGCAGTCCGAGCTAAGCATTATGAACCTTACTGAAAGCGAGAAGGCGCAGATTGCAGTGCTGCACAGCAAAGCATATGAGGAGCTTGCAAAGGCGCACGCCGAAGAGGAGCGCGCATTCATAAGGAACATAGAAGCCGAGAGAGAAAAGCAGGCATATAAAAGCGGAAGGAGCGCAAAGCAGGTGCTGGTGAGCAACTGGTACTGGATACTGCTGCTCGCTCTGATGCTTGCGGCGTTCGGCACAAGAATAGCCAACATAGCCGTATCACCCACGTACTTTGAGTTCGACCCCTATTTTGACATGATAGATGCTGAATACATAATAACGTTCGGGCACCAGCTGCTTCTTGATCCGTCAGCGTGGCCTGTTGTGCTCAACGGAACAAACCATCGCATACAACCTTTGGTGCCATACCTAGAGGCGTACTGGTACGACCTTGCGAACGTGATGAAGTTCCACTACACCACTTTCAGCACCTCGCTCATGAGTTATGTCAGTAGCATATACCCGCCCATAACCGCGGCGTTGCTCGTGTTCGTGATGTTCATGCTTCTCTACCACGAGTACGGCAGGCATATCGCCCTGGTTGGCGCTGCCCTGGCAGCTATGATGCCCGTGCTAATCACAACATTCATAGCGGGCGAACAGTTGCTCGAGCCATGGGGAATATTCTCGCTGTTCTTCTTCTTTGCTGCTTATCTGCTTGCCGTCAAGGAGCCCAATAACATGCGCTACGCCATACTTGCCGGCATTGCATTTGCATCCACTTTCCTGGGCGCCCACTACTACACGGTAGACGCGGGAGTGCTTGCCATATACATACTTATACAGGGGGTCATATCAGTGCTCAGGAAAGACGAGACGAAAAGCTTCTACAAGATGAACATCATAGTGATAGCCATAATAGCGGTGTTCTACCTGCTCTACGCGCCCTATTCGGCAACCCTTACCGGCAGGATACCTGGCCTGCTACACATACCCATAATAATCTCCCTGCCGCTATTCTCGCTGCTCTTCGTGGCGATATTGGAATACGCGCCCAAGCTTGCCGAAAGGTACAAGATAGCTGGGATCCGGGCTTCGTTTGGCATGTATGCGCTGTGGCTGCTCGTGCTGCTTTCGGTGCTGCTCGTGCTGCTGTTCGCAACCCCGATAGGCAAGCCGCTGCGCGCGTATGTGAACCTTAGCACAAGGTTTACTACCCCAGCAACGCCGTTGTTCATGACTGTGCAGGAATTCGAGCCCACCGGCATGCTGTTCAACTTCGGCAGCGCAGGATTCGGCGCTCTGGGATACACCATAAGCTTTGCAAACAGCTCCACGGGAGTCACCACAAACATACCGATAGTGGTATGGCTCATTGCCGGAATTGCTACGGTGCTTATACTAATAAGCGTCTTCTATAGAAAGAGCAAGAGCGGGATATTCTATCTTGCGATAGCGTTGCCGCTGATGTTTGCGGGATTTTCCGAAGTCAAATACCTCCCGCATTTTGGAGTGGCGGAAATAATGCTCCTTGGCATAATCATGGGAGAACTGATGTTTCTCGCCCAAAACCACTACAAACTCAGGGTCGACGATGCGCACGAGGACAACCTGCTGGAAAGCACATACAAGGAGCACAAAACAATGTTTCATTTTGTAATGATACTCGGGCTGTTCTTCATATTCGGAATGGCTGCCATGTCGCTGCTGCTCATATACTTTCTTGTGTACCTCTATATATACAAAAAGGAGCGCGGCAGGTACATAAACTATATGATAGCCACAACCCTGCTGCTTGTGATAATATCGTTCGCCTCTTCGCAATTTGTTTTAGGAGAAAGCACTCCACTTCTGCAGGTATTCGCAGCCTCATACAATTATGCAATGCACGGCGCAAGCGTATGCCAGACCATATTAAATAATGGCAACTCGGTCGGCTATGATATGTTCTGCAATCAGGTTCCAAAATACTGGATAACCGCAGCGCAGTGGATGCGCGAGAATGTCGGCCCGTACGCGCCCAGAATCTTGTCGTGGTGGGATTACGGCGACTGGATAAACTGGTTTGGCAACAGCAACGCGGTGATAAGGGGGGACAACGCGGTCGATTCGGAAGACTATGCCACTGCGGCCAACCTTGTGCTGGGGCCTTCATATAACTACACTCCAAAGGCTCTGGCCAGCTTCATGAACACCAACCAGACGAAGTACCTCCTTGTAGATGAGGGCCTTATACAGAAGTGGCAGGCGCTCGATTTCCTTGCGTGCATACATATTAACGCGACCAGTGAGGCTTTTGCAAAGGCTCAGGGAGCGCTGCAGACGCCGCCGGTGCCTTATGTGCTCGGAACCTCTCAGTGCGAGATCGTGCATGATCCGGAATTTGCGCTAGTTCCGCTTGCAGCGCTTGTTCCGACAAATTCGTCGCAGAACATAAACTACTACTGCCCGATATCAAACGCCACCACAACCTACGCAAAGGCGTATCTGGTAATAGGCAATTCGCTCTCTAACCAGACAGCATGCGTGGACGTAAAGCCCAGCAGCAGCGGTGTGCTCAGCGTCTACAATGCAAGTGGTGTCAAGCTCAACGCCATCATACAGTCGAGCTACTACGAGGGCGTAATAAACATCCAGGGCATTCCGTTCGTAGAATACCTGATGATATACCTGCCGGGAGCGAACGGCACCGTATCGAATCCGCCATCCCTGTTCTACAACTCCAATTTCTACCGCGCCTTTGTGCTTGGGAACCTTCCCGGATTTACACCGGTCTATCCCGCAAACGCAACAGGCATAAACTTCGTAAACGGTACATACCCGATAAGGATATTCGCGCTGAACAATTTCACAGGCTCGCTCCCGCAAGTGCCCCAGAAGCCCTCGTGGGTGCACAACAATTACACAATGCCGTAATTGCAAAGTATTTATTTATGAACCCACACAAATTAATAGGCAATGAACTGGTGGGCTTGTAGCTCAGCCTGGTCAGAGCGGCGGTCTTATAAGCCGTAGGTCGAGAGTTCAAATCTCTCCAGGCCCATCCTATTTGCCGAATGGTGTGAAATAATGAATGATTGCATATTTTGTAGGCTTCGCGAAGACAAAAGCGCAGTGATCTACCAGAACAAGGAGTGCTTTGTGGTGCTCGACAAGTACCCGATAGAGGAGGGCCACATGCTCGTGATATCGAATGAGCACTATGAAAACATGCTTGACGCACCTGACAATGTGGTAGCCAGCGTTTTTAAAGTGTCAAAGAAGTTTGCAATAAAGGCGAGAGACGCGCTGGGCGCCGACAGTATAAACATAGGCTCCAACATAGGTAGGGAAGCTGGGCAGCGCGTCATGCACTTTCACGTGCACATAATACCAAGGTACAAGGGCAAGGGAAGAAGCTTTGATTTCGGTCACAACCGCGAGCTGAACCCCGAGAAAGCACTGGAGCTCATAGAAAAGCTTAAAGGGTAGTCACTTCTTGTAGAAGATATGCTTTTCATGGCCGCAGTTGTCGCACTTGAGCACAACATATGAATGCGAGCTTGCTATCCTTACGTGCGCGTTGAGCCCGGGTATGAGCAGCGTGTTGCATTTCTTGCAGATGATGTCGCGCGCCTGCTTCGGCAGCTTAACCTTGTAATGCATGCTTATGAGCCTGATTTTCTTCACATAGCTCCTTGCAAGCTTTCTGCTCTGCTCCGTGTTTTCGAGCGTGTTCTTCTTTGCAAGCTCGAGCAGGATCGCCATGCGCTCCCCTGCAATGCTTTTGACAAGCCCGCCGTGGTTCTTTGCCATAATCAGCTCACGCCCAGGTGCGAAAGCAGCTTGCCCATAACCTCATCTATGTCGTCGGCGTCCCTTATGGTCACGAGGTTGTCTGCTATGCTTATGTTTTCATCAGCTACGACACCGTGGAAAAGTACAACGAGCCTCCTTGCTTCTTCGTCTCCCGGTACGGTTACGCGCTTTCCATTCACCACATTGGCCTTTGCAAGCACCTTTATTGCGTTGCCCACCGCAATGATGTGCTTTCTGGCATCGTTAAACTTCATTATCAGGTCTAGAAGGGGCCTGTATTCGTACATCTTGTAGGTTTCTATGCCGTGCCCATCAACTATCACTATGCCGTCAAAGTCCAGCGCGGTTATCTTAGCGGCGTTCACCTCTGGCTTGTACACCGCACCATGAAAGCCCACGCAATCGTTGCTCGTGTAGCTGCCTATCTTGTATTCTATACCCCACTTGCCAAAAAAGAGGCCCAGCCTTGAAACGGTCTCGTCCCTGAAGTCCCTGGGTGTTACAAAAACGAATAGGCGCACCAAGATCACCGCTTATACATCTATATACCAATAAATATTTATATATCATCAATTGGCATCGTCTCGAATCTAGGCGGCGCACCTTTAGATATTCTTAATAGGAAACGGCAGCCTGCTGCCTGTGCGATTGAAAACTGCGCTGCGCGCTCCACGCTATTGAATTGTTGTCGGTTCAGCTTTCCATGTACGGTGCAAGATAATACGCAATCGAGGCATCACCGATCTTGTAATCCACCCTTATGGGCTCTTCGCTCTTCAGCGAGAGTATTATAGAAGAGTTCTGCGGGCACGCAGATATAATCCTTTGCAGGTAGTCAAGATTGAACGTGGCGTTCGAAGCCTTCGACACTTCAAGCCTCTTTATTATCTCGGCGTTGTTTTCGTGCTCCTCTTCAAGCTCACCGGCGTCGCCCTTTGCTATCACAAAAAACGAGCTTTTCTCGGCTTTGAAGCCTATATAAGTAGAAAGTAGCGCAGCATCCTTTAGTATCTCCTTGAACATGTCGGATTTCACCTCCACCACCGCCTCGAAATCTATCTTGGGCTCCTTCTCCACCTCTTTCTTCACGTCTATCAGCGGCAGCTTATAGCGCCTTCTGCTGTTCTGTCCGGTGAATTCTATGAGTAGCTTGTTGTCCGATTCTTTCATTGTCAGCTGTTCGTTCTGCCTTGCGCTAGCGAGTATCTTGTCAAAGTTCTCAAGGTTGAGCCCCAGCGAGGCATTTTTGTCCACATCATATTTGGAGAATGCCTTGTTGGGCATGAAGAACGAGACCATGCTTATGCCGCTCGGATCCATGGCCTTGAGCGATATGCCTTCCTTTGCAACCGCGAACGTGCCCTCGTCAATGAGGTTTACGATCGAGTCAACGCAATTCTTCCAATATCGTGCATCGTCTATCTTTATCTCCATGGTACCACTTTCAAGCGCAAACCGCATTTATATTAGGTTCTAAATAAATAAAAACGTATTGCATTCTGTGCATTGAGCTACTTCAGTGCATAAAGCTGCCTTATCTGCTCCTCGCTCAGCTTGCTGAAAATCGGTTTTATAAGCCCTTTGTTGATATTTATGCTTCCAGAAAGGCCTTCCTTTGCATGCGCAAGGCTCGGATCTTCCCTGTACCCGAATACCTCAAGCAGCGCGGCGCTAGCGCGCGGCACAAACGGGTAGAGCAGCATCGCCATCCTGTAGACCACATCCAGTGCTGTGTATACGATCTCGTTGAGCTTATCGTGTTGCCCCGCGCCGCCTTGCTTCCACGGCTCCATAGCGCTTATGTATGCATTGCCTAGCATTGCCATTTCGAGCACGTCATGGAGCGCCTCCCTTATCTGTATCTTTTCAAAGTGCTCCTCATACGCCTCTACAAGACCGCTCACCTTCTTGCTAAGCTCGGTAGAGCGCTCATCCGCAAAAGAGGGTTTCTCCACGTCTATGCTCTTTGCAAGGGAAAGCACTCTGTGCGCAAAATTGCCTATATTGTTGTTCATGTCGTTATCAACTATCTCTGCAAAGCGCTCTACCGAAAATTCTGTATCCGCGGTCTCTGGCAAAAGCATGGCAAGCGCAAAGCGCCAGTAGTCCGGATGCGCTATGCCAATCGCGCTCTCAAGGTTCAACCCGATGCCCCTGCTTTTTGAGAACTTTATGCCTTTTGAAAGCAGGTATTCGTATGCCATGATCGTATGGGGCAGCGTAAAGCCAAGGTTACTGCCTATAAGTATGCCAGGCCACATGAGCGTGTGGAACTCTATGTTGTCCTTGCCCATGAACTGTATGAGCATTGTATCCTTGTCTTTCCAATATCTGCTCCACGCGTCGCTCCATGCCCTCGTTATGCCTATATAGCCTATCAAAGCGTCAAACCATACATAAAACACCTTGTCCTCAAAGCCCTTATATGGAACCTTGAAGCCGAACTTCAGGTCGCGCGTTATCTCCCTTGGTTCAAGCCCTTTTTTTATATAGCCAAGGCTGTGGTTCACTGCCACCTTGCTCCAGTTGTTGTCCGCGCTGCTTTTTATGAACGCTTCTATCCGGTCCTGCAGCGCCGGAAGGTTTAGCGCCAGGTTCTTGGTCTCCTTAAATGTTATATTGGTGCCGCCACATATCACGCAGTGCGGATTTATGAGATCTTTTGGCGTGAGCAGGTGCCCGCAGTGGTCGCACTGGTCGCCGCGCGCCTGGTCGTAGCCGCAGTACGGGCACGTGCCTTCTATAAATCTGTCGCTAAGGAACCTCTGGTCTGTGTTGCAGTATGCAAGCTCGCTTTTTGTCTCTATTATGAAGCCGTTCTTCACCAGTGCTTCAAATACCTCATTGACTGTAAGCTCGTTTTCGCTGCTGTTTGTGCTACCATAAATGGTAAACGTGCACTCGAATTTCTCAAGCGCGCCCTTTGTCTCGTAATGCAGCTTCTCAGCAAGTGCCTCAGGTTCGACACCTTTTTTGATGGCCTGTAACTCGATAGGCGTGCCGTGCTGGTCGGAGCCGCACACGAATATTGCATCTTCCCTTTTTAGAAGCATGAATTTGTAGAATATGTCTGCGGGAAGTATGGAGCCCACAAAATTCCCCAAATGTGGTACGCCTTCCACATAAGGTAGCGCAGATGTGATTATATATCTAGCCATCTTGGAAATAATCGCGTTCAACTTTTATAAGCGTTCTGTTTGCCATTTGCCGCGTGCAACTTTATCTATTAGCAAATATCGGTTAACCGAAACATTTATATATTTATATTGTTATTAGATATCGTATAAGTGATAAAATGGTGGCACACAGCAAGAAGGCATATTCTCAAAGCATAGACAAGCTGCCCTTTGACTTGCTGCTGCAACTTTACATTGATATAAGGAAAGGCAAAGTAAAAAAGTGATGCAATGAATGCAAACGAATACGAAAACGAATATGGCCCTCGCAGAAGGGGCATGAGGGGAGGCATGGGTGGCATGGGAAGAATGGGCGGAATGCGCGGAGCGCATGGTATGCACGCCCAGATGCACCCTTACGGGATGGCTTTCGGGAGGCGTGGCGCGCTGAGACCCATAGTGCTCAGCCTGCTTAGCGAATCGCCAAAGAACGGCGCAGAGCTGTCCGACGCGATAGAGAGCATGTATGAGTGGCGCCCTTCGCCCGGAGCCCTATACCCTTTGCTCGAGGAGCTCGAAAGCGAGGGCTTGATAAGGAAGAAGGATGAAAGATACGAGCTTGTAGCATACAAAAACGACGACTTCTGGCCGCGCGGCTTTGGAAGGCCCACTTCCACCTTCGACATAGTGGCAAGGATAGACACGTGGCTGAGCTACTTCGAGGAGATGCAGAAGCGCAACCCGAAGGGCTTCGAGGCGTATGCGGACAAGCTCGGAGAGATAAACGCCAGGCTTTCAGAGCTTCTTGGCAAGGCGCAGAAGAAGCAGTAACCCTGCGCGGCCTACTCCAAGTTGAGGTACTTCTCCGTCTTGCCCGAGAAGAGGAAGTATGAAACGATAATGAAATCTATTATTATTGCCGCATGCATCACAGTGCAATAGATGCATATCGCATGCAATACGAAGAATTCCAGATAAAGGAGATAAGGCACTATTATAAGCCCGAAGAACCGCCAGCCGAAGAGCACGTCAAGCATCTTCTTCGCCCTTGCGGCGCTTCCGAAGCTTATCGCACAGACAAAGCAGATGTTGATGATAAACCACACCGCAGCCAGCAACTCTAGAGAAAGGTGAATATTAAAGATATTAATGCTAGAATAGGCGCTCTCTAGCACAGTGGCGCAGTCTATCGGGGTGCCTAAAAACTCTGCGTGCCCGCCAAGGGTGCACAGCGGAGGCAGGTTGCCAAGCATCTGAAATTCGTAGAGCACGGTGAGCGCTGAAGCTAGCCCTATTATAGACATTATCACCAGCAGTACGAATACCTTTTTGGTCACGCGCATCTTGATCACAGATTTTTTGTAAATAAAATATAAAAATCAAGCGCTATCATCTGTGCGATGCGCCGGTATAAACTGCATCATGCATCTCAGCACTATGAACAAAGGATTGGCATGAAACAAAAACGCAAACGGTTCATGAAGCATATTTTATCAATAGATACAGATACACAGGCAATAATCGTTGTGGAAGGAGGCAAGCTTGTGGGAATTCTCATCAAAGCCGATTTTCTTTAGAAACAAGAGCGGAGATGTCCACCAAGACCTGAACAGGTAGAAAACAGAGCAGTGGTTGCGACAATGTATATCTATTCGATTAATCCGCATTCTCTGTATCTCGTTGTATATCTTTGGTGAGCCGATTAATTTGCGGGCGCACCTTCTGTGCAATGTTGAGATCTTTATACGAAGGTAACTGTATTGTAGGTATGACGTTGTGTATCCTGTACCATGCAGTAGTATAATCCTCAAAGTATGGTATAAGACCGAGAGTTTCAAGTGATCTTGCTATTCCTTCTAATCCTCTGTAATCAACCCACTGGTGCCATACACTTAACCACTGCATGAACGAATTAGGAAAGAGGTATGGTGCACCGACTTTGCCGCAGTTCATCTT
>JBMFTZ010000017.1:0-18188 GCA_049966775.1 Candidatus Micrarchaeia archaeon
ACCCGCGGCCTTCCGCTTGCGAAGCGGACGCTCTACTGCTGAGCCACGAGCCCAAAACGCAATATGATATATGCTGATAGATATAATAAATTTGCAGTCTATTAGTAATTGTGGTCACGTGCAGAACAGTGACATGCTGAAAAAGAGACTCGATTCCCTGAGAAGCGAGGTATTGAGGATAGTAAAGCCTTCTGCTGCAGAAATAAAAAATTTTACGGCATTGGCAGATCAGGTAATGGCCAGAATACGCGAAGCCGCACCAAGAAATGTGGGCATAATACTCGCAGGTTCGGTGGCGAGAGGCACGCAAGTGCGCGGAAGCTCTGATATAGACATATTTCTCCTTTTCCCAAAAACGCTTGAAGAGCGCAGGATGGAGTTTAAAGGGGTAAACATAGCAAAAAGTATTGTGCGGAAAGGAGCCGGAGAACATATGGTGATCAAATATGCGGAACACCCGTATGTGCAGCTCGTGTTCGACGACCTAGGCATAAACGTTGACATTGTACCGGCATACAAGATAAGCAAGGCGAGCGAAAAGGGCAGTGCCGTAGACAGAACGCAGCTGCATAATGCGTTTGTCAATAACAACCTATCAGAATACCAGAAGGATGACGTGCGCGTGCTTAAGACATTCCTGAAGGAACACAACATTTATGGCGCTGAAGCTAAGGTTGGGGGCTTTTCGGGTTACCTCTGTGAGCTTCTCATCTACCATTATGGCACTTTCTATGAGTTTATAAGCAGAATGTCAAACCTAAGCCTACCTACCGTTATAATACCAAGGGAAAGAGTAAGCCTTGATCTAGGGAGCAGTGCAGAATACGCAAAAAAATTTAACTCCAGGTTTATTGTTATAGATCCAACGGACAAAGAGAGGAATGTGGCGGCCAATGTTTCGGTCGAATCACTGTCAAGGTTGGTGTTGGCCGCAAGGCGGCTCGCTACGGATCCGTCTCACAAAAATTTCTTTGCTGCACGATACTCGGAAATTGACACAAGCGCTAAGCTTTCTAAAATAGCAAAGTTTCTAGAAGCAGACATGTACGTGCTTGAGCTTGCTACAAAGGATATCGCAGAGGATATTATATGGCAGCAGACAAGCAGGCTTAGACAGAGGATAGAGCAGCTGCTTTCAAAAAGCCACTTCGATCCCATTTTCTCTTTGCAGGGTATTTCAGACAGTGAAGCACTGATCGCTTTTTTTATTAACAGGATAAGCATGGGTGCGGCACAACATGAGGGGCCTAGCGTGTTTATGGGCAGTGCTTCGGAAAGGTTTGCAAGAGCTCATCACAAGGATCTGCTTTTCATAAAAGAGGACAGACTCGTGGCCATAACGAAGGCTGATTTCAAAACGCCGCGTGCGCTCATAACTGCATTTATAAAAAATAGCAGAGAAATATTCCCGAGCTACATATCGAAGAAAGGGGCGCGCCTTTATGTGAACAAGCTTGATGAAGCTCATGCAAAAATTATCTACAGGTCATATATAGAAAAATTCAGCTTCTGATGCTGCTAACCGTGCGGGAAGTTCTGCGTTTATGCCCGGCTTATATGCCATAGCGCGCACCCTTTGCGAGAGAGGCGAGCGCTGGCATGCTGTTTACCTCGTTAAATACGGGGCGCTGTGCTTTCAATCCCCTGCTGCGTTTTTCTACATATAAAATAATTTCCGCCTTCTGTCTCTTGCTGCTCGACTCTATCTCGTATAGTTCCTTACTAATCTTGCGCTCCTTGGACTTATTTCCGCAATAGTCAAGCGCTTCGGCTATCACGTTTTCCCTTATCTTATGCTGGTTATAGCCGCGCTTTTCCAGCCTGCGCGCCAGCTTTACAGGGTCATATCTCAGCACCACAACGATGTCAAGCTTTAATGAGAGCTCGGGCAGCAGATGTCCCACAATCAGGAGCGTTTGCCGGCTTCGCCTTTTTTCTGCTCTTACTGCTTTGCCGAGCGCGCCTAGCTTCACCACAACCGAGCCGCTGCTATCTATGCGCGAGTAGAGCCCGCCGCTTTTTACTAGGTCGTTAAGCTCTACAATCCTAGCATTTACGCGTTTTGCAATCTCCTTGGAAAAATAGCTTTTCCCCACGCCTGGCGAACCGGTAATTCCTATCAGAAGCCTTACTATATTATCATCCACTTATGAATTCGATAGCGGCATTGAGCAGCGCATCAAGCTCTTGCTTGCTGTTGTCAAGGAGCATTACATTGCTTGGGGGCAGGTACACGCTCAATGTATAGTTCTTATGGCCGCTGAAATACCATTCCCCCAGTTTATAGCTGTTGTACTCGCTTGTGAAATCCGCGATTATCATTGACGAAGCAGCTAGCTTTTCCACAAGCCCCATGACGGAATCGTCGCTTGAATCGACATATATGCGCTCTTCGCTGGCTGCGCCCTTATCTATAGATACGGGCTTTATCAGCGGCACACTGCTCTGCTTGGCTATTACAGATACCCTCTGTGAGATTTTCTGAGTTATTGAATCGGCCCTTTCAAGCATGTCGCTGAAATTCTTCTCTCTAAGGAGCGCCTGCTGCTTCTGCGATTCTATGTAGGAATCGACATCATCCTTTATGTTGCCTATTTTGATAGCAAGGTTCTCTTCGCCCGCAAAACCCCTAGGATTTGCCAGAAGCTCTGAAAGCGCCATGCCGTACTTCTTCTTTATATCCGGGTCAATGTCGCTTATCATTGCACCGGTATAATCACTCCAAAGTTCAGCCATAAGACCACTACTTATATTAAGGTATGATTAAGTATAAAATTATATGTTGCGCCGCTATTCATGCAAGTGAAAATAAAATTGATGGGAATTGCAAGTACAAAAGCGTCGCACATGAGGGTGTATTAGGTGCCGGAAGACGAAGAGCACACAAGGGAGCGAATCTTAAAGGACATAAGGCTATTTTACGAGAGCTACGACAGGTCAGCGATTGAGCACGCATGCAAAAGCGTCAAGCATGTGATGGACCTTTCTGAAATGTACGCAAAGGACGCCGAAAGCTACCTGAAAAAAGGGGATCTGTATACCGCTTTTTCATGCATAAGCTATGCGCACGGGCTGCTGGATGCGTTAAAGGAGATCAACGGTGCTGGAATTGGAAAGGAGGTATGAGGAGAGCAGGGCAACAATTATAGACGATGGAGACGCATTCCTCAATAGCGAAGCAAGGTTCTCACGGGACATAAGCATTGCACTTGCAAAAAGCATTGCAAGCAGTTCAACAAAGATACTCGATCCCACTGCTGCAACGGGCATACGAGGCATACGATACGCGCTTGAGACAGATTCAAAGAGTGTTACCTTTTTGGAGATAAACCGTGTGGCTTACGCTGCGTTGAAGAGGAACATTGCGCTTAACAAGCTCAAGGCAACAGCGCTTAACAAAAGCCTGCAGGAGTTTGCGAACACCACTGATGAGAGATTTGATATTATAGATCTAGATCCGTTCGGCTCGCCTGCACCGTACATATATGACATCATGAAAATATCTAAGGAGGGGACATATATGATGGCTACAGCAACAGATACCGCGGTGCTGTGCGGCGCCCATGCAGGCGCATGCATGCGCATATACGATTCGGTACCGATACATAGCGAGATATGCCATGAGGTCGGGCTAAGGATTCTTATAGGATATATAGCAAGGACAGCGGCACAGTTCAACTATGGAGTTGAATCAGTGCTGGCGTTCTCACACAGACATTACATGCGCGTGATGCTAAGGTTTGCACATGGATCAAGCAGCGCGAAAAACTCTATCTCAATGCTTGGCTACATCTACCAGTGCGGCAGCTGCGGCTACATCGGGCACAGCAGAGGCGCATTTCCCTCATTGCTCACGTGCCCGCAGTGCGGCAAACGGCTCAACATTGGCGGCCGGTTGTGGCTTGGGAACATCTACGACAAGGGTATAATAAGTACAGTAATTAGAAACTTAGAAGAGGGCAGCGAGGGAATGAAGCTCATCAGAGAAATAAGCGGCGAACTCGATACACCTGCATTCTTCTCAATACCAAAGATGACAAAGCTAATGGGTATAGGTGCGATCAGCCCCGCAAAAGCCAGTGAATGCCTGAGACAACAAGGATTTAAAACAACTCCCACGCACATGCAGCGCGACTCTTTAAAGACCGATGCCAGCATACAGGATGTGAAGCGGTGCCTTGCGGGTTTGAACAGCAATAAATAAAAATGTTGCTATACGCCAAGGCCTACAATTGACGCCTAAAAGCTGCAGTTCCGCTTTTCTGCCATACGACATGCAGCTTTGCGGCTGAAAGATATAAATATAAGGAAATTCATAAAGGTATGTGAGGGTTTTACCTGGGTGGGTTTGAAATGGGGTATATAAAAGACGAGGCTGAATTCTGTCCGAGATGCGGCAACAGGATTTATAACTTCTCAAAGAAAAGAGCGGCAGCTGACGGCATAGAATACTGCATAAAATGCGCAGAGGAGGTGGACAGGGACTATCTCGAAGCATACACGTGCTCGATGTGCAAGAGGCTGATGAGCAGGTCGGAAATAAAGTTCGTACTGCCTTCATCAGCATATGGATCCGCCAACATGCCAATACGCAAGAGACTGCTCTGCACCACTTGCTACAACAAGTATAATAGCAAACCTTCTCTCAGGGCCACACTGCTTGGCAAAGCCAGCAGGGTGGCGGTCATCGCCCACGCGCGCGCACGGCAGCAGATAAGCCAAGTCATTTCAAAGAGATAGCTAGGTACGCCAGCACCACTAGTTGTGACCGCTTTCAGATCTTAGCGCGAGTTCAGGCGGCGCTATGCCTGTATTTATAATATTGCTGCGTATAAGCTACATGTAGATACTGCAAGGTGGCTGCATGCTTAGGTACAGGTTTGTTAACCACACCGCTGATATAGAGTTTATAGCGTATGGGAAAGATCTTAATGAAGTTTTCAGAAACGCACTGCTTGCACTGTTCGATACCATCGCATATAGGAGCAAGCTATATAGTGCAAAGAGCGAAAGCACCACGATAAGCATAAGCGCAGAAGGCACTGACAAAGAATCGCTCTTGTGGGGCACTCTCCAGAAGGCGCTCTCGGTATGCGATGCAAGAGGGGTTTTCGCTTATGATGTAAGCACACTGATTATAAGAAACAGAGTGGCGAAACTTCAACTGCGCACAAAGCTAATTGCTAGAGACAAATGCCAAAAGTGCGCAAAGTTCGACGTAAAAGGGGTATCAAAGTACGATATGATAATAGAGAGGGGCGCCAACGTTTTGAAGGCACAGGTAGTTGTTGATGTATGAAAGCCAGGAGAGGGATTTCCGTGCATACGTATATCGAACCCTCCTGCGCCGCTCTGCAGGCGGCCGCATAGCCAATCTGCCATCCTGGCCTGAATTAACTTTTATTAGAAACTATTTAATATTTTGCCGCTTCCACCTATAGTATAATGGTCACGCGTATGTTATAGTAGCTGTAGAATAACTCCCCTATGGCGTGCGCAAGCGAGCTAATCTCTGAGCTTAGCTTCTTCCTGTTCTCTTTGATAAGCCTGCTCTCTCTCGCCGCTTCCTCGCTGCTTTCCCGCATCGTGCCGAGCTCCGCGAGCCTAATCTTATAGGCACCAAGCTCGCTCAGAAGCTGCGACTTCTGTTCTTCAAGCTTGGAAGCTTCAAGCACCAAAGCGTGCATGTTAGAGTTCAGCACAGCGGCAATGCGGCCCTTTGCAAGTTCGCTCTCCTTCTCATCGGCTTCGACGCTGCTTATATTTTCAAGCATCTCCTTGAGCATTGCCGAGAAACGTGCATATGCGTCGGCATCTTTGAGCATGCTCATCGGATTTTCTATTACGTCAACAAGCTTGAGCCTTTTCTTGGACTCGTGATCGTATTTGCGTGCCGCCCTTTCTATTGGCTTCAGCATCGCGTTTATGCTTGCCGTGATCGGATGGATTTTTATATCAATGCCGTTTATCTCACTTGAAAGCTGGCGCATCATCTCCTCTGTATTTTTAATATCTGCTTCGCTGGCGACGTTTTTACTGGCGCGTTGCGGCGCTTCTATGTTACTTTCGATACCGAGTTCGCGCTGCATCGAGTTAAGCTTCTCTATCGCTTCCACTAATGTTTCGTAATTAGAAAAATCGGGCGTGCCGCTGTCTATGTCAAGCTTGAGCATGCTGATGCCGTTCTCGAGCTCCTTGAACGACCGCTTTATACCGTTGAAATAGTTGCCGTAGCCCATGAAGACGTTCCTGAATGCTGCGTTGGTCTTTAGCGCGTGCTCTATGAAATCGCCTAATATACTCCTCTTTAAAAGTATTGTCTCGTATTCCGTGTCCGCCTGGGCAACTGCTATCCTGTCTTTCAGAGAGCCTATCGCACTTAGCAGGGCCTTCACATAGCGCGCCTTCTGTTCCTTCAGCCACGCGGCATTGGACATGCCAACAAACTCTATATCTGGATCTGCTTCCACGCTTCCCAAGTAGGCGCACGCCCTTTCGAATTCCCCAAGCGCGCTTTCAACAGCGGCGAGGTGCCTGCCGCACCTGCCGGTTACTTTCTCTACTTTCTTGCTGAACATGCTTCTGGCGCGCGCGCGTAACTCATCGACCTTGAGCTCTTCGTGCTGTGGCTTACCAAAAAACATTCACACACTTTTTGATTGTAAATTTTGCGCAGGATATGCAACCGGTGATGGCACTCCGTGTTGTAGGGCCCTTATCTTGTGGTCTTGACGCTCCGCATTTCCTCCAGGTATTTTGCCCCATTGCCGTCAATAAAGAACGCCCTTGCAGGCTTGAGTATCTCTATTAGGTAGTTTGACACGGCCTCTTTTAGATCTGCCGGGTGTATCAAGGAATTGGTGAACGCGCCTTCTATCTCGTTTATGCTATGATACGATACCGCGCCCCCTGTTCTTTTGTTCTGGATATCAAATGGGAGCCCTTTCCTGTCCAGGTACGGCCATATTATATAGCGTGCCAGGTCTATTATGGGGTTAACTTCTGTTGACCCAATGGGGCAGTAAGCGCTATCGATCTTTTTTCTTATCTCCTCCTCGCTGTCATGTATGAATATGGCGCTGCTCGGCTTTGACTTTGACATCTTTATGTCTATTAGCTCGTTGTCTATCTCTGGCCTGCTGCCTACGCTCTTTGCCTTTAACAATCTTGACCTCTGCTCTTCGGTTATATGCATGCCCATAAGCAGGTGGTGGTGCAAAGCCACAGGCTTGTAGCCAAACGCGCCAGAGCTCTCTATTGCCACGACGTGCGCCTTCCTCTGATCCATCCCCGCATGCGCAATATTTATGCTCATGCTGTATATGTCGGCAACCTGCATCGGCACATATATGAGCTGCGACAGGCTTATGTTCTCGCCTTCTTTCCTGCCCAGTATAGTGATGCTCCGCTTTGCCCTTGCCTCCGTCATGATCGAAGCAATCTTGAGCACATTCTCAAAATACTGCTCACCCATCTTTTCGTAGAGCTCTGAGCCCATTATGAATTTTGTGCTTTCGGAATCACCGCCAACGCACTTGAGCGAAATCTTCAGCGCCTCGCTGAAGTAGTTCTTCGCAGTGTGCCTTATGGCGTCTATATCTTCGCCAAGCTTCTTGTTTATGAGCGTGTGCATGTCTGCAAGGAAAACGGTTGTCTCAGCACCTGCCTTCTGCAGATCGGCAATCTTTCCCATGCTGACAAGCCCTGAGCCGAGATGCACCATGCCAGATATTTCAAAGCCTATGTAGTGCCTTAGCTTCTCCTTGCGCGTTATGTATTCTACAAGCAGATCATCGGTAAGTATCTCCTCTGTAGGCAATCGCCTTATAAGCTCCAGCTGCTCCTGCTCGCGCCTTGACAAGCTTCCAGCATCCATATGACGCACGCCCCGATATTTGTATATTATAAATGCGACTCTACTTTATATACAACCCTACTATAAAAGCTTTACGTGCATTATTTTGAAGCATAAGGTTTTTATGCTGTAATGCCTCATCCTTATATAGTAAAAAGCCTCAGTGGTTTATAATGGCAGAAAGGATACTGGTGCTTGCCGTAGACATAGACAACGACCTGTACAGGAAGACGAAGATAAGCGGGCCTGTGCTTGGCAGAGCTGACAACCTTAGGGCTGCGGCAAAGCTAACGCTCGCAGACCCGCAGGATACCGACGGCAACACGATGTTTGAGGCGGTGCATAAGTTCGACGAGCTCAGAGCAGCCGGACTCTCAGTAAACATTGCAACAGTTACTGGAGCCGAGAAGGAAGGATATGTTGCAGACAGGGAGCTCGCGAGGCAGATAGAGAAGGTGATAGACACCTTCAAGAGCGACACCTGTGTACTGGTCACTGACGGCCAAAGCGACATGCGCGTCCTCCCTATTTTGAAAACGAGGATAAAGGTTGACAGCGTGGACATGGTGCGCATGAAGCAGGCGGAGCAGTTTGAGAGCACGTATTTCACGCTGCTGGAGAAGTTGAAGGAGCCCCACTATGCGAGGATCGTGTTCGGCATACCTGCGGTGCTGCTTCTGCTATTTGCGATAAGCTACTATTTCAAGCTCGGCTGGCAGCTCCCGGTGGCGCTTATAGGCCTTTATCTCATATTAAAGGGGTTCGGCCTCGAGAACGCCCTCATAGAATCATTCAAGGGGCTGGGCTTCAGCGTGGAGCGACTGAGCTTCGTGTTCTACATTGGTGCAATACTCTTTTTCATCATAAGCCTCATAATAGGAAGCATAAGCTACACAAGCGCGCTAAAGACAATAAGCAACGGGCTTACGCTCACCTTCTACGCTATAGAAGGCTTCCTGATCTTGCTGCCTATAGGCTTGCTACTTTACCTTATAGGCAGGATCATAGATTTCAGGAATAGGCACATGTACTACAGGGCCATATCACAGGGCACGTATATGGGCTATGCAATAATAGCGATAGGGATGCTCTTCGTGCTATCCGCGTGGATCATAGGGCAGATATACTTCTGGCAGTATCTTGTATACAGCGGTGTGGCGCTGCTGGCCGGGTACGGCGTGTCGGTGCTCAGCATGTTCCTGAGGAGGCGCTCGATAAACAAAACCAAGCTCAAGGACAAGGGCGTAGTCAATGACATAGGCGCTTACATCGGTAGGATTACCGGCGTGGACGCAAAGCAAGGCGTGCTGTTTGTGAGGACAGATTATGGCAGCGTGATAAAATACGACATAGACAGGGTGACTGACGTAGCCGAAAGGGTTGTGATAAGCTGATGCATTTTGCATGGCACTAGCGGCGCCTGCTCAAAAAGAAAGGTTTAAATTCATGTGGGGATATAATAATAAAAACATAGTGTTACACGAGCTCATCGGGCTAAGCGTGAAAGTGGCAAAAAGCCATGACAGGTTCAGGAGAGGAGTCAAAGGTATAATAATAGACGAAACTAAGAATCTCCTTGTGATCCGAACTGCAGAAGGCACAGTGAAGAGGATACCCAAGGAAAACAGCACGTTCGTGCTAAAGCCAGGCAAGGGAAAAAGCTTCACTGTGAACGGCGAAGAGATAATGTTCAGGAGCCACGAACGCACCGAGAAAGCCCTAAAATATTACAGAAGAAGGAACAAAAAATGAATTGAGATGATTGCTTGGAATGCAAAGACCCAAAATGCCCCGTACATGGCAGCCTGAAGACGCACGGCGACAGAATCGAGGGCATCGTAGTGAGCGACAGGGCAAAGAAAACGGCCATTGTTGAGCAGGTATACACCACATTCCTGAAAAAATATTCGAGGTCACTCAGAAACACTTCAAGGATTGCCGCATACAATCCAGATTGCCTGCATGCCAAGACCGGCGACAAAGTTGTGGTAGAGGCGTGCAGGAGGCTTAGCAAGACCAAGTCGTTTGCCATAACGGCGGTATTGAAGAGGGCGGGAGCATGAGGGACATAGGCACAAAGATATCGCGCACCCTGGTGCCAGGCAGCGTGCTTGCCTGCGCAGATAACACAGGGGCAAAAACGCTCATGATCATAAACAGGATCGGAAAAGGGGGCAACAGGAAAGGGCGCTATTCCAAGTCTGGCATCGGCGACATCGTAATTGCAAGCGTCAAGTCGGGGACGCCGCAGTATATTAAAAAGAAGGTGCGCGTTGTGATAATAAGGCAGAAGCAGCCGATAAGAAGGCCGAACGGCATGCGCGTCAGGTTCGAAGACAATGCTGGCATACTCATAACAGAAACCGACCTTCCGGTAGGCACCGAGGTAAAGGGCGCAATGGCGAGGGAAGTGGTGCAGCGCTATATAAAGCTTGCGGGCATAGCCTCGAGAGTGGTATGATGATCGAAAGCGGCAAACCCAGAAAGCAGAGGCGCTATAGGTTCAGCGCACCGCTTCATGCAAAGCAGCATTTCCTGCATGCACACATATCAAAAGAGTTAAGGGAGAAGCTCAAGCTATCGAAGAGGGCCATACAGGTGGCAAAAGGGGATAGCGTAAAGGTCGTGAGTGGGGGCAATTCCGGCAAGGAGGGCAAGGTTACAAGGGTGGATCTGAGGAACGGCTTTGTGTATATTGATGCTATAAAAAGGAAGAACGCCAAGGGTAAGGAGCTAGATGTCCCGATCCGCGCTAGCAACGTTTACATCACGGATCTGAACCTCTCCGACAAGATCAGGGCGGCTAAGATAAAAAGGTTTCAAAAGTAAAAGTGAAATATTATGGCTAACAAGGGCAACTCAAGGCATTTGAAGGCGCTCAGCGCGCCGCGCTACTTTGCTGCAGAGAGGAAGGGCAGCGTTTATATAGCAAAGCAGAGCCCGGGCAGGTTCAGGCTGGACATGAGCGTGCCGCTGATCATCGCGCTCGATAGGGCGGACACGGGCGCCCGCAACCATGCAGAGCTGAGGGGCATAGTAAAGAGCGGAAGCGTGAAGGTAAACTACAAGACCGTGGCCGATCCAAAATACCCGGTAGGGCTTAACGACATAATAGAGCTCGGCAAGAGCGGCAAGTCATATATGGTAAGCATAAGCCCGGTGGCAAAGTTAGTGCTCAAAGAGCTGGAGAGTACACCAAAAAGCAGGGTACAGAAAGTGGTGGGCAAATTCAAGGCGAAGGGCAACAAACTGATGGTAAGGCTTTATGACGGCACGATAACGAGCTATGGCGAAAGTGTAAATGTGAACGACAGCGTGGAGATCGACGACAAAGGCAAAATATCGAGGGTCATAAAGATGAACATAGGCTCGAAATGCTTCTTCTATGCGGGGGTGCACGTTGGCGAAACGGGCACCATAAAGGAGCTTACACAAGGGGCCGCGAACAGAGGGGCAAGCGCTAAGATAGAAGGAAGCAACGGAAGCACGTTCAGCACGCTGCTCAGAAATATAATGGTAATAGGCTAATTACATGTCAATGCGCGATATATACATAAGCAAAGTCGTGATCAACATCGGCACAGGCAGCGACAGCAACATGCACGACAACGCCGTAAAGATACTGCAGGCGATAACACAAGCTAAGCCTGCTGACGAGATTGCAAGAAGGAGAAATCCGGCCTTCAAGGTCGCGAAAGGCCAGAAAATAGGCGCATTTGTAACACTGCGCGGCAAGAAAGCGGCAGAGCTGCTTCCGCGCCTCTTCGAAGCGGTTGACAACAGGATAAAACCATCTAGCATATCAACTAATAGCGTGAACTTCGGGATAAAGGAATATATAGATGTAAGCGGCATAAAGTATGACCCGAAGATAGGCATGCTGGGCATGAATGTAAACGTCACGTTAAGCAGACCGGGCATGCGAGTCATGCTGAGAAAAGCCAGGAGGGCAGACGTTCCGGCAAAGCACAGCATAATAGGCAAGGACGAGATAAAGAATTATTTGAAGAGCAAGTTCAACGTGGAGGTATTGCAATGAAAGTAAGATACGAAGACAAGCTGAAGGGAAAGGGCAACAGGAAGTGCAGCATCTGCGGAACGAGCAGGGGCCTCATTAGGGCGCACGGCATATATGTGTGCAGGCGCTGCTTCAGGGAGGTCGCAAAGAATATAGGGTTCAAAAAATTTGGTTGAGCAAATGGACAGGCTTGCAGACGCTATAAATAAGATAAAGACCAACGAGCGCATCGGCAGAAGGGAGTGTACTCTGTATAGCACCAAGCTCGTCAAAGCGGTGCTTGAAGTGCTGCAGAAGTACGGCTACATCGCTGCCTATGAGGAGCACGAAGAAGGCAAATTCAAATCTATCAAGGTTACGCTTTCAAACAAGATAAACGATATAGGGGTAATAAAGCCTAGGTATGCGGTTACGTACGACCTTATGCAGAAGTACGAAACCAGGTACATACCGAGCAGGGATTTCGGAGCTCTCATAATATCCACGCCGCAGGGAATGATGACAAACAGAGAGGCGGGCGAAAGGCACATCGGGGGCAGGCTTGTAGCATATGTCTATTAGCAGCAGGCATCAAAGCAATGGAATGAACTTTAAAGTTGATGACAATGTTGAAGAATAACAACGAACACATTTTGCAGACTTCAACTTTATCCTCACACAGACAACTGTATGCAACGCAGCGCCTATTTGGCACACGCGACGCTCGCGCACAAACGATTTTATACATGTTTGCGATATATGATACTTGCACCACTTTCCTGCACTTATGCACGGACATTTTCGCGAGGAGATAAGGATGATGAAAGTAAAAATACCGGAGAGCGCCAAGATAGAAGTCGAGGGCAACACCATAATAACGAGCGGAGCTCTGGGCAAGAACAGGCGCATATTCAACGCAAACCTTCTCAGTGCAACGGTAAGCGGGAACACGCTCACTATAAATGGCATAGGCGGAAAGAAGCTTGCAAAGAAGGCGCGCACCGCAGAGATAGCACTTGCGAAAGAGGTGCAGAACGACATAAATGGGGTAAGCAAATACTATGAGATAAACATGAAGGGTGTGTTTGCGCACTTCCCGCTGAGCATAGAGGTGAAGAACGGCTCTGTGTATATAAACAACCTCTTCGGCGAGCGCGTGCCACGCATAGCTAAGATTGTGGGCGACACCAAGGCAGAAACCACAGGCCAGGGCCTTATCATAAGAGGAACGTCCCTTGATGACGTAACCCAGAGCGCTGCAAACGTAAGGAAGGCGTGCAGGATCAAGGACAAGGACATACGCGTGTTCCAGGACGGGGTATACCACGCAGAGGTATGATTATATGGTTACTAAAAAGGGTCATCCGAAATTTAACGTGCCGAACTACGGCGCCAAGCACAGGAAGCGTGTAAAGGAGAGGTGGCGCAAGCAGCGCGGCATAGACAACAAGAAGCGCGTAGATAAAAAGTTTATGGGTGCATCTCCATCTATAGGTTATAGGAACCCGGAGCGGCTGCGCGGCACAAGGCAAGACGGCATGCGTACAGTGCTCGTATCGAATATGAACGAGCTGCGCTCTGCGATAGAGGAGGGCGCAAACGTGAGCGTGATACTGGCAAGCAGCCTCTCCACCAGGAAGAAGGCAGAGCTTTCAAAGCTCGCCTTCGAGAACGAGATTCATGTGATAAATCCCCCAAAGGGCACAGCGGTGTATAAATGAGCCTTAAGACCACAAAACGCATGGCGAGCGAGCTGCTCACCAGGGGCTTAAGCAGCGTAAGAGTCAAGCCCAGCGCCATTGGCGACGCTGAAAAGGCGCTCACCAAAGACGACGTACGGGAGATGATTAAAAGGGGGGACATTTACACGATAAAGGAGAAGCATAACATGAGCATCTATGGAAAGATGCTCAACAAGAAGCGCAGCAAGGGCAGAAAACGCGGAAGAGGAAGGCGCAAGGGCACTAGAAAGGCGCGCGCCAAGGACACCTATGCAAAAAGAGCAAGGGCACTCAGGCGTGTGCTGATCACGCTAAAATCTGACAGCACGATAGACAATAAAACATTCAAGACACTGTACAGGCTTGCACGAGGGGGCAACTTCGCTAGCAAGGCGTCGCTGCTGAATCACATACGCACAATGGGCATAGAGATAAGCGACGAGAAGTTTGAAAAGCTTAGGCACATGTGAGTGGTATCATGATGAGAAGACGCAGGAAGCTTTCACTTACAAACTACAGGAAGCGCATCGCTCTGCTTAAGAGCAGCATGCCGCGGCTAGTTGTAAGAAAGAGCAATCGCACGATAACGGTGCAGATTGTAAGGTACGAGCCTCGCGGCGACGTGGTGATCGCTAGCGCAAGCTCCAGAATGCTGAACAAGTTCGGCTGGGAGCCAAGGGCGAATATGCCTACAGCGTATCTTACCGGCCTGCTGCTGGCGAAAAGCAGTAGCAAGCTGAACCTCGGCGAGCTCGTGCTAGACATAGGGCTGTACAGGCCAATAAGCAATACTGTGATTTTTGCAGCGGCAAAAGGTGCCCAGGAAGGCGGACTCAAGCTCAGAGGTAATTTTGAAGTGGACGAAAAGCGCATCTCAGGAGCGCACATAGCAAGCTACGCGAAAAGCCTTGAGGGCGAAGCGTTCAAGAGGCAGTTTGCATACAACGCCTTGGATCCGAAAAATATGGAAGAGGCATTTGCAAGCACAAAGGCGAAGATAATGGTGATTAGTTGAACTTCAGGACAAATTACAAGGAGGAGAGGGTATTCAATATAAACGAGTGGGAACCGAAGACAGAACTCGGCAGGGAAGTGAAGGAACACAAGGTTACAAGCCTCGAGGAGATATTCCACTCAGGCAGGCACATAGAAGAGCCCGAAATCATAGACGCCCTCCTGCCCGATCTTGCTTTTGAGGTAATAGAGATAGCGAGCGTCCAGCGCATGACAAAGAACAACCGCAAGCAGAAATACAGGGCCACCGCGGTTGTGGGTGACAGGAATGGCCATGTTGGTGTGGGCGCCGCAAAGGACATAGAGGTGAAGGCAGCCATAAGCAGCGCCATAACCAGCGCCAAGATGCACATAGAGCCGGTGGTACTGGGCTGCGGCTCGTGGCAGTGCATGTGCGGCACAAAGCACAGCCTTCCGTTCATCGTGCACGGAAAATGCGGCAGCGTGGAGGTCACACTGAAGCCCGCGCCGAGAGGGCTAGGCATAGTGGCAAGCAAGCCAGTCAAAAAGATGCTTGAGCTTGCTGGTATAAAGGACATATGGACATTTTCAAAGGGGAGAACGAGGGCTAAGTACAACGTGCTCATCGCAACGCAGAGGGCGCTTACGCAGCTCAATGGCATGAAGAACATTGCAGAATTTGAGAAGGAATAAATTATTTAGCTTTAAAAGCTTATAGCGGTTATATGGAAGGGAAGCTTGTCTTACCTGGCGATAAGGTAGCAACGGAAGAGGAGTATACCGGAGGCGCCAACACGTTCACGGAAAACGGCGTCGTTTATGCCTCGGTAATAGGCGTGCCCAGTACCGCGGAGAAAAAGGTCAGCATAGTGCCGCTTGGCAGGGACGTAAGAACTATAGACAAGAACATGCTCGTCATAGGCACCGTCACGGACATGATCAAAGGCATAGTGTTCGTAAAGATCGACAACATCGACATAGACCACAAGGAATACCTCGCCCTTAAAGATGGCAAGATACTCCTTGAAAGGCCGAGGCCTAGGTTTGGCAGGGGGCCACCGCACAGAGCCCCGCAAAAGCCCGAAAAAGTTTGCAGCGTAGGCGATACGCTGCTTGCAAAGGTGCTCTACAACGACAAAGACGCATACACACTCACGCTCGACTGCCAGGAATGCGGCGTTGTGCACGCCACGTGCGAGCTCTGCGGAGGCACCCTTGTGTACAAAAAGGAAGCAAATGCGCTCGTCTGCGAAAGTTGCGGCCACAAGGAGTACAGGAGGATGAGCGCGCTGTATGACAAACCCGAAGAGATAAGGAAGCTGTTCGTATATTCGCAGTAGCAGTGATAAGATGGATGTTAAGATTGTGAAAGATGAAGGCAACGAGATATGGCTCGAGTTCCCGAGCGGCGACCTCACAGTGCCAGACCTTATAGCAAGCGAGCTGCTCAACAGGAGCAACATAGAATTCGCTGGGGTGAGGAAGGACCATCCGGAAGTCGGCAAGCCATTGCTCGTGGTAAAGGCGAAAAGGAGCGCAAAGGACGAGCTGGTAAAGGTGCTGGACGAGCTTGAAGACCAGCTCAAGGCGCTGAGCACTCAAATAGCAAAAGCAAACAGCAAGTAGATTGAGTGAAAAGTGGCGTAAGGCTTGCTGCATTCGCAAGCGGCCCTATAGGCGCGGACAAGCATGCAGCTTCAGGGCGCACTATTATTATTGCAGTGGTATCGAAAAAAAGCGAGATTGAGGGCGTGCTTTCGTCAAGCATAGGCGTAAATGGCACGGATTCCACTAGAAAAATTTTGGGCATGATAGAAACAAGCAGGTTTGCCAGCCAGATAAGGCTTGTAGCGCTCAACGGCATAGCGCTTGCTGGTCTAAACGTTGTAGACATCGATGCGCTCACCAAGAGGGGCCTTAACGCGATGGTGGTAACAAGGCACAAACCCAGGCCCTCGAAGCTCATCTACGCGCTAAGGGTGTTTTCAAGGAGGAACAATATAAGTATAGCAAGTAGGGAGCAGATAGTGAAAGCATTTGCGGCGCACAAGCCAGAACTTGTCAACGGGATGTACGTGCAATCCACACTGGCAAAAGAGGGACTGGTCGGATTGGCTTCGTACGCGGCGGACGCGCTCAGACTTGCGCACCTCATAGCAAGCGGCGTTTCAAGGGGGGAATCAAAAGGGAGGATATAAGCGGGTTGCACCTTGCCCATAAAAATATAAAAAATAAATAAAGGATAAAAAAGAACAAGGCGTCTTCAAAGCGGGTATACCACACCAGGTATCTTTGGGAAAGGCTGCACCGCGCCGACGTGCCCTGCGCCCGTAAACCATGCTACAAGCCGCTCTACGCCTATGCCTGCACCCGCGCTCTGCTTTATCCTGCCTGCTTTTGCAAGCTCCAGCAGCTTTGTATATAGCTCCTCCCGCACCCCCGCTTTGTGCATCTTTGAGAGCATCTTTCCATACTCGTATTCCCTTTTGGCTCCGGTAACCAGCTCGCCGCGCTTCGGCAGATAGAGATCGAAGTTGTCCCACTTGTGGGTCACGGGATCCTCGAAATCGTAGAACTCCCTTGGCAGGTCGGTTATCCATGCTGGCTCTTCGATGTGCTTTGGCAGCTCCTCTTCCCAATCTGCTCCGTATTGGGCCTCAAGCTCATCCCTCGCAAACACCTTGAACGGTATGCTGAATTCGGGCACGCTCGCGCGAAGCATTTTCAGCTGGTCACTTTTGCTTTTGCGTATATGCTCTGCCAGTTTGAAAAGAAGCTCCTCTATCAGTTTCCTTATATCTGCAGAGGTGGCGCCGCGGGCCTCAAAATCGAGCTGCGAAAACTCGAAGAGGTGCCTGCCCGTCTTGCTGCGCTCAGGCTTTTCAAGCCTTATGTTGGGCGACATGATAAACAGCTTGTCGTAGAGCATCGACACCGCGACAAGCTTGTGCACGATCATGCTATGCATTGCACGCACCGTGGTCCCGTATATGTCGACCTCTATGCGCTTGTATATGCCAGCCGCAGGATCGGGCCATAGCGGATCCGTTATCGGGGATAGCATTATGGGCATCATCTGGGTAAAGCCGTTCTCGCGCATAAACGATTCCATATACGCTACTACCTCTGCACCTACCTCTGTCCTTGCTCTAAGCTCTTGCAGCTCACGCTCAGAGAGCTCGTATACCGGCTTGGGCAAGCCGGCTTCAGCTAATTTTTCACTTTTTGCGGATACCATATTCTCACCTTAGCATAAACGCGAAACCAAAACCAGTGTGCAGAGTGACAGCGAAGGATAAAGATAAACACAAAGATAAAAATCCAGCCTGAAGCTTAGCTAACTTTGAAGGATACAGACCCACAATTCCGCGCTAGCTTCACCGCCATTTAAATCTGTATATAAACGCTACCATCTTTTATTTAAAGCTTTTGTACAGCATTCGCACGGCGCTACCTAATCCGAGGGTACACCGCAGCCAAAGACGAGCATGTAGCAAGGTTTAAATATGTTATTCAAGAAATATATCTGCTATTTGTGTATTCGTAGGGAATACTTGCCTTTTAGCTTTGCGTGAAAATTCCTGTTTGGAATTGGATGTAGTCTTGAGGATTGCAAAAGGATTGCAGCGATTCTCGCAAT
>JBMFTZ010000018.1:0-18092 GCA_049966775.1 Candidatus Micrarchaeia archaeon
GCCGAAACTCGGGTTCAAATCCCGGCGGGAGCATTCTGTGTTAGGGGTTATATATAAGTCGTTCATTTTGCACCCCTCTTTTGTCGTCGAAGCCAAAATCTGTCGTCGTAAAATCAGTATCTTTTTGACCTAAGATTCTAACATAGTTTTAGCAAGGATAAGGATTGAGTTTATATCTTCCTTACTTTTCGTTGATTTGGATGTCTCACACGTGAAATTTATCCCAGATACTTTTTATGAAGAGCCTGTCAAACCAGCCCCATGCGATACTAAATCCGATTACTGTAGAAGGAACTACCAAAAGGAGTTCTAATAGCGGCATCCAACTAGCACTTACTGAGAAGATACCTCCTAAACTTGAACCCTGTTCATAGAATAAGATCACGTTGGATAAATATACTAATTCAAGTGCTACTAATAATGCCAGAAGAAAAAGAAATATGCCACTAAGAAAATTAGACGAATATCTTGATAACATTAAAAAGGACACATTTAACATTGTAAATAATATCGTTACTAAAATAACAAAATAGGCTACCGTGTATTGCGGTACGTACACTTTATTCAATTCGTTTAAAATACACTGATTTTCTAACGAGATAGAGTTAGCACTACTGCAAGGAGAGATACTATTCCACTGCGAATTATTTGACGCTAAACTGGAAACCGCCTCAATATTTATGCTGTTTGTCGATGCAAATAGTAATATGGCCAAGAAAATTGGTACAAGTGTAGTCAATAACTTAAGTATATCGTATTCTCTTTGATATTTCTCTATACCCATAGAATCATTTTATGATAAATACCTGTTATATTATGTCGCCTTATTTGCCAAATTTTCATTTAGTTTTTTTATAATTTGCAATGCTTTATCTTTGTTAATTACCAAGCCACCGCCTATAAATACCAGTATACCTATTATGGTAAGAATGATATATACAACACTTACTACCATTGAATTTATAACGAAATTTGGATTTGTGGCTTTGCTAAACTGAAAATTGGAGTTCCATAGTAAAAAGGCATAAACTATTATTCCCACACCAACTAACATGAGAACTAATCCACCAACCGTTTTACGTTTCATGTACATCAGTTCATATACTGTATCAGTTTATTTAACGTTTTCCTTTTAAGTTGCTTAATTGTTTTGCCTTCTTTTATTTTCTTTCTCAAATACCTCAAATTCCTCTTAGATAGCCCTATCTGTTTTGCTCGCTTTGGCGTTAGCCTTTTGATAACATCTGCTATCTTTTTCTCAGTTTTGTTATTGTATATAACATAATCGTTATCAGAAACACCGATAACTTCTGTTTCTTCAAGGTTATTCGACTCTTTGCCGATGTGCTCTATATCTCCAATATCGATATGTTTCCTTCTTAGCTCTCCAGTATCTCCATCGTACTTGTTATCCTTGTGATCCATGTAGCCAAAAAGGAATTCTGAAAACGGTTTCCAGTAGAATTGCGTATTATCTTTGTACTCTTTACCAGTTTTGTAATCAGTAAACGGACTGAACGGCACGATATCTGTGTTTTTGGTGTATGCAAGGATAGGTATTATCTGCTCTTTGGTTGTTGGGTCTAACTTATGACCTATGCCAACGATAACAAAGTTGAATGGCTTTAGCCGTTTATCCTTGTTTGTGCGCCTAAAACGCTGTAAGACAAAAGGTGATGTCAACGCAAGCTTGCCCATCACGAATTTGTTTGAATATTTTCTCTCAAAATCTTCCATAGGCAGAAGCTTATAGTGCAACTTTAGAATGTCATTCCAGATCTCTTTTACTTTACCTTCGCTTATGCCCATCAGCCCACCCAGACCATAGGAAGAGTGCTTCAAAATAACTCCAGCAGCTGCAAATTTCTTCGACAAAATCGAGTTCGAAAAGAGAAACGCGTTCGCCTTTTAAGCATATGCCACGTTCTGGCCTTCTGCCTTTCTAAGCCCGTGCTTGTATGCTGCGTGGGTTATCAGATAAGCGATGAGCAGCGCCACGAGCACTATCACATAAGCGCTTGTTTTGCTCTGCTTGTTCGCCTTGAGCATGCGAACCGAAGCCCTGAATCCCTCCGCATAGCTTGCTATGTCCCATACCTCAGCAAAAGTGTTCCATATTGCGATTGCTATGCTCCCAAAGCTTCTCTTATGTGCTGCCACTATTATGGATTGTATGGTTACCATCAGTCCAAAGCCTACGATCAGGAGCCCGAAGACAAGGAAGTCAAAAGCCATCGCGTATTCCACCACTCCTGCCCCCACATACTGCAGCGCATACGCCAGCGCGCTCAATACAACGATCAGCACATACGTCATGCCCGTAAACGCCAGCGCCAGGCCGGAATAAGCCGCGGCCTTGCTGAACCCGCTGGTGGATCCCGCCTTCCTGAGCATGCCTATATTATACCCGCTCGCGTACGCATTCCATATGGATATGATAAAATCCAGCGCCAATATAAGCACTATTATAATGCTGATCACAGCAGCACCAAATTGTTTTCTCTATTATTTGCAGTTCGCATATAAAAAGGTAGCGGCACATGCATAGCCATAAGAATCCATCGCCCGATGGGGCAAGTATTAAATTTGCGCAGCGCAAAAATATAAATGTTTTGTAGCTGATCTTGGTGGTATGATGGACACGAATTGCGAAGTTATACAGCTCTTTATATACGACTCTGGAGCCAGGCTAAGTGGCGAGCAGCTCAAGGGCCTTCTTAAGAACCAGGAGGAGTTCTCAAAGTACGAGTATGTGCACCCGTCGCCAGAAGAGATTGCAATATTTAGCGTGCCGTCAATATTTAATCTTCGCGATGTGTCATACGGCGCAGGCGCGGATCAGCTTCAATTCAAGGTGCAGGTGGCGGTTTATGAAACCGGCATATTTTCGATCCGCTTCCGGTACCAGTTCACTGGTGACTTATCGGTGCTGCGAAAAGTGACATTCGATAACCGTGTGAAGGACTTTCTGGAAAGCACCGCAGCGAAAGAGCGCTCCAAGATAGAGAAGGTGCTATCCAAGATTGCGGCAATAGCCACAAACGAGCAGAGCGAGGCGTATAGGTTCTATTACATAAACGTAGACAAGCGCAAGCTCTCCGACAAGGACAAGAAGCTGGTGGCGGGCCTTCTTATAGACGAGCAGAATAGCGATACGCTATCAAACCAGTATGTGGACGAGGTGACAGGGAGGAGCCTTGTATACAATGAAGACGACATACTATACGTGGGATGGGAGAGCGCGGTTATGATTGATACGGATAGTGCTTACGAGCCCGAGCTGATAATAACCGAAATAGCCAATGCGCAGCTTCTCGAAATGCGCATCTATGATGCATACATAACAAAGATTATAGGTACTACCGAAAAGCTCATACCAAATGCGCTTGCCCTATTGAAAAGGGGCGCCCTGAAAAAGCTCAATATGCAACTTGGCAGTTTTTACAGCAAGGCCATGGACATGCTTAACACGGTGAACGATACCATTGTGGGCTTCGGGGAGTGGTATCTGTCAAGGCTTTACGGGCTTTATGACGAGGCCTTCAAGCTCTCGTACTGGCGCGGCTCGTTGGAAAAGAAACTGGAATCTATAAACAACAGGAGAACTTTCATATCGGACGTGCTGCGTGGCCAGCGGGACGAGATACTGGAATGGATAGTAATACTGCTCATAGTGGTGGAAGTGGTAATAGAAGCCCTTTTCCTTGCCGGAACAAAGATGCTGTGACACAGCGCAGCGCACGTCAAGTTCACACAGCTTCGCGCATTTCCTTGGCTGCACCTGAATGTAAGTGGGCGGCCTTGAGCCTGTTGTCTACCTCGCTGCGCAGAAGGTCAAAGCTGTCGGTAAAGAAGAGCTTTATCAGCGGCTCAGTGCTTATGGCCTTTACGCCATCGCTAGCGAGCACCAGCTCCGCGTACATCGCGCCTTTGAGCATGTCAGAAACCGGTATGTTGATCCTATTAAGATATGGGTTGTTCTCCGAATCCTGCAACGTTGAGGCGGTGACAATAAACCTTCCACCCATATCTATTTCTTCGCTTATGTGTATGTGGCCCTTGATTATAAGCTTTGTTTTGCCATCGTCCCTTGAACGCTCTGCGATCTTTGTGCTTTTGCTTGGCTTCGCGCCGCCCTCGTGCTCGACACGCATGCGCATAAAATCTGTGTCAGTATAATATATTGATATCACACCGCCTCCGGATTCACCGCCTGGTACTATCTTCAGATTCTCAAGCAACGTTTTGGTGTCATCGCCTGCCCTGCCGCTTATATAGCCTTTGAACTCGCTTTCGAGCCTGGTTGCTTCGTCAAACTGCCAGCCCTCGGTGGTCTTGTTGTAGTGGTTGCCAGAGACTATGACGACAGTGCCCCCTCTGGCCAGCACATCATAAACAAGTTCCCTCGTCATTTCGGCTAGCTCTCTGCTTTGTTCTTCTATATTGTGTATTACCTTCTTCTCGTCGGTCCTTATGAGCTCCAGCATGAAGGCTTTTATGAATTCATCGTTATACCCCATCCTCTTCAGCTCTGCCTCGACCTTCTGGTGGTAGTCGATACTGCTTTGTTCCCTCGGTACGTTCTTGTAATTGTTGTAGTTGCCTTCTATGTTGTCTCCTGCAAAAACGAGCACGTCTAATTTCCTCTCCATTAGCTCTGCGACGATTTTCCCAAGAAGCCTAATATCAGCATAATTGCCCACGTGGGCATCGCTTATAACCCCAAGCTTTATCGCATTGAAGGAGCTTTGCGGTTTTGTATTGCAAGATACGGTAGATTTTATAAATGTCGCATCAACAAAATCGCGCGCAAGATCATCCTCCTTAAGCTCAGAAGGGAGCTTGTTTCGTAATATGGAACGCTCGAGCTCTATCTTGCTTCCTATGGCGCCGCCGTTCTTGGGTGCGGCTTTTGCCACCTCCATATTGGAAATAACCGCGTTGACGCTGTCTCGCTCTTTTTTGTACCTCATTGCCGCGTATACCTTGAGCAGGTCGCTTGTTATCGTGCTGTGCCTTATACTATTCTCTTCTATTCTCAATAGGTGTGCACCGCTTCCAATGGACCCTTTCTGAGCTGCTACAGTGGTATCTGTTCTGTAGCCCTTTTCGGCAAGTTTTGCTGCCCTCTTTACATCCCAGAAAGGCCCGCTTGCGAGTGCAGCGGTAATCGGACCTTGATTAGTCAGCGGCAGCAGCGTAAAAGTGGATTGCATATTATGGCCTGTAATAAGCACGTTAATGGGCATGGATTTTACGTCATATTCGACAAGGCCGCTCCTCATTCTTATGTAAAGCTTTTCCAACAATTCATCGTTGCTCTTCAATGCGTATCTGTTCGCAGAGCCCATCACGATCACATTCAAATAGCCCTTGCTGAGCCTCCTCTTGTATACAGAAAAGTTAGTATACGCATTCTCATCGTACTGGTTGTCCGCGTTCTCCTCGGCATCATCAAGCGCAATACTCTCACTTGATATGTTTATCCTTTTTCTGAAGCCAAAGGTGTAGTCTATCATTTCCTTGTAATATGCGCGCACATAGCTCTCTATAATTGTGGTCGCTTCCTTGTCTGGAAGCGCGTTGTGCGTATATGTTAGCGCCTGTTTGAGGCTCTTGTTCTCCTTTGTTTTTGTCTCGCTGTCAAGCGCCTCCTTGTAGCGTTTAGTGAGCCTGCTGATGTTATTAGATATCCTTTTTGCCTTCTTGGAAAGCTTTAGGTATTCATCAGTATTGTTTTTATCCAGCTTGTCCAGGTCGGCCTGCACGCGCTTTTGCTTTTCTATCTCGCCCTCAAGGATGCTCTTTACCTTGGCGGCGCTTGTGAGCTCGAGCGCCTTTGCATAAAGCTGCTTGAGCGGCCTTAGCAGGCCCAAAAGATCGTTGTACTCCTCTTCCCTTATTTTCAGCTTTGCCCTCACGTTGTTTCTTTCTCTGAGGAGCTCTGGGTTCTTAGGATCCGTCTTCAGCTGCTCTTCGAGCTTTGCGGCAGATTTTTTTGCTATGTTTATTATCCCGCTCACGCCGAGCAGTTCTTCAACTACTGCATCTAGCCTGCCCTCGAGGCTGTCCACATAGAAGAGATATTCGTCAGCCACTTTGCGCTCAAGAGTTTTTATGTTCTCCCAGTCTTCGCCATTGAAAGCGTATATAATCTTTGTAGTTTTAGGAAGTTTTTCGACAAGCCTGAGCATATGGGGTTTCATTATTGCAGCGGCATCATCTATGCTGTCCACCCCCGGGCTGCGCACCTTTATCTTGTGTATGCTGGATGTCGATCCCTGCTTAGGTATGCCCGGAAACAGCCCGCCTATGATGACAAGCATGTCCGGCATGTCCGATTCATTGAGTGTATCGAGATATTCTGCAAGCCCGACAACGTTGTCCCTGCTCATATACCTAGTGGCTCCTCCAATGTCAGAAATAGTCAATATATTGAAATGCTTTTTGAAGTGATTTGAACCATTTTGGCCCTTCTTCGCCTCATTTTCTAGTTCGACTACGGTTTCCCCCGCCAAGTCAAGTCGCCCCCCAATGATATTAATTATGCGCTAATGTTTTTATATACTCTTTTTTGGTGCAGTGTACAAAGTAAAACAATTTTTATTGTGCTATAGTGCGCATATCGCGCAGGCAAGCTCGCGCGTGCAATCGGCTCTCTGCTTTCAGAGCGCAGTGCCAAAAGCCTATTGCTGCTTGTCTAAGCCTATATAGACATTTATAAGCGTTAATGCTGAAATGCTATGCAAGGTGATATTATGACTGAGAAAAATATTGGAATAAGCGAGATATCTGTTACTGCGCCCCATCTACGCGTGAGCGCTGCGGAGCTTTCCAAGGCGCTGGGCATGGACGGTGCAATCATGCCTACGGAGAAGATAGAAAAAGGCTTGGGGATAAAGTCCATAATACTGCCAAGCTTTGCCGAGAGCAATGTGACATTTGTTGCCGACAACCTATACAATTTTATAAAGAGGCTTGTGGCTGACAAGGAAAAGCTAGCAAGATTCTTGAACGAGCCTGTAAAAACCATATACTATTCGAGCGAAAGCAATCCTGACAGGAGCAGGCCCGAGCTTGAGGTGGCCCTTGAGCTCGTTTATTCAAAGCTCATAGATGAAGACGAGCAGAAATACAGATTGGTAATTGAAACCTTAAAGAAGGCGATGCTCATGCCGACCACTTACGCTTGCGTGGGTGGTGTAATGTCCATAGATCAAGCAGTGCGAAGCCTTGGCAGGGGCGAATCAGCGCTTGTCATAGCTGCAGACACTGCGGTATACGATTCAAAGCTTGCGCCCAACGCCGAAGCCACGCAGGGCGCAGGATCCACACTGCTCTGGATAACGCACAAGCCAAGCATAGCGAGGGTGCACTACGAAGGCAGGGGTGCATACCACTTGGCGTTCTCCGATTTCACGAAATACCTGCAGGAGCGCCCCGTCGTGTACGGAAAATTCTCAGAGATAGTGTACGTATACCTTGTTGCCAAGGCGCTTGAGGACAGCGCCATGGCGCATACACCACTAAGCAGCATGAACTTTTTCGTAAGTCATGTGCCTTTCCCGAAGCAGGCGCTCTATCTTGCAAGCTTCCTATTCGTGCACGAGCTTAGGAACAGCAACGCAGTGCTGTTTGCCGAGCTGCAAGGGCGCGAAGGTGTAGGCGCCGAGCCGCTAGCCGGCTTTTCGAGCCTTACTGAGCTACTGGAGAGCAAGATCAAAGGTTTCAACAGGCATGGCGCATACAAAGAGGAGCAGGAATTCATAAAGTACATAGAGAATGACGAGGATATAAAGAGGTACTGGGCATGGCTTAGCGGGATAAGAAAGCAGCCGGAATTCGATAATTTTGTGGAGGCACTAAAGATAAAGGACGCGCTTATGCTGCCTTCGCAGACAGGCAATGTGTATTCCTCTGCAGCACTGCAATCGTTTGCGAGCCTTCTCAGTGAGCTCGCAAAAGCCGAAAGCGCAGTATTGCAGCAGGACTCGGCAATAGGGCATAAAACATCGTCGGTGCAACTCAAGGGCGTGCTCGCGGGCTACGGTAGCGGTGCGCAAGGCGTTGCAATGCCAATCACAATTAACACCACAAAGGAAAAGCTCGTAAAAAGCATATCAATAAGCATTAACACCACAGACATAGACGCAGAGCAGTACATAGCGCTGCACAAGTGGCTTATAGACGGCTCGGAAAGCGAGAGATCAAGCAGCAGCGGCGACCTTTTGGAAAAAACAAAAGAGCTGCTGCGCGGCGGAGAGCTGTTTGACGGGTTCTACATCATAAGGAGGAACATAGACGGAACAGGGGAATACGTGTATGCGCAGAACGGTGTGCCAAGAAAGATAAGCATAAGATACTGACAGGGCCTTGCGGCTTCAGCCCTTCTTGCTCTTGCCCGTCCTGCCAAAAGCTTTCGGGGGCTTGAGCTCCGGGTAAATCTTTGAAAGCGTCAGCTGCTCCACTGCAACGTCAAAGCCAATAGCTTTAGCTATCCTGCTTATCAGGTACGCCTCAGCTACCTGCTTTAGCGGTTTGCCGTTGCAAGCTTCCTCTATGACTTTATCAGCTTCTTTCGCCTGCAGCGACGCATAAGCTTCGCCAAGCGCTGCATAGCTTTTCCGCTTGCCCGCTGTTATGCTTTCAGCAAAAGCATCCAGCCTTGCGGTGTCAATGCCCAGGAAGGAATAGGCTTTGCCGTCAACAGTGTTCCTTATGCCGGCAAGGTGGTGAGCTATCTCCTCTGGCTTGGTGTCAGCGCGAATGCCTAGCCTTTTTATAGAAATCCAGTCCTTGTACTTTGCCATAAAGTCTATATATTCAGAAGGCTCATCCATCTACCATCACGGTTGCTTTACTATATAATAGCCTGCAGCCTTCTCCCTTGCCACCCTCTTTATGACACTCTTCTGCACCAGCGTCACAAGTGCATTGGTCACGAGCCCCTTTGGCCTGTTCGACTTCTTAGTTATGTCATCGGCGGTCTTTATGCTGTCCTCCTTTGTTGCGCCAAGTTCCTGCATGGCCTTCAAAACTGCCTGCTCTATCGGTGTAAGCTCTACCATTTTATTCACCTTTCCTCTTTTATCTTAATCAGCAGCCCAATATCGCCCGCTTATTTCTTTACCCTTATGCTCTTTCTCTTCGGCCTGAGGTACCTGTAGCCGCATTTTCTGCACTTCTCTGCGCCTGCAGGATTCCTTGCCTTGCATTTTTTGCATATCCATACTTTGGATATCTCTGCGTCTGCGATTGGAAATTTGCCCATAGAAGCACCATAAGTAAAAGCCTAAAAACAAATACCTGTTAATAATGCGACAAAAAAGTATAAAAAGCAGTCAGTCTATCTGTTCGTCAGGTCTGACACTTCAGAGGCGTTGTCGCTCTCGCTTTTCTTGTATTGATTACCAGTAGATACGAGTACCACGTCCTCTATGCTTTTTATATTCTTGAATATTATGCTCTTCTGCTGCAGAAGGCGCTTCACTTCTTCCTTATCGGCATTGCGCCATTCCTCCATCAGAAGCCTGCTCACTTCGCCGCGCTCAAGATCTATTATAGCATCACGTACTTCGCCAAGATATTGGCCGCCATCACTATATATATCCATGTTGTATATCTCGCTTATCTTCATATAGTCACCTGTAAATCTATTCCTATTATAAGCTTAAATACTTTGTGGAATTCCCTCAACTTCGTTGAGGATTGGGTTTTTGTGTCATATGATACGCAGGACGCAACTCCTATATGCCATTGTGTAGTAAAGTAAACAATTAACAATGCGACCGGAAAACCCACAGGAGTGCCAGGGCACTCAGCGGCGCGCAGAAAGGCTTGCTGCGTGCTAGGATACCACCGACCCCATCGGCAGAGAGAATCCGCACGCGATAGGTTTATAAGGGCGAAGCCCTTATGTCTTATATCCCACTGTTGCGCACTATGCCCGTATACTCTTCGCTTTGTCTTCAGTCCTGTAGGCCTCTTTAATCCTCTTGCCTAGAAACTTGGCAAACCTTTCCATGTCCTCTCTGCTGCTGATTGTAAAATCCTCTGGAACGGGGAATGCGCTCGCTGCAGGATGCCCATTGCCATTGAGCGCCCGTGCGAGGGGCAGTGTGTCTATGCTTTCATCGTTCACCCTCATATGGCACGTGCCCAGCTTCGCCTTCACGTAAATGGCTATGCTGGCATTCTCGTCTTTCGCTTTTTCGAGGCCGAGCAGGAAATAGCACCCATCGCTTGACTGCAGAGAGCCGGCAGTATTGAACCCGATTATCGCTTTAAAATTTTCATTGCCCACTACATAAGTATTGCTTGCTAGCTCATCCTTCAATTGCTTCTGCACCAGCTCATAGATTTCAGCCCTTTCTGATACGAAGCGATCATTGTCGAAGTTTATCGGATCATTCTCGATTGCTTTCGAGATTTTGAGAAGTCCTTCCTGCATGCCCGTTCTGTCATCAAGATAGCTTGCTATGGCTTCGGTGGCCTTCCCTAGCTTTTCGTCAAATGGGGTGCCGCTTATGTTGAAATCAGAGATATGCGCCATCTCCTTGATCGTTTCCATCTTCGCGCTAGAAAACCCCAATGGCTTTATTACCTCTTCGTAGAGCAATTCCGCACCGCATACTTTTTGCTCGCCTGCAATTGCAAAATCCGCTAAGTTTTCAAGTACGTGGGTTGCTTTGTCCTGCACTGGATGATGGTCGAGCCATATTATCTTGTTACCATTATTTTTCAGCTTGCCGAACAAATCATTATACACATCAGAAGCGTCTTCGCTGAGGCCTATGTCAACGAACATCACCACCCTGTTTTCCGGAACTTCCAAAAAATCCTGTGACAACTCCAAAGCGGGCTCCTTGCCATAGTCAGAGAAAATAATCCTCTCCGGATTGAACGCGCCTAGCGCCATGGCGGCCGAGCCTATCCCATCAACGTCCTTCAGATGCGTTACAAGTATAATCTTCTTTTTATCCAAAAGCACTGCCATGTCCGTGCGCTTTTCAAAAACCGTTTTATCCATCGCCACGCCCGATACATAGTTATGCGATTGTCGGGATTTGAACCCGAGTTACCGCCTTGGCAAGGCGACGTCCTACCAGGCTAGACTACAATCGCATTATAGATTAATATTTTCACTGAATGTAATTTATACCTTTAGTTTTTGTAGTTGCTCGAAGCAGCAAAACAAGCAAATCAGAAAATTATAAAATACTTCCTTCCCAAAAGGCAGAGTAAGTGATAAAGATGGGAAAATTTTCAATGATAATGTTCAGCGGCACCGCAGACAAGTTTATACCCCTTGGGGTTCTTGCTGATGCCGCTGCTGCGATGGGCTACGATGTAAATATTTTCGTTACAGGGTTTGCCCTCATGGGCTTTACAAAAGAGAAGCGCGATGTGCCGTTTCCGAAGGAATTCGAATCCATGGCTCCGATGGTCGCGCAGGGCATGAAGGCCACGAATACAAAAAGCTGGTATGAAATGCTCAGTGAGGCGAAAGGAGCCGGTAACGTGAAAGTGTATGCGTGCTCGCTAATGGCATCCATGTTCAACCTTAAGAAGGAGGATCTTGACCCCATAGTTGATGACATAGTGGGGGCGGCTTCATTCCTGCAAATGTCGGAAGGCGGTCAAGTAATATTTATATAGCGGTGTCTAAAATGGGAAAGATATTTGTTGACGCCAGGGGTTCAAGTTGCCCCGGCCCCATAGTGGAGCTTTCAAAAGCGTATAGGAATGCCAGAGTGGGTGACACGATTGAGCTTTGGGCCACTGATCCCGGCGTAAAAAACGACGTTACGGCCTGGGCCGAAAAGACGAAGAACAAGATAGAAAGCATAACAGACCAGCAAGAAAAGATCGTCGTGGTAATAGACATCGTAAACAGGTAATGCATTATGGAGAAGCTTGTTATCGTGGGTGCTGGTGCAGGCGGCATAATACTTGCAAATTCGCTTGATACCAAAAAATTCGACATAACGATGCTGGACAGGAGTGCATTAAATGTTTTTCAGCCTGCTTTCTTGTACATAGCTTTTAAGGGCGCCAAAGCAAATATCGTAAAGTCCACAAGCAAGCTGATAAAAAGGGGCATAAAGCTCAAAGTAGAGGAGGTTAAAAAGATAGACCTGGCAAACAGGCAGGTGATTACGGGCGCTGGCGCTTACACATATGATAAGCTGGTAATTGCAACCGGCTCCGTTACAGATACAAGCCAGATAAATGGCCTAGCAGAGCTGAACAGCCAATTCGGCGATTACCATACAGACATAGGAAACGCCCAGAAGGTCTGGAATAACCTTAACAAATTCAATGGCGGCGCCATCGCAATAGGGATGGCTTCCCCAACCTGCAAGTGCCCTCCATCGCCGCTTGAAGGGGCGTTTCTTGTCGAGGAATTCATAGCGAAAAAGAAGCTTAAGGAGAAGACAAAAATTGTATTTTTTGTACCTTATCCAAGGGCATATCCGGCAGAGCCCATGAATGAGATCGTGGCGCCTCTGCTAAAAGAAAGAGGTATAGACGTATACACATTCTTCGACATCGATCACATTGATCCCGAAAAAAAGCTGATATATTCGATAGAAGGGGACAGCATAAAATACGATCTGCCAATAATAATACCGCCTTGCGTTGGAGCAAAGATAGAATACAATCCGAGCGGCGTGCTTGACAGTGACAGGTTTGTAAAAGCGGACAAATACACGATGCGCATAGAGGGCTTTGATGACGCATTTGCGATAGGCGACGCTACGGCGATACCAACTGCAAAATCGGGCGTCACCGCCCACCTGCAGGCCAAGACGCTAGCAAAGATCCTAGACGGCATTGATGCAAAGTTCAACGGCAGGACAAACTGCCCATTCGACATGGCCTACGGAAAAGGAAGCTTTGTCATAGGCTCATATACAGAGCCCGTTGTAAAATATCCACCAACAAGGCTTAATCATTTCATGAAGATGATGATGGAAAAGATCTATTGGCAAAGCCTCAAAGGCACATATGATTTTATATTTGATGCTTATTTTAAATATTCAGATCCCGCAAAATTGAATAAGAAATACCAGAGCAAGCAAGGAGTGTAGAGTTTGAACAAAAAAATAGATACAATAGCGGTCATACCAGATGGCAATCGGAGATGGGGGCGCTCCCACTTAGTAAGCATCTCTAACGTGTATACTCTTGGTATAAAAAAGTTTCTCGATTTCAGCGAGTGGTGCTACAATTACGGCATAAGAAACATTGTGGTTTGGGGCCTGTCAACCGAAAACATAGGGAGGTCAAGTGAAGAACTTGACGCGCTTTTCAGCGCGTATATAGGGTTCCTTGACGATGTAAAAACGTTCAAAAGGCTTAAGGAGAAAAAAGCGAGGCTTATCCTCGTGGGAAACCGGACTCTTCTTCCAAAAACCCTTTTGGCCAGCTTTGAGAGGCTTGAAAGGCAGACAAAGGACTTCAGTGAAAGAAAAGTATTCGCGCTTTTCGGATATGGCGGCAAAGATGACATAATGCATGCGGCCTATAGTATCGCGAAGAGCGCGCTTGGTAAAAAGCGCATGATCCGCATCAACGAAAATTCATTTAAAAGGCACTTACAGTCAAATGATGTCCCAGACATAGACCTTGTAATAAGAACCTCGGGCGAGCTCAGGCTTTCAGGCTTTATGTCATGGCAGACCGCGTATTCAGAGCTCTATTTTTGTAAGAAGTACTGGCCTGCATTTACGAAAAGGGATCTTGATGTGGCGCTTTCTGATTATTTCAAGCGCGAGAGGCGGTTCGGGATATAAGACGTTCTCGCAATCCTATAAAATGTAATCCTTGTAGTACCCATTAGCAATGCGCACCTTGATGCCAAGCCTTTCAAGCATCCTTTTCATATCCGGCCCAACGCCGCTGGCTATTATCTCGTTTACATTGTGTTCTTTGATAAATTTTGCTACTGTGGCGTGGTGCAGTCCCTCCTGTTCCGTTTCATGCGCTTCGTCCCACCTCACATCTATCTCATCTATTTTGTCAATCCTATTGTCTTTTACATGGGCGATTTCAACCCTCGGTGCTCTCCCTATTCCGATTAGCATTCCATTTAGATCTACCACGGCCATTATGATCTTCTCGACCATTTTAACACCAGTTTAGAATATCAAACTGCTGCTATAAAACCCTTGTCTAACGATCTGTGTACTGTACTGCGCATGTTATGCTGCTTGCATCCATATCTGCGAGCATCATGATCCAAGCGGAACCAAATAATCTTATAACCTTTATAATCCTGCTACGCATTCGGCTACCCTAATGCCGCCACTATTATGTTTGAAACCACATGTAGCGATGAAAAGCAAACCAGCAACAGATGGCGTTCAAAGATGTGACCGACAAGCGGATATCTAAATATCCTGATATAGATAATCATTATGTAACTGGCAGATCGGTATTGACTGTAATAGGAGGAAATGTAAAAAATCAAATACCAAATGAGATGATCGCCACATTCAACGTTAGATGCATACCTGAGGCCGGTGCAGAATCTGCGCTCAAGCAATCTAAAGAATCCTTTGATTCGAAACGCGCTACATATCTAAAATTGTTGAATGCAAGTGGAATAACTACCATGGCCATAAGCATGGATGAAAACATGGCCATAAAACACAGCTACTATACAAGAGAAGATGCCGAGATCGTCAAAAAAATGAAGGAGGTGACAGGCGAAACAATTTTATATGAAAATCACGGCGGCAACGCTGCTTCAGCATTCATTGCAAAAGGAATTAATGCACCATACTCTGGCATGTTCAATGATAGCACCCATATCAAGGCGACGTGTAGCTAGACCACCAGTTGCTTGTATAAGTAACGCCGCTAGGCACGCCATTGTTGCCGTTTCCAGAATAGTCGTTGGCATTGCCGTTCAGCGGCCACCAGCCAACAAGGTTCTGTAAGCGTATGGGCGCGCCGCCTATCCCCTCTTGGTAGAGTGTCTGAATCTCATTTGCTGAAAGGGAAGTATTGTATATTTGGACATTTGCCAAATACCCAGAGAATGTAGTGCCATCACATTGTGCAAATTGGGCGCCAAGTACAATATTGCCTGTATTATAATATGTGTTGCCATTGCTTACGCTAGTGCCATTGCCATCAAGTTGGAAATAATAATTTGGTGGATCCACCGATACTGCTACGAAATGCCATGTACCAAGCCTTATTACTGGCAATGCACTTTCCCACGTATCAGCAGAACTGCACCTGTGTAAGCCGAGCTCGCAAGAAGAGGTGCCGATCCCACAGCGGAAGAGCTCAAACGCCTGGTAGCTTTGGAAGCCAAAGAAAGGCATGTTAGAAGATACAGAAGTCGATGGCATTATCCATGCTGTCATTGTATATACTGTGTTTGTGCCGGCCATGCTCTGCAATGTCGCCGTTATATATGTATTGCTCGAATAAGCAGAATTTGCACCGTTTCCGGCAAAGTATGCCACATATTGTGGCATCTCGCCGTTGCACATACCTTCGAGGTTTTCGAATTGTGTGGTGCCTGCCCCTTCTGGTCTATAAACCTGGCATGAGCCTGGCTGCGCCTTTGAAACGAAAGTGTAAGGGTTGAAAACACCCAAAGAAAACAGTGCAACAAGGGCAATGCTTATGATGAGAATGGCCCAGCCATAGGTCATTAAGTATTCCATTGCACTTTGGGCTTTTGCTTTTACTAAAGTTCTAGTCTTAATTATGGGTTTGTGATTAAGATTAATGCTTTTCAAGCTTCGCCTGCACGAAGCTTTGCCTGTTTTCTCCATGCTCTCATTGATACTATTAAAAAAAACAATAAATACCTTGCTGTCTGCCGGAGCATTGGTGGTTGTTGAAAATCCTATCATAAACCTCTCTGCGCCGAACGCAGAATTTTTCTTGTCAAACGGGTCGCTGACCAGCCTGTCTGCGTATAAAGGTCATATGGTGTCGCTCTGGTTCGTTGCAACGTGGTGCAGTGGCTGCGCCCAAGGAAACGAGGTCCTGAATTCGAGCTATAGCTCCCTAGGGCAGAAAGGAGTAAAGGTAATAGAATTGGAGCTCTATAACGACCTTGGATACAGCGGCCCTCCCATAGCGGAATTTGTGAGCTCGTATGCTCCAGCTGCATATTCTGGCGGCGCAGTTACGCCAGCGTATGCCTCATATAATATGGCGCTCACCTACGATCCAAAAGGTTACCTTGATATATATTATCTTTTATCACCAGGCGGTAAGATTTTGTATACTAACAGCCCTCTTGCCACCACTTTGTCGCAGCTTGCAGCTGCGATAAACTCCAGTAGATAGCCGTATAATATTAGTTGTATAATACCAGTATGTAATATAGGTGCCGCTATGAAAGCTATAGAAGTCAAAGCATTCTTCTTTGCAATTGGAGATTATAATAAGTTCAGCATACTCGCGCAACTTATGAAAAAGGATATGAGCATCAGCGAGATAGTAAAAGCAACCAAGATCGAGCAGAGCAATGTGTCACACCACATGCGGTGCCTCTTGAACTGTGGCTTTGTCACTGTAAGGAAAGAGGACAAGCTTCCCATGTACGGCTTAAACAGGGGTGTTAGGCCCATGATGAACAGTATAATAAGGCACATAAAGAAATACAAAGGCTGGATAATGTCATGTGACATAGCAAAAAAGGAGTATATAATAAAGGTGATTAAATAGAGAAATTTGGCTATGCGATATTGGGGCAAGGTTCTGCTGCCTTTGCTGCAGCGATAAAGGCCAATGAGCATATCCGCGTGGTGCGCCTGACAAACTGAAGATGTACAAACTCTTCTGGAACAGATTCACAGTTCCTGAAATAAAAAACAAGAGCAAAAAGCAAAACGGCAAAGCGGTGTAATATTATGGAAAGTTTGCAAGCAATAGTTTTTGCATCAACTGTAATAACAGCTGTGCTCAGTAGCGTACTCGCTGCCTTCCTTTCTTACAACTATACCAAAAAGAAGGCTGTGAGCTACATCTTCTGGGCAGCTGGCATGTGGCTATTTGCTTTTGGAGTAATATTGGAGGCGCTGTTTGCGCTCAATATAGCAAATGCGTTCCTTTTTAAGTCTTACCTCTTCGTCGTGGTGCTGCTTGTCGAGCTGCTCTCTCTTGGCTCCGCGTTCCTCTCGCGAAGCAGAAAATTCAAAATTGCATATGCTACTTATATCGCAGCAATAAGCGCGGTGAACATAGCAGTGTTAGCAACAGCAGACATCGGTAATATACTAAGCAACTACGTTGTATTTGGGCTGCTTCCAAGCAGCGTAGTAATAGCATCGTCGCTCGGCACGTTCCCTGCTGCTGCAGTGCTTATAATTTTCGCTGCGCTGGCCTACAGGCAGAGGCGCAGCGCAAAGATGCTGAGCATAATAGCAGGCACGATTGTAGTGAGCATAGCCGGCACGCTCTACATAGCGGCTTATCCCGAATTCCTTTATTACGCTGAATTCGTAGGCATACTGCTGCTTTGGCTTGGGTTCTTCGACTTTAGAATGCCAAAGTAAACACACTGAATGTGAAGGGTACTTCTGACATCCTTGCGACGAAATGGTTAAATAATGCTATGCTGCCGATTAGCGAAGGTGCGTAATGACAAGTGTCATCTATTCTTTAAAAAAAGAAAGAAAAGTTTAGCTACAGTATCAGTGTATGATGGCTACCTGACCCCTGTTTCCTCCTGCATGTCCATGAGTTTGCGCAGTGCTGCCTTCGTATGTCATTGTGAAGCTTGTGCCACTATACTGAAGAGGTGAAGGGGTTGCTATCATTGATCCTGTATTTGATACCATCGTTATGTTTGTATATGGCAGGTTGCCTATGTCGGAATGCACTGTGCCCACAGTGGCATAGTTGGTTGCTGGCGCCGTTATGCCTGTGTAGCCTTCGCCATAGTATGCTGTGCCGAAGTCTGTGAGCGTGCTAAGACTGCAGTGTGTTGCAGTGCAAAGCTCAGGTCTCTCTTCTATGTACTCTCCAGAAAGCTCAGATGAATTATATGTTACTATCCTGCTGAATGCCTCGTTCTCGCTTATGTCCTTTATTGTTATGTTCCACTGGTTTGT
>JBMFTZ010000019.1:0-17893 GCA_049966775.1 Candidatus Micrarchaeia archaeon
ACCCGTATGTCATCAGGTACTCCATCGCGCTTTGTCCTTTCTTATTTCCAAACATGTCTATCGCCTTATAATAATAGATGAAAGGCAAGATTTAAATACATATGTGGTTGTTGAAAATCGTGATGTGGTTGTTGAAAATCCTATCGTAAACCTCTCTGCGCCCAATAAACCGTTGGAAAAGTAGAGGTCTATCGGATGAATTTAAGTCGCTTTTCTTATCTTGGCGGGTTTCTATTCATAACTTTTTGACAAAATAACCAATTCATTGATATTGCTGACTAACCATAATGTGCACTTCTACAGTTACTGATCAAATTACGAGATTATGTACTTTAGAAGATATCCCAATATGCACGAATAAACATGTGATGTAACTCTTTGCAGCCCTTTAACTCTCACATCAAGAAGGTTGAGTTTCATCTTCAATATTGAGAAGAATCTCTCTATCGCACTTCTTTTCCTATACTCTTTGTCTCTGGGTTTTGAAGAACGATAGTGGTCTCTCCCATTTTGTAGCAATAACGCTCTGTAGAAATCCTGTCAGTAAAGAAAAATAATTGATGTATCAATGAAGATTGTAAGCAACAGCGATTACTTTCATTTCTCTTCTCCGCATTTTCAACACCCTCAATGCATATAGTAGCAGCGTTTTCGCAGCATACCATTTGTTGTCAAAGATTACAATAGCACAAAAAGAAGTAAAATAGACGAAATTTGAGAGCGGATACCATATGGAGCGCACTCAACTTGCCGGGGTGTACTCTACCAGAAGCTACATGTTACCGGTCCGCAGCGGAGCTATCGTGAGCAGAAATGCTGCCCGTTTTGCAGACGAGGCAGCGGCACACAGTGAGCTTCTTCGTGACGAAGCCCTTATACCATAAAGGGCATGCAGCTCCAAAGATAAATTGCAAATTTATTTATAGGTTTTTTGAGAATGCTGTTGTATCCTACTTAAGGTGCTGATATGGCAGAAGAGCTAAATCCATTCAAGATAGCGCAGCAGCAGCTTGACGAAGCTGCGGAGATAATGCAATTAGATGAGACAGCTCATGCAATCTTGCGCGAACCCATGCAGACGCTTACTGTGAGCATACCGGTAAAGATGCGGGATGGCTCCACAAAAGTTTTCCAGGGCTTCCGTGTGCACTACAACAACGCCCGCGGGCCCATGAAAGGCGGCATAAGGTTTCACCCGCAGGAAAGCATAGACACAGTAAAGGCGCTTGCCGCCTGGATGACATGGAAGACAGCGCTTGCAAACATACCATATGGTGGAGCGAAGGGCGGCGTGATATGCGATACCAAAGCGATGAACGATTACGAGCTTGAAAATCTTTCCCGCGGCTATGTCCGAGCTCTCCATCATTTTATCGGGCCGAGCGTTGACATACCTGCGCCAGATGTTTACACCACGCCGCAGATAATGGCCTGGATGATGGATGAATACAGCACCATTGAGGGCCATAACGAGTTCGGCGTAATCACAGGAAAGCCGCTCGAAACCTGGGGCTCAGAGGGCAGGGGCGACGCCACAGCAATGGGTGGCATGTACGTGCTGAGGGAAGCCGCCAAATACAAAGGCATCGACCTCAAGAAGGCGCGCATCGCCATACAGGGCTTCGGCAATGCGGGCACCTTTGCGTTCAGCATAGCCCAGAAGATGTTCGGCTCTAAGGTTGTCGCAGTGAGTGATTCCAAGGGCGGCATATACAGCGAGGACGGGCTGGACTTCGACGCCGTAATGAAAGCAAAGCAGAGCGCAGGCACGGTGCAGGGCTATGACAAGGCGCAGAAGATAACGAACGAGCAGCTTCTTGAGCTTGATGCCGATATACTGATACCTGCAGCGCTCGAAAACCAGATTACGGGCAGCAACGCCGGCAATGTTAAAGCGAAGATACTGCTCGAGCTTGCAAACGGCCCCGTTACACCTGAAGCAGACAAGATACTTGCCGAAGCGGGCGTATTCGATTTGCCAGACTTCCTTGTAAATAGTGGCGGTGTCATTGTGTCGTATTTCGAATGGGTTCAGAACATAGGGGGCTACTACTGGAGCGCCGATGAAGTGTATGCAAAATTGGACAAGATAATAACAAAGTCGTTCAACGACGTTATAGCAACTCAAAAAGCGTACGTGCAGAAAGGCAAGAAGATAAACCCGAGGATGGGCGCATACATCATAGCTGTTGACCGGGTTTCAAAAGCGATGAAAGCAAGGGGCTGGTATTAGCCAGCTTTTCTCTTTTTTGCTTTTTGCCGCAATGCTCTTGGCACTGCAGCCGAAGAACAAGAAAGCTTATCGTGGGAGCCCCGCATGCAAGCGGTGCTAGCGCGCTTATTCTGCTTCGTGCTTTACCGTTTTTACCACGCCTTGCTTTGGCCTGTAGATGTCGCCGCTCCTTTCGAGCTCGTTTAGATACTTGTTCACCGTCTGCTCGTCGATGCTCTCCTTGCTCGCCTCTTCTGTTACACGCTGTATCTTTGCCGTCCCCTCGCTTTCCTCAAGCCTCTTTATGATGTTCATTATCGCGTTTATCCTGTCCACCTTCTCCCTTGGCATGCCTGTGAGTATCGTGTCTATGTCCCTCCTCCCCGTCCTGTCCACTGCGAGCGTCTTGAGCATGTATTCTGTAAGCGCTATGGCGCGCTCGGCGTCGCTCACTTCCACAACATTGGAAAGCCTCGACTTTGCGCTTGCTTCCGCAAGCCTTACCAGCCCTTCTATCTGCCTCGGAGTTATTGTTGGCGCCCCCTTCCTTGCGCCTATGCGCCTAAGCTCTATATAGTAATCCTGTATCCTTGCTCCCGCCTCATCGGTAAGCCTCGGATAGATGTGCTTCCTTGCATACGCTATGTACTTCCTGAGCAAGTCGCTCGGTATCGGGGCGGCTTCCACCTGCTCGTGCTCTTCAACTTCGGCGATTCGCGCGCCAGCCGCTTCGTGCTGCACAAGTATGTGCTTTGCTATATTCTTGTCGAGCTCCTCGTCCATTATGTCCCTTATCGGGAATATGAGGTCAAACCTGGAAAGCAGCGTTGGCGGTATGTCGAACTGCTCTGCAGGATATATGTTCTGGTCGAATCTACCGTATTTCGGGTTTGCCGCCGCGAGCACTGCCGCTTTTGCCGAGAACGTTGCCACAATGCCCGCCTTGGCAACGCTTATTGTCTGGGATTCGAGGGCCTCGTGCAGTGCTGCCCTGTCCTCGTCGCTTACCTTGTCGAATTCGTCTATACATACGACTCCGCCACTTCCAAGTACAAGCGCTCCTGCCTTGAGTGTCCATCCTCCCTCTGAAAATTCATCTCTCTCAGCAACGGCGGTCATACCACCGCCTGTCACCGATTTTCCGCTGACGTAAATGCCCTTTGGAACGAGCCTTGATACCGCCTGCAGTATCCTTGTCTTCGCGCTTCCAGGATCACCTATGAGCAATATGTGTATGTCGCTCCTTATGACTCCTCCGTCTACGAGCATCTTGCCCGGGGTACCGCCGAACAGCTCCAGCGCAACCGCCTGCTTTATCTCGTCGTAGCCGTATATGGAAGGTACTATCGATCGCACTATGCTGTCGAACACGTTTTGCCCTTTCGCGAGCTCGTTTATCTCTCTTTCCTCTTCTTCGCTTATCGGTATGTCGGTGAACTCCTTCTCCTTCGCCGCTATAGACACCGCGTCAAGGAACATCGTGTATAAATTTTTCTCAACCTTGCCCCTCATGTTGCGGCGCGGTCTTATGCGCAGCACGCCGGTTATCTCAACCCTGTCGCCAGGTATTACCATGTTCGCAAGGTCGTCTTCAGCCCACACCTCAAGCTGCCATGTGGGCACGTTGCCATGAAGCTTTTCTAGAGGATCCTGTATGGCAAGCTTCTGCAGGTTTATGAACTGCGATTCTTCAGGCACCTGCTTGAGCGATTTTCTTTTGCACTGCTCGCACACTTCCGGTACCTCGTCCTTATCGACCCTTATCCTGTACGTGGCGCCGCAGTATGTGCATTTGTAGAATCCCACCTTCACCTTCGGGCTGATCTCAGAGCGCTTTACCACGAGGCTGTCGAGCAGTATAAGCTTGCCTATGTAGTTGGAGCCTATGTCTTGCACCAATGGCGTGTTTATGTTCTGCCCGTAGAAGCGCGCATGCGGCTCCTTGTCCTTCATCTCTATGTCCTTGAGCTTGCCCTTCAGCGATTCGTTGGCAGCCTCTATTATGGGCTCTGGGTTATTGATAAGCTCGCTTGCGAGCTCTGGGTCGAACTTGCTCAGGTTTTTGAAATCGATGTTAAGGCTGCGCTTATCAGGAAAGGCGACTATTATGTCTGCTATAGCATCCTTGTAATACTGGTCAAGGAACTCGTCAAACTTTGCCTTTACCGCCTCTCCCACCGCGTCAAGCACGATCAGCACCCCCTTACATATTCTTATTATAGCAAAAAATAAAGCACTTTCACTTTATGCGCGCTAGTGGATCCTGCTCCCAGGCGCTATCTCCCTGTCGGGCCTTATAAGCACCACGTGCTCGCTGTCTTCTGCGGCCAAAAGCATGCCTTCAGATACCACGCCAGCCACGCCCTTGGGGTCGAGGTTTGCTACCACAACGATGTTTGATCCTTCAAGCTCTTCCTTCTCGTAGACGCCCTTGATCCCAGCGACTATGGTGCGCACGCCAAGCTCGCCAAGATCCACCTTGAGCACATACATGGGCTTCCTTGAGCCCTCGTGATCTGCCACGTCAAGCACCTTGCCCACCCTTAGGTCTATGTTGCTGAATTCTTCAATGGAAACCATCTTACCACCTTATCGTTTTTTATTTTTATCCTGAGCAAATTATATACCAATTGTGTGCGCAAGCATTTAGTAATATGCATGTGCATTACTAATATTTCAGTCTTTTTGCTGAAGTGGTATTATGAGTCAATTTGGTTCTCAGAAGCATTCAAGGTCTAATACAAAGAAGATAGGCAACGGCAAGGAGGTGCGGAAGTTCAGGGACAAGCGCCGCAGCGAGATGGGCAATTATTTCGCTGCCACAAGGCTATCCGGAGAAAGCGCCTCGGCGAGCGTGAGGCGCCGCGGCGGCAACCTCGGCATGAGGCTCAAGCGTGTTGCATTCGCAAACGTGCTCACAAAAGAGGGCTACAAAAAAGCGAAGATAACAGAAGTGATAGAGTCAAAAGACAACAAGAACTTTGCAAGGCAGAACATAATAACAAAGGGCACGCTCATTAATACCGAGCTTGGCAAGGCGGTCGTGCTCAACAGGCCCGGCAGGGAGGGTGCGGTGAACGCAAGGCTTGTCTGATGTGGTGCTATCGTGGAGCGGGTATACTCTTTTGACAAGGCCGAAGAGGAAAAGTTGCAGCATATGCTGGCATACGACCCTTATACCGACCCTTCGGTTATCCCTCCGGCGGGCAAGGGCGAAGATCCGGAAAGGGAGAAAGCGATAAAGGCCAATCTGGAGAAGCTTATGCAAAGCGACAAGTTCTTCGATGTGATATTCGCAAGGCAGGAGTACAGCCTCAGGGAGGGCTCTTCAATGGGGATGGATGAAGGCAAGGTATACCTTTACATAAAAGCGGGCGAAGATTTCCTTGCAAAAGCTGAAGAGAAGCTAAAGCAGAACTTCCAGAGCTTCAAGCGCGTAGATGAAGCGGAAGAGCAGAAGGTGATAAGCTTCATAAAGGAGGAGCAGGATCGCTCCAATGCGGGATTCGGCCTGATATTCGGTGGTGGCTAAAATGCACTTGCTGAGTTCCAACGATCTTTCAAAAGCCGAGATCAACAAGATATTTGACATAGCAGACGACCTTGTGGCGGGCAAGGAGGAACTCACGCTCAAGGAGCATGCAACCCTCGCGCTGCTTTTCTCGGAGCCTTCTACCAGAACAAGGGTGTCGTTCGAAGTCGCCATGGCGCAGCTTGGTGGTCATGCCATATACGTGGACATGAGCACAACGCACCTGAAGCGCGGCGAAACGCTGGCAGACACCGCGAAAGTGATAAGCGGCTATTGCGACTTCATCGCCATGCGCGTGGATAACCATGAAGATCTGCTTACTGTGGCGCAGAACTCCAGCGTTCCTGTTATAAACGCGCTTACCAGGCTGGAGCATCCAACGCAGGCGCTAGCCGACGCCTACACGATGCAGAAGCACTTCAGCCGCATGAAGGGCCTAAAGGTGGCGTTTGTGGGAGACATAGCGCAGAACACTGCCAATTCGCTCATGATAACGGTTGCAAAGCTGGGCTCCGAGATAGCGCTTGTTGGACCAAAGGGCGTGATGCCGAACGAGCTATTCTTCAATAAGGCGCGCGAGTATAGCAAGGTGGATGTCTACGACGACATAAAAGAGGGCTTAGACGGCGCCGACGTGATATATACGGATACGTTCGTGAGCATGGGCCTTGAAGCAGATGCCGCGAACCGCAGAGCTCTTTTTGCGCCGTACCAGGTGAACAGCACCATGCTCTCTTACGCGAAGGGGGCAGCCATCGTGATGCACCCGCTTCCAGCTCATAGGGGTGAAGAGATCGCCGCAGACGTGCTTGACGGAGCCCACAGTGTCGTATGGGAGCAGGCAAGGAACAAGCTGCTGCTAGAAAAGGCGGTGCTCATATACCTCTCCAACTCCGCGTGAGCAGCGTTGCTTGCGCGCAGCGTTGTGCGTTGCTGATTCACGCTTTGTGCAATCATGCTTTTTAGCAGTGACATAAAAACATTTTTAGTAGTATCCATCATAATATAAATGAGCGGTGTTTGGATGAAGTATGCAAGGGAGCACATAAAGCGTTACTGGGTATTCGAATACAGGCGGGCGCTTGGCATTTCTATGATAACCTTTGCCATTGCGCTTTCTATAGGCGTGGTATTCACCATGCTTATCAGTTCGTTGTCTTATCCAAATCCCTTCTACGAGCTGGTCCTCTGGGGGTTGCTCATACTGTTCACCGTTCTTGTCGTGGTGAGCAGCTTCGTTAACGCTCATATACTTTCAGTGAGGTACATGAATGAGCTTGAGCGTGTCAAGCATGCGAAGTACATGGGCGGCTGGCTTACGATACTTGTGCTGGGCGCGATAGCGTTTGCCCTGCCTCTATTGTTTTTCGCCAATGCGTATGAGCCAATAGTCATACTGTTCGGTTTTGGTGGCGTGTTCCTGGTGATATTCTTGTCAGTGAAGGTGCTTTTCAACTATTCATATTACGAGATGGCGATCGGTGCGGCAGCGCTTTGGATCGTTGCGCTGATCGCCGCAATGGGTGTTTTCACTTCATCTACGCCCAGCAACGCGCTTGCCCTCAGCTCCTTTGCTCTTTTTGTTTCAGTGCTTTCGCTGATCATAATAACCGGCTTCATCGGCATGTCGCTTCTCATCAATGCATCAAACGAGTTCTCGCACGAGTTCGGCCGCATAGCCGAAGGCTACGAGCGCCAGCTGGAGCACCAGAAGCGGCAGAAGCCGCGGCGCAGATAATGCAAATCTGGTGATCCTATAATCCTCTCTGACAGGAGCAAGTACGCACAAAATCCGATAGAAGAAGAGGACAGGGCCGCCGATGCGCTGGCGCGAAAGGGCAAGCACGTAGTGCGATTGAACCGCGGCGACCCGCCCGTGTATTTTCCAACTCCAAAATACATAATAGACGCATATGTTGGCGCCCTAAGGGAGTCAAAGACCTCCTACTCGCGGGCCGAGGGCGAGCCGGTGCTTGTTGAAGCGGTTCAAAAAAGGTACAAGCAACTGTACGGCATAGACGTGGGCTATGAGAGCATAATTGTCACGCAAGGTGTATCAGAAGCGCTCAGCTTCGTGAACAGCGCATTTGTAAACATGGGCGATATGGCGGTGGTATTTAAGCCCTATTACCCGCTGTATGTGCCAATACTCAGGAGAAACGGCGGTATTCCCCTTTTCGGAAGCTACGACGAATCAAAAGGCTGGGGCATAGACGTTGACAGGCTCGAGCGCGCGCTTAGGGCGATGCCAAGAAGCAGCGCGAAGCGCATAAAGTACCTGCTCATAACCAATCCAAACAATCCGACGGGCACTGTGCTTGACAGGAGGGCGCTTGAGCGTGTTGTTGATTTGGCAAACGAGCACTCGCTGCTCATAATAAGCGACGAGATATACGACGAGATAGTGTACAACGGCGCAAGGTTCACCAGCGTAGGCGAGCTTGCAAAGGGAATACCGCACATGATACTTAACGGCGCATCTAAGGATTTTGATGCAACAGGTTTCAGGATAGGTTTTATGCTGATACCTGAAGATGATCGCGTATCGATGGCGGTAAAGGCTAAGATGGCCGACTACGCGAAGGCACGGCTTTCCGTTAATACGCCCGCGCAGTACGCTGTTGCAGCTGCGATGAACAATACAGCTGCGCACAGGTCAGCCATACACGAGATGGTGCGCGGCATAGCTGAGAGAGCCAATCATGCGGCAAAGCTGGTAGCCGAGAACCCGCTGCTCAGCGTGGTGAGGCCTAACGGCGCGTTCTACATATTCCCAAAGGTGGACCTGAAGGCGATGGGCTTCAGAAGCGATGCAGAGTTTGTGGACAAGCTACTAAAGGCAACATATGTGCAGCTTACGCGCGGCTCGGGCTTCGGCGCGCCTTCGCACATAAGGATAGTAGCACTGCCCCCTAAAGATATATTAGACTATGCCATAAATAAAATAAATGATTTCTGCAGAACCCGAGCAAGAAACAGGGGCCCGTAGTCCAACGGTTAAGATGCCAAGCATGAGCGCATAAGCCTTACACGCTGGAGATCGGAGTTCAACCCTCCGCGGGCCCATTCAATGAGCACAGTAGGCAATACGCAACAACTTCGTTTTATGGCCAACCATTATACAGTTGCTTTAAAGCCGCTGGGCGTACAGGATGCAGCTGCAAAAATCAAAATGTGTCCATCAGCATGTGGCATGTTCCTCTTGGTGCGCAATGCAAAAAGTTTCAATGCATAGAAAAGCAGAAATAGCTTTTCTGCGCATCAATATCGTGGCAAAGCCCGAGAGCCGCATAAGCGGCATAATCGACGCGTACGGAGGCATGATAACCAGAGCCCAGGCCATGGATGTGGAAGGCGGTCGCACAGGCAGAGCCACCGCAGGCATAACAACCGTGGCCGCTTTTCTCGCGTTTGTAAATGCGAAGGATCCGCGCATCGGCGGCAAGCTTTTTTCTGGAGCCCAGAGCGGAATGGCGTACACGGCAAACATACAAGACAGGCTATACCGCATATTCAATCCGGTAACCACAGTATACGGCACCAAGCAGCAGGAGAGGCGCACCGTGGTATTGGGCAGCGAAGGCTCCACAATAAGGATGGAGCTGAGAGGCCGCCTTTCGGAGTACATAGACGCTAACGTATTCGAGCGCGGCGACCTCGTGATGGTGAGGAATGCTTCATATGATGAAGCTAGCGGCGCTCTTATTGGAGTGCAGAGCACTGTCATAAGCAAGATAATGCCGGCGCAGGATAGCGCCATAACCGACTATTCAAGGCTGAGCGCAGGAATGAAAAATATAGATGTCGTGGGCAAGATAGTAGAGATTGGCCCAATTCGCTATGTCAGCAGGCTCAGCGGCTCCGGTCAGATAGCGGTCGCAGACTGCGTCATATCTGACATGGAGAGAAGCGTTGGCATGTCGCTGTGGGGCTCTTCCGCCCTAGCCACAAGCAAGCTTAACGTGGGCAACTTTATAAAGGTAGAGTTCTGCAGTGCTGTGCGAAAGAATGACACTGTTGTAATATACGCTAACGAGTTTTCGCGCATTGTCTCGAGCAAGGTGTTCGAAGGCAGGCTGCGGCCCTCAATCGCCTAATCAATAGCATGCAGCCGCTTACCTGTTCCCGTATTTCATGAGGAAGGTCATGTACGTGCTGAGCACGGTGTCTGGTGCAGAAGGCCTCATTCTCTTTAGTATACCCTCGATGCCGTCCATTGTTATCTTGACCTCCTCGTCAGCTTTCATGGTGGCTTCCAGAGCATTGGTCTTCGCCTCCCTGCATATGTTAGAGATGTCCGCACCGGTAAAGCCTTTTGTTTCCGCAGCTAGCTTTTCGAAATCCACGCTTTCGTCTAGCGGCGCCTTCGTCAGGTAATACTTAAACATCTGGGCTCGCTCTGCATCGTTCGGCGGCTTTATGTAGAGCAGCTTGTCAAATCTGCCCGGCCTTAGCATCGCCGGGTCGAGCGCATCCGGCCTGTTCGTTGCGGCGATGATCACAATGCCGGAAAACTCCTTAAGCCCGTCTATCTCCTGCAATACGGTGCTCGTGATCATCGTGCCCTTCTCCGAGGCGCCTTCCCTCTTTGGCAGGATGCCGTCAATCTCGTCTATGAATATTATCGAAGGTATGTTTTCCCTCGCGCGGTTGAACAGCTCCTTTACTTCCGTAACCGCGTTGTCAGGGCCCAGGTTTGCCAGGTCCTCGCCGTTGATCTGCAGTATAGTCACGCCTCGCATCTCGTTTGCAACAGCGCGCATGAGCATCGTCTTGCCCGTTCCGGGCGGCCCAAACAAGAGCAGGCCGTTTATCGGCTTAATATCATATTTCTCTATGAGATCCGGATGCATGAGCGGTATCTGTACAGCTTCCACTATCGCCTTCTTAGCATCGTTGAGCCCTATCACGTCTTCAAGCTCTACCGCGCCCTTTTCTTCTGTAGTAGATTCCTCGTGCAGGCTCCTCTCAAAATCTATCCTAAACTTGTTGTACTCGTCAAGCTGCGACAGCGACGTGGAAGGCTTCGTTGCGGCGATGACGTTAAGTATATCCTCTTGGGTAACCTCTAGGATCTTGTGGTGCGCCAGCGCATCCTGGCCCACAAGCTGTGCCACGCTTTCGCATACCGCTTTTATGTCGGCTCCGGAATACCTCTCCGTGTTCTCTGCCAGCGCGTCTATGTCTACGTCTTTCGCGATGGGCATTTTAGCCAGGTATATCTTGAATATCTTCTTCCTGCCGTTGAAGTCTGGCAGCTGCATGTATACCAGCCTGTCGAGCCTGCCAGGCCTGAGAAGCGCTGGATCGATCATGTTGGGCACATTGGTGGCACCCACCACGACCACCCTGTTGAGCTTTACGAAGCCGTCTATCTCTATCAGGAGCTGTGACAGGGCCTGCCTGTGGGTCTCGTCAACCTCCGGTATGCTCCTGTTCTTCGCTATGCTGTCTATCTCATCGAAGAGCAGCACGCACGGCGCGTTCTTCCTCGCGGTGTCGAACACCCTTGATATCGCTCTCTCGGTTTCGCCCGGATACGCAGAGATGAGGTTCGGCGTTTTGACAAGGAAAAAGCCTCCGTGTATCTCGTTCGCAAGCGCGCGCATCATCATCGTCTTGCCCGTTCCGGGCGGTCCAAAGAGCAGAATCCCCTTGGAAGGCTTTATGCTGTATGCCTTGGATATGCCCCTCTGCTCTATCGGCGTTATTATAGCTTCCCGGAGCTCCTTCTTCGTCGCCTCGTAGTCGCCTATGCTGTCGAACGTCTCGCTCGAGGTGCCTGCCGAAAGGTCCTCAAAGGCTTCGCCGAATTTCATCCTTATGTCCTGCTTTCTCACATCAAGGCTCTTGACCACGCCGAAGTTGAAGAGCTCCAGCAGTGCCACTAGCGCGGGGGCGATTGCAAAGCTCATCAATGCGAATACCACAGTAGCAGCGTTCAGCGAGCTGTGATTGAGCAACATGTAAGTAATAGGGAAAGCAATGCCTACCATGCTAGCCTTGGTGCCCTTGTACTTTGATCTGCTCGATACCGCTACTGCGTCTATTGCAAATATCACGATTGCAAATATGACTATCTCTATCATGTAAAGGTATCCTTCTGCAAGCATGCTCACGAACGCTATGAGTACGTCGCTTATATAGTAGACGACATGGCTGCTGCCCAGAGTGCCGAAAGCTTCTGCAAGCCCGGGTATAAACGTAGTGATGTGCAGCATCTGCTTAGTTGGCGTCGTGTAGTTGAGCACCGAAAGCGGGATTGGCGCCTTACTTACAAGCTGCGCGTGTGCCGCAACGCCGTTGTAAACGACATATGCGCTGTTGTTTATGCCTGAAATCCCTGAAAATCCCGCCACGGCCAATATGACCAGCGTCGAAAGAACTATGCCCCTCTTGTAGCCTACGATGAGCACCGCTATGGTAAGTGTGGCAAGAGCCAAGACATAGCCCATCTGCGAAAACGCAAGCGCGAAGAGCGCATATGCGAACGCGATGGTTCTGTGGTGCATGTAGCCATATACAAGTGACATGCTTATCGCAAACAGGAATATCCACGCGAATGCCGGAGTTTGATAAACAATCATAAGCAAAGCGAAGAACATGAGCGTTATGAGGCCGACGAAAGAATGGTACTGCGTGGCAAAGAAGAGAAGCACGAGCAGCAGCACGAGCACTAAGTAAGGATAGAGCGGGAATGCGGCCGCAAACGCTACGAACGCAAACAGCACTATAATAGTGTCTATAAAATTGGGGTTTGCCACCATATCTGACAGGTATGAAGACATCCTGTAGAAAGAGATCGGTGTCCTGTGCGATCTTCTTATTATCTCCTGCGCGATGCTTTCCTTAGCGGTTTTTCTGGGGTTCCTCGCTAGCGCCATTCAATCATTGAAGAGCGGTTGATTACCATTATAGCTATGAACAGAAATATATATATGCGATAATGTCAGCCTCCTTCTTTGTGCTTGAAAAATAGCGTCCGTTTCAATGGTGCAGCTATATGAGGCTCTCCTCGTCTACCTCAACTTCGCTAACCCCGTCCAAGGCCCTGATGCGTTCCTCTATCTTCGAAGAGCTCGTCTCCGCGTCGTCGAACTTGAAAAGCGCCTTTACGACCTTTATGCCAAACGCGACGTCCTGAGCCTGCGCACCTGCCGCGCCAAGCCCTTTTACGCCATCCAGTACCTTCTCCAGTGCGCCTTCCTTGGCGTAAATCTTGAAGAGCACAGCAACACGCGCCATTTATGGTCCCTCAAAGCCGCACGCATCGCATTTGTAGCTGTTTGTTATCTCCCTGCAGTGCTCGCACCTTACTATTGTGCTCTTGCCGCACTTAGGGCACTTGAATTCTGTATACTCACTTGTGAGCCTGCCGCACGAAACACATCTCTTTCCTGGTAAGACCATATCATCGACCTTTCACGTTCCAAATTGCGCCTAAACCGGTAATAGCAGGCAAGGCACGGTGAGCTTACTGTCAGCTTCGCCTTCGCCTCCCGCGCGCGCGCCTTTCCGCGCGCTCCGCCTGCGCTTTCTGCTTATTTAATTGAAGCACAACTAATATAATGATTACTGCGAATGCTGCTATCTCTGCCACTTCTATAATGGCTACCGTATAAAGCTCGTTCCGCAGCAGTGCCACTTCCGCTTCGATGCCGCTAAGGCTGCTCTCCACCTGCGGGCTTGTCACTTGTGTGATCTGCTTCATGCTGCCTGCAATCAAGGATGTATCGTTGCTCACTTGCGAAGCCAGCTCAGCGACAGAATACGCTTGCGCCGCATAGTTCCGCGCCAGCGTTGCGTTCGCGGCAATATCCGCTTCGCGTATGTAAAACCTTGCCTCGTTCGCATACTGTGTCGCCCACACACCGAATGTGGCGTTGGCAGAAAGCGCCTCGGCGCTGCTCAGAAGCAACTGCGTTGGCATGCTGCCTGTGGGTGTGGAAAGCGCGTACGCGTAATCCGCGTCGAGAATGGCGAGTGCGTAGTTGCCAGAATCGTATGCGCTAGCCGCTGTAGACAGGTAAAGCCCAGGATAGTGCGACGCGCGCGCAAGCCTTGAAGCGGCAACCGCTTTGAGCGCCGGCGAAAGCACAACTGGCACGCCTTGCATTGCAGCTGAAGCGTTGTACAGGAAGCTTGCCGCGGAGCACCAGCCCTGTGCTTCCCCTCCATTGTAAAGCGCATTAAGCACGCCGTCGGTGTCTATCGCGGTAAAGTTGTAAAGCGCTATGGTGCTGTTTACCGTAAAGTTGGCCCATGCCTGCCTCAGCTCGCCGCCGAGCACGTATTCGTAGTTCGAGCTTGTGAGCTGTGGCGGCGAGAGCGCCGCGCATACGCTCATAATGTGCTGCAGCGTGCTCATGCCCGCTGTTATATTGGTGGTATGGTGGTCGAAGTAGAACGCATTTACGTAATCCAGGAAGGAGAAATCGGCGCCCGTGTAAAGGTAGCCGTCCGCAGCTATGGCCCTGCTCTGGTCGAGCACAGCCAGCATCTGCCTGCTCACGTTTGCGAAGTTGCTGCTTTCAGCAAGCTTGTTGATGCGCTGTGCCGTGATGTTGAACGTGAAGAGCGTAAGGTTCACAAAAGTGGAGTCGTTGCAACTATTGCTGCATGCGAGCGGCGCCGCTGGCAAGGAGCTCACACTGTAATTGGTGTAAAAGTTGTAGTATGTTTCATCGGCATAGGGGTTCCTGCTGGAGTTGAACGCGTATTGCGCTGCCTCGCTTATGTTTGCAACCTGCACAAGCGGCATGCTGAATTCATTCTGCACAAGGTAGTAAAGCTCGTCTTCGCTGCTTGCGCTGGGCACTGCGGGCACCATCACAAAGTCCATGCCCCCACGCTTTGCCGCGCTTACCTTGTCATATACGCCGCCTATCTCGCCTATGCCACCGGTGCTGTTTATGGTGCCGGTGATCGTGAAATCCTGCCGCAGCGGCCTGTGCGAAAGCGCCGATACGGCGAGCAGGGTCATTGCAGCCCCTGCGCTAGGGCCGGATACGCTGGTGGTATTGTTCTCTATCGCATATGTAAAGTTGTAGCTGTTGAAATCCACGCCCAAGTAGCTTGAAGCGTAGATGGCCGCTTCTTGCGCCGAGCCTATTGTGGAGTTGCCCACAATCTCTGGTCCTATCACCGCCACGTGCCCGTTGCCGGCTGTCACATTGAGCATTATTGTAGTGAGCGCGCCCTGGTTTGTCTGCAGTAATACAGCAGGTGCGTGAATAGTTGCGCTGCCGACAAGTGTCGTGCTCGGATAGGCATAGCCTGCCAGCAGGAGCGTTGCAAGTGCGGCAAGCAAGCAAAACCTGTGATCCATAAAACCACTATTAGTAAAATTCGCCGCTCAATTATATAAATGTTTTTGAAGGTTTCGTTTATGCCCGTGCAGAGGGTGCCTTATTCGAAACTGTTGCAACGCAGCATGGTGCATGTGCGTCTGCCAAATTAGCGCTTCATGTTCTCGAATTTTGTAGACATTGACCAAAGATAGTCAAATCTGCCCCTTGCTTCGTTGTAGTTTATGCCTATTATGTGCTCGCTTTTCTTGTTTATTATGTTGAGCGGTGGTATCTTATACGCTGTGCTCTCATCAAGTATGAGCCGTTCGTGCTGCCCTGCAATGAGCTCATCTGGCACCACCCTCAGCTCGAAGCTTATGCCCTTCTTCCTCATCTCGTCGACGAAATCCGCATAGCCCAATGAAAACTCCTTGCCAAGCCTGTCCTTCTTGGTTAGGATCATGAAGCTCCTATAGTTGCCTTCCCTGCCCTGCGTAAGCCTCGAGAGGTTCTCCAAAGCCTTTGCGTCGAAATGCATGTCAAGTATGCGTATGTTGCCGCTAAGCCTCGACATCAGCCTCCCCGAAAGCACTAGCATGTTCGTGTATGGTGTATCCGGATTTATCGCTATTGGCCGCGCATGCGCTATTCTCTCCTCCTTTCGGCTGTGAATAGCGAGATACGCGCTCGGAACAAGCGCGATTGCCACTCCAGCATAGAGCAGCATGGAGTAAGTAGTAATGTAATGCCCCCCGAATGTCGCCTCAATAATTGCAGCAACAACTATTATAACTACCGAAGAGAAGGCAACAGTCGCCCAGCCCATCCTTGAATGCGAACGCGAAAAAAGAAGCAGTGTGCTCATAACAAGTGCTATCAGCCCAAAAGGCAGCAATATATATGTCATATAAAGCCCAAGTGCAGTTGCTGAATACTGCGATGCGAGGTTTGTTATCCCTTCTTGTGCGATTATTGTTGAATTGAGGCGAGCGGCGAGTAGCAGAGCAGAATAAAAGCCGCTAGAATATGATAGTTTTACAATATAATAAAACGTATAGAGCAGCATGAGCAGCGATCCTGCAGTTGTGAGGATGGGTGCAATAATCTCATAGGCGGAACGCATATATGTAGGTTGCAATTTCAATTATAAATTACTTCCCATTTGAAGGCGTTCTAGCTCAATTTGAACGGTCCGCAAGGGCGCATATGTGCCAACGCACCAATGCGCGCCAAGATGCTGCCCGCAAATAGGTATTTAATTATTTATGTTTATAACATATTAGCCACAAAAGGCCGTAAGTAATTTTATGCCTTCCAACTACAAGGTACGGCAGGGGAAGCGCGCGCAATCCGCAATGGAGTATCTTGTTACGTACGGCTGGGCGATACTTCTTGTCTCCATAGTAATAGCGCTACTTTATCTTTACGTGATCGTGCCAAAAGTTGTTGTGCCTGCTTCGTGCAATTTCGTGAGCGGCGCATACTGCAACGACCTTGTACTAGGTACCAATACAATCACTCATGCGACAGAGCTTGCCGTGTTCCTTACAAACACGCAACCGTATCCCATGCAGAATCCGCAGCTCTATGTAAAGGTTAACAACATAACCTCCACACTGGGCAAGTGCTCGCCCAATTTTGTGCTCCCGGGGGGTGCCATAATATGCAACATGACAGTGCCCGTATCAACGTCATTGGGCATGTTCATATCCGGATCCATATACCTGAATGCGACATATTGCGGTCTTGCGCCTAACTACACAGTTACACACAGCTGCGCCAACGCGCCCAGGCAGACCTATTCGGGCAGTTTCAACGCCCATGCGGCGCCGCTCGTATCCACGACTTCGAAGATAAGCATCACTGCAGCGAATGCAACAAACCCTGCCAACAACGCAAAGGATCGGCTTACTGCCACTGTAGACATGCTCGGCTATCCGCTGAAAGGTGCAAGCGTCAACTTTACCGAAAACAGCACGGCATACTCATTGCAGCCCAACCTCACCACGACAAATACCAACGGCCAGGCGCTTTCATACATATGGGGCACTGCGATAGGAAACGTGAAGGTCTCCGCTGACTATGCTGGATTACCCCCTGCGAGCGTTGTAATAGACTTTATTGCTCCAGAAACAGTCTCATTCAAAATCATAAACTTCCCTTCGTGCTCCTCTTACACCTCGCCGCTGGTAAAGGTTGACGGTATCGCATATACGTGCTCGCAGCTTTCAACGCAAAAGTTTGAGTGGGGTCTCAACAGCGTGCACACGTATAATTTTACTCCGATTGCGAGCACTGCCCCGAGTACGAGGAGCGTCTTTAGGAATGCAACAGTAAGCGGTATAACATATACAAGTCCAAACGGCACCATCACCGTAACAGGTAACACTACAATATACGTGTCATACTACACCCAGTACTATTTCACCAATATTGCAAACCCCAGCACCGGCGGTACAGTTACGCCTCCAACTGGTTGGTACAACGTCTCTTCGATGAACATCGCAGAGACGCCAGCCTCAGGCTGGTTCTTCAGCGACTGGACATGCTCCGGCACCGGCTGTTATGCAGGGACATCTTCTACCGCAACAATAACCCTCAGCAACCCGATAAGCGAGACTGCAAACTTTCACACAACCTCTTCCACTACAACTTCTACAACCTCTACAAGCACCTCAACATCCACAACCAGCACATCAACAACAAGCACATCAACATCCACAACATCCACAAGCACATCCACAACCAGCACATCCACATCCACAACAAGCACATCAACATCCACCACAACGTCAACAACAACAGCCTATTATTCATGTAACAGTTGCTATACAAGCACCATGTCCGGGTATTCGTGCC
>JBMFTZ010000020.1:0-16887 GCA_049966775.1 Candidatus Micrarchaeia archaeon
ATTTTCACAGCGATAGAACATATTTCGCTGCCGAAGATAGATGATACCAACCCTGCGCAAGATTGTTCCATCAATTACATAACCCCTCTACTATTTTGCGTTTTGGCTCTGCTTTTGCTCTGCTACAGAATAGGTGTATCAAAATCAGCAGTTAACACTCTGGGTAAAGCTCAATCCACCATCCGCTATCTTCAAATCCAGAACCTCAAGCTCGTCTATTGAGTTCCAGAAATTTTTCAGTTTTTCCGCATCGTCTGGGCTTAGCGCAAGCGCGGCTATTGAATCCTTGCCGCCTGAGCCAGGAAGTTTGGCAACGTAAGCGCCGTGCTTTTTGCTTTCTTCTATCAAAGTAGTGCAGTCATCCGGTTCTATAGATGTGCTGCTTTCTTCTCCGAGGAGCTTCATAGCCCGCCTGCTCCTTTCAAATCCTTCCCTGAAAAGCTCCATGTAGTGCTTCGCGGCTGCATCCGTGTTAATGCCGTTAAGCGCCTTTATTGCCTCTTCATCGCCTGTTTTTATCTCTTCCATAATCTGGCGATATCTTTCAGGATGTTCGTCCTTAAATTTATTCACGCTTTTGATCATCGAAGTGGTTATTGCCGATTCATCCTTAAAGTGCGCAAACACCGGTGTAAAGGCCTTGGGAAATTCTGTTTTCTTTATCTTGTAATCCCACCCCATCTCAATGTATTTCCTTACATCTGCTGGCGTGTACTTTTCAGGAAAGCCTTTCAATAATGACGGAGAGTACCTCTGGTATATTATAGTGCCAAAAGTTGCCGCCGCAATGTCGAAGCCGCTGCCTATCTTCTCAGTTGCAACACTGTGTGAAAGCTGGGCTATCCTATGCACCTTCTCCCTATCATATCCGCCGAAAAGCTCCAGTATTGAGGATGCAGTAGCAACTGTCAGCGCGGCGCTGCTGCCCAAGCCGCTTTTTACTACTTTTGTGCCGTTTTTGGATCTTACCACCCTATATGTCATCAGTGCATCATTCCTGGTCTTTATGTGCAGCCCAGTTGCCTTGCCACCCAAAGCCACCGCATACTTAAGAGCTATTTCAATGCTTTTCACAAGCAGCGTAAGCTCTGGCACAGTGTTAATAATGATAGAACCATCTTCCTCTATCTTTCCACCGATGCTACTGTTGACCATTGGCGCCTCTATGACAAGCTTGTTTCCCGGGATGGTTTCTGCACTCACGTGGACCTTTGCGTCTACTGTGGTTACTAAGCCTACGTTTCCTTCTAGCACAGAATAGCCGCCAAGCCACAGCACCTTGCCTGGTGCAGCCGCTTCAACGTATGTGCTCATGCTCTCACGTTTGTATTAATAATGCTATTAATCTCAGTTTCATATTGCGGACCTATAATTCTTGGGCCTTTGCCCATCCTGAGCTCAACGAGCTCTTTTATGCCCTCTATTTTCTTTAAAGCAGCATAAACATTGCTCTTGTTTTTATCGGTGGTTATCACAACAGCATTTGGCCCTGCGTCAAATGTATAAGCAGCAACCATGCCGCTCGCGTTGAGCTCGTGAATGGTGTATATTACCTCCTTTGACACATCGTTGAGATAGATGATTGGTGGGAATGTGTCAAGCATCACAGCATGCATGTTGTTGCTCTCCTCCATTGTTATCTTTGCAAGGGCGCTAAAATCCCGTTCTTTTATCGCCCTCTCTAACAGTTTAGCATGTACTTCTGCTATGCTTGGTCTTTCCCCATAGAGCTTGCTTGTTTCGACCGTCTGCTTCATCCCTGCTCGCGAGGAAATTCTCTTCTTCGCTTCAGATACTACGGCCACGAGGATTGAAATCTCTGGCCAGTAATCTTCATCTGCTATCTGCTCTATATATGAGTCGCTTCCATCGCTCTTGGAGCCCTTGTTCCATTTTACGAAGCCGCCCATAAGGCTTCTGCACGAGCTGCCACTGCCCTGCCTTGCAACTATCGAGAGATCTGTTGCAGAAAGCTTTAAGTCCAAGGCGCTGTTAGCCGCATACACCAAAGCCGATATCCCAGAAGCGCTTGAAGCAAGCCCAGCAGCAGTGGGGAAGGAATTTACCGAATAAACAACTGCGTGGGCAGATACCCCTGCCATGCGCCTGAGCTCGTCAACAATCTTGAATCTCTCATTTACATCCGGATTCTTCAGATCCTGCTCTACGCCATTTATAAAGAAGGTATCATTGCCCAACTTGTCGGAAAAATACACGCTTGTGGTAGTATTAAACTTTTCATCCAAAGTTATGCTTATAGAAGAATTGTATGGCAGTATAAGCTTCTCATCCCTCTTGCCCCAATATTTGACAAGTGCTATATTGGGGGTTGCAATCGCTGTATACACCTTGTCTAACATATCTGTCAGCCTATGTAAAATATATGCAAGGTATAAATATATTAACTGTTTTGTGGTATTGGACGGGGTGTCGGATATGGTGTTTTCATGCTAATCGCTTTGGAGGGAATTGACGGCTCGAGCAAGACGACACAGACGCGTCTTTTGCACAAATATCTAGACAAGGAAGGCATAGACAACGTTGCCACAAGCGAGCCCACCGATGGTGCAATAGGCAAGCTCATAAAGAGCATAGTGGGCAAGGACAAGCCGTTTGACGTTACCACGTTGCAGCTACTCTTCACTGCGGACAGAGCATACCATGTCCGGTATTTTATAAAGGAATGGGACAGCGCAGGCAAGTTCGTGCTGTGTGACAGGTACCTTTTTTCGACAGTCGCGTATGGAAGTGCTGCGGGGCTCAGCAAGCAGTGGCTCTTAAAGATTAACGAGCAATTCCCCATGCCGGATCTGACTATAGTGCTCGATGTTTCGCCCAGGCTTGCGATGGAGCGCATTCATTCCCGCATGAAGAGCTACATAGATAATACAAAGTTAATAGGCCAAGGCGCTGATAAGGCTAAAGTTTCAATGTACGAGAAACTGGGCTTTCTGTCAAAGGTAAGGCTCGAGTACAAGAACATGGCAAGCGAGTACCACAATTACTTCATCGTGGACAGCAGTGCGAGCCAGAATGCGGTACACAAAAAAATCGTCTCCATAATGGAGAGCAACATATAGCAAAAATTCGGAAATAGAAAGATGTTTAAACCTATCGCATCCCCTATGCTCAGCTTTAAATATTAAAAAGGCAACATAATAAGCGGGTGGGTTTTAGTGAAAAGCGAAAACAATTATAAGGCCCAATCAGCGATAGAATTTGTTGCAAACTACAGCTGGCTTATCCTAATTATCACTGTGATAGTAATCCTGCTGTATATGTTTTTAAGTGTCCCTAGTGCTATCGTGCCATCGGAGTGCTCGTTTGAGAACGGAGTTTACTGCAATGATCTAATACTCGCTTCTAATACTTCAACTCATGTTACAAAATTGCTTCTGCTGATGACGGATACGCAGCCCTATCCAATAACACATCCTGCCATATACGCGCAGGTAAATGGTGCAAACACATCAATCGCCTCGTGTGAACCTTCATTTGCAAATTCGGGCTCGCAGCTCTTCTGTGTAGTTGCGCTTCCATTGAATTTGTCCCTGAATTCTTTTCTTACTGGATCTATATACCTAAATGCTGGGTACTGTAGCATGCCCGGCAGCTATCCCTCTATGGGAAGCTGCTCAGCGTACCAAAAAGAGACTTATGTAGGGGAATTTTCAGCTCATGTACAATCTTATGGTACCAATAAGCCATTTGCTACAATAACACTTTATGTGCCTAATACAACCTTGACTACGGGAAGCAATGAAACCGTATACGCAACAGTAAACTTTGCTGGGATTCCTGTAAGGAATGCAATCATAAATTTCTCTGTGAACGCAACCGCGGGCAAAGTTATGCCTGGAAGCGCCAGCACAAATGAGACTGGAGTGGCGCAGGCGCTGTTTTACGGTTATTCGCCTGCAAGTGTATCGCTTACTGCAACATATGGCAACATTAGCGCTAACAGCATATTAGGCATAGAGCCTTTGCCACCACCTGCTGCCATATTCTGCGTAGCGGGCAATAACAATTTTGAATATACCAACGCCTCTTACTATGCGGCAGCGACAAGCAATGGTCTGGGCGCATGGCACGCCACTGCAAGCTACCCAAGCAAGGCATTTACAGAAAGCTGCTCAGAATATAATGGCTACGTATACTGTGCAGATGGCATGAACTATAGCGGCCTTTCAAATTCAACATTCTTTGCAAAGCTCTCGCCTGGCGGTTTGAGTGCATGGCAGAAATCGACGCCTTACCCTGTTAAGACGTATTACCAGAGCTGCGCTGCATATCATGGTAAAATGTACTGCGTAGGTGGTATAACAAATCCGCTGCTGGGCTCGGCCACAAACCTTGCATACTACAGTAGTATTTCTAGCTCGGGTTTTAGCGCATGGCAACAGGCAAGCAGTTATCTCATATCTATATATGGCCAAAGCTGTGTTGCAGGCGATTCGCGTGTTTATTGCGTATCTGGAGTATTTGGAAGCGGGAATGTCTATTACGCTAACATAACAAGCGCGGGCCTTGGCGCATGGCATGCTACGACAAGTTATCCCGCTGCAACATTTAATCAGAATTGTGTTGCAAGCAATAGTAGCATATACTGCATAGGCGGCTCTATAGACAGCACTTCTGTGTATTATGCACCGTTTACCAGCAACGGCTTGGGTCAATGGAATGCAACCGCAAGCTATCCAATACCAATATATGATGCAAGCTGCGCGGTATACGGTGGCGCGGTGTACTGCATTGGTGGCTTTACTTCAACCGGGCCCACGAGCAGCGTTTATTATGCCGATATAACCAGTAAAGGCCTTAGCGCATGGCACGCCACTGCAAGCTACCCGCAGCCCGTATTTGGTCAGAGCTGCTTCGCATGAATTACGTTGTATAGCTATTTTAAAGCTTTCACCCCAAAAGTTATTGTGAGTAGATGGCAGAGGGCTTCCACGTAGATCCGTATAAAGTTGAGGGCAAGATAGACTATGAAAAGTTTGCAAAGACGTATGGACTGCAGGAAATAGACGCCCAGCTAGAGAAGCACCTGCTTAAATATACTGGCACGTTGCACCCGCTTTTGCGAAGGCGCATATTCTATGCGCATAGGGATCTAGACTGGCTACTTGATGAATACGAAAAGGGCAACAAGTTTTACATATATACCGGTATAGCGCCTTCAGGTACCATGACACTCGGGCACCTTATCCCATTCATGCTCGCTCAGTGGCTACAGGAAAAGTTTGACGTGGATGTATACATACAGATACCAGACGAGGAAAAGTTCCTTGCGGGGAAAGATCCGCTGCTTACACTAGAAAAGGCTCATGAATATGCGTACGATGACGCCGCCACTATAATGGCGCTCGGCTTCAAAAAGACAAGAACAAAGATTTTCCTTGATACAGAATACGCAAAAACAATGTACAAGCAGGCGTTGCGCGTTGCAAAGCATATAACCTTTTCAATGATAAAAGACGCCTTCGGGTTCACTACGGAAACGAACATAGGTGCAATCTTCTATACGAGCATGCAAGCAGTACCCGCATTCCTCAAATCAGTAGAAGAAGGCCACAACGTGCCATGCCTAATACCCCTTGCAATAGACCAGGACGTGCACTTTAGGATAGCAAGAGATGTACTTACAAAGTTGGGCTACTATAAACCTTCAATAATATATGCAAAGTTCTTGCCGGGCTTATCTGGAAATGCCAAAATGTCAGCAAGCGACCTGCTAAATACAATATACCTTAGCGATACCCCTGAAACGATTGCTAAGAAAATACAGCGCGCGTATACTGGCCAGCAAGCCACTTTGGAGCTTCAGCGCAAATACGGTGGAGATCCCGAAAAGTGCGTAGTGTGTCAGTACTATAGATACCTCTTTGAGCCGGATGACAGGAAGCTGCAAGCAATATTTGATGGCGAGCGCAACGGCACGCTATCCGCAGGTGAGCATAAGCAGGACCTTACCAAGCGCGTGTTAAAGTTCGTAAAGCACCTGCAGAACAGGAAGGAGCACCTGCGTAGCGAGCTGGATAAGTTAATCATAAGAGACTGAGTGCATCAGATGGAGGCAGATGAGCCAGATAGCGAAATGCTAGAATTCGGTGCCACAACTGCCAAAGGCGGCGTCCTGTTCACCTCAAGCAAGATCATAAGCACAGTAGTGACGCTTGTTCTGCTTATCTTCCTTGCAAGGGTGCTAAGACCTGCGGACTATGGCCTTTACGCCATTGCCATCGCCTTTTCCACAACTTTGCATGCAAGTGGCAACTTCGGCATGGCGACTGCAATACGAAGGAAGCTGCCGCAGCTGAAGGACAGGCTCGGAGTGTTCTCTGTAATTAGCAACGCTTATGCCCTCTCTCTTGGTATTACTGTTGCCGTAGTTATCGCGGGGATTGCACTAAGTGGCTTCCTTGCGGCGTACGCCTATCACAATAGCTCGCTTACAGTGCCGCTTGAGCTCGCCGCGTTGATGGTACTTTTTAGTGTGATGTATAACTTGTCCGTATCGGTGCTAGTGGGTATCGACAGGGTCGCAGATTCAGCATATGGTGTTATATCCTATTCGGTTGCCCAGTTAGTCGCGGTTGTGGCACTTGTACTCTTAGGCTTTGGTATTGTGGGCGCCCTTTTAGGTACCCTGCTCGGTCTTGCTACGGGTATGATTGCTTCGATGCTCTTTATCATTAAGCGGCTCGGCTTAATGTTCGTTAAACCGCAGAAAAAAGAGATGAAAGAGCTTGGAAAATTTACGACACCGCTCGTTGTATCAAGTATTGCTTCAAACGCTAGCATGAGCTTCGCCGTGCTGGTGCTAGGCCTATTTGTGAGCGCGTTTGTGGTAGGCGAGTACAATGCAGCATTCAAACTCGGCAGCTTTGCCCAGGTAATAATAATCTCAGTTGCGTTCCTGCTCCTTCCTGCGTTTTCAAAAGCAATGTCAAGCGAAAGCCTCTCCAAGAAGCTGAGCTCCATACTCAACGGCAGCATATACTACACGCTGCTATTCCTCCTACCATTAGTGGCATATGTGATAGCAGTGGCCAAGCCCCTCATATACCTGTTCTTTTCAAGCGCCTACTCTAGCACACCGACATACTTCATAGTCATAGTGATAGGCATAACAATCGGGATAGTGGGCCATTACGGTATCAACATAATAATAAGCCAGGGTGATACTAAGCGCACAACGAAGTACCAGCTGATAGTAGCCGCAGCAGAGCTGCTGCTGCTCGCAGCACTAACCCCCTTATTCAAGGTGTTTGGGGTGCTTCTAAGTATATTCATCATAGGCCCGCTAGTGATGGATGTGATATACATAAATGCATTGGAAAAGAGTTTTGGCATATCGCTCAGATACAGGCAGCTTATACTGTTTTCGATAGCCTCAATAATCTTGGTTGTGGTATTGCTAATTCCTGGTGTATTTGTACACGGGAAAGCGCTATTGCTGGTAGATGCTGTGCTTGCCATACTATTGTATCCTGTAATTGTCGGAAAGTTGCGCATAGTGAAGAGCAATGATTTAGCGTTTATCAAAAGCGTAGGCAAAAGGCTCAGGCTATCAGGGATAACAGATGCCTTGGTAAGATACACACAAAAGTTTGTAAGCGAGTAAGCGCATTCAAACGGGCAGGCCGATGCTGAACTTAAAAGAGCTGCGTGGGATTTGCAGAAATGCGCAGCGACTTGCAGAAAGGCCTGCTACGCGAAGATACACCAATATTGCCGCGCAGAGACTGCACGCGATAGGTTTATAAGGGCGAAGATCTTATGTCATAATGCAGCTAAAAATATATGATAATGGTTAATCACTGTGGTGTAAAAATGGTCGCAGCAGGTACTTTGCATGCGATAGATGCATTGCTAACTCCTGTCTTATGGCTAATACGCACAAGCACGGCATCGCAGAGCATAAATAGAACCATCGTAGCCATAATAACTGGAAAGCCGCTTCTCGCTGCATCCGGGTGTGGTTATGGGTCTTGAAGAAACTGCAGGCAACATACTCGTCACTGGAGCATCAGGCAGGCTTGGAAGCGCGCTAGTAAAAGCGCTTATAGCTAAAGGCTACCGTGTAAATGCACTTGTGCAGAAGGGCGACAATGAGGTGGAAGGTGCGTCCACATTCTTTGCTGATATAAACGACAAAGCAACTATAGAAAAGGCATTTGAAAACGTTGACATCGCAGTGCATCTTGCGGCAATAGTAAGCCAGTACAAGTTTGGCAAAGTTGCGATACACAGGGTTAACGTTGAGGGCACCCGCAACGTGGTTGACCTGTGCAAAATCCACAACGTGAACAGGATAATATTTGCGAGCACGGTTGATGTTTACGGTCAAAACAGGCAAAACGTGCTAAATGAAGGCTCCACGCTTAAGCCTGCAGATGCGTATGGCAAAAGCAAGGTTGAAGCAGAGCGCATCATTGTATCGTCAGGCATTGCCTATACCATATTCCGGATGGCTGTGATATATGGCCCAGCGTTCGAGGCCTCTTTTTTCAAAGTATTCGATGCTGTGGCAAAAGGCAAGGCATATATAATCGGCGATGGGGTTAACGTGCTTTCCCTAATAAACATAAAAGACGTTGTAAACGCTTATATTCTTGCCATTCAAGGCGGTGGTGCGCCGTCAGGAATATACAATCTAGGCGACGGTATGTACTATACGCAAAGCTACCTATACAACTTGGCAGCTAGGCTGCTTGGCGTAAATAGCATGCCGAAGCACATAAGCAAGCTTCTCGCATTTATCGTAGCAAGGGCAAAGGGCTTTGATATTGACGAATTGAGATTTATAACAAGCAATAGGAAGCTTGACATTAGCAAAGTGAAGAAGGAGCTCAGCTTCACGCCAAAAGTGGACATAATAAATGGTGGCTCAGAGCTTGTGAACATGTTTAAGGGCTCTCCCAAAAACGATCAGGCTATTTGAAGCTTGTGTATGCATGTTCATCAAAAGCAAGGTTTATGTATAGGCAAGTTCTTCGGTGCTGTGCCCGACTTCCTTGCAACATAGTCGTGTGCGAGCCCGCTTCAACTGCAGCTCACGCGTAACTTTCAAGCAGGCTGCGCACTTGGTTCTTTGTAGGCATGGGCTGCTTTATCAAAGGCCCCTGCCTTAACGTTATGTCAAGCTCATTGTATGTTGGCTTATTCTCCCTATATATGAGCCCAAGAGGTATCCTCTGCCAATTTGTTTTTTCCGTTTCTATAGCCTTCTGGAATGCGCTTATCTTGTCCTCTGGATTGTAATCCGAATCAAGCTTGTAGACCCTCTGCCTGAACCAGTCATACGTGTTAAGCGTATTAAATGTTACACAGGGGCTCAGTGCATCAATAAACGCAAAGCCTTTGTGCAGTATGCCCCCTTTTATAAGTTCGGCAAGCTGCATCGGGTCTCCAGAAAAGCCTCTTGCCACATATGTCGCGCCTGCACTTATTGCAACCGAAAGTGGATTTATCGGTTCCTCGATTTCGCCAAAAGGCGTAGACTTTGTCTTGGTTCCAATCAAGGTGGTGGGAGAAGCCTGGCCTGTTGTGAGACCGTATATCTGGTTATCCATTACGATATACGTGATATCTAAATTTCTTCGCGCTGTGTGTATAAAGTGATTACCCCCTATGCCATAGCCGTCTCCGTCGCCGCCAACTCCAATAACGGTAAGCTCGTCATTAGCGAGCTTAACTCCCATTGCAATAGGAAGAACTCTTCCGTGAATGCCGTGTATGCCGTACGTGCTAAATGTGTGTGGCATGGCAGAACTGCACCCAATGCCCGCCACGATCAGCACCCTGCTTTTGTCTATACCAAGATCAACAAGCGCCTTATTTAGCGCTGCGTGCACGCCAAAATCCCCGCAGCCGGGGCACCATATGGGTTTTACATCAGATGCGTAATTTGTTGCCATTTTACCAACCCTTTGCAAGCAGTTTTGCCTGCTCTGCAATCTCCTTAGGTGTAAACGCCTCTCCATCGTATTTTAATATGCGCTTTTCTACATCTACGCCTGTGATGGATTTTATATGCTGTGCAAGCTGACCCGTAAAGTTGTATTCGACGTCTATGAGCTTCTTGCCCTTTAGTATTTGTAGGGTTTTTTCTGCATCAAGTGGCAGCAGATAGCTGAATGATATCACCCCGAAGCGGAGCCCTTCGTTGCTTAGAAGATTTGCCGCTTCCTTTGCTGGCATTGTTGCCGATCCAAAAGTTACGAAGAAGTAATCTGCCTCTTCATCTTCCAATTCCGGCCTAAAAAGATCCTCATTCTTGAGCATCGTATCTATTTTGCGCATTCTTTTCTCATGCATCTTTTTTCTTTTCTCTACGTATTCGTCTATCCCCGCAAAAACGTCGCTTATCAAGTCCCCGTGTTCGTTGTGCTCATCGCTGGCGGCAACGAACTCTAGGCCAGGCGTGCCTGGTATCGATCTTGGCGAAATTCCGTCATCTGTGATCTTATACCTGTCAAACCTGCTCCCACCGATAGCCTCTACCTGTATTTTACCCCTGTCTACCTTCACTCCTTCTACATCAAGGTCTTCTATCCCTTCTATGTGCTCTGCCAAGTATAGGTCGCTCAGTATTATCACAGGGCACTGGTACCGCTCTGCGAGATTAAACGCTTCGGAAGCTATTTTGAAGCTTTCTTCTGTATTTCTCGGTGCGACAACGATCCTTGGAAATTCACCCTGTGAAGCATGGCTCACAAACAGCAAGTCGGATTGTTCGGTTTTCGTTGGTAGCCCTGTGCTAGGCCCTGTTCTCTCCACATCTACAACAACTAAGGGTGCTTCTATCATTCCAGCCAGACCTAAGGCCTCAACCATCAGTGAAAAGCCTCCGCCGCTCGTGCCACACATAGCCCTCACTCCCGCGCTTGCCGCACCTATAGCCGAGTTTATTGCGGTTATCTCGTCTTCGGTCTGTTTAAACACTATTCCAAGGTTTTCATGTGAAGCAAACCAGTGCAGTATGCCGCTTGCAGGTGTCATCGGATACGCAGCATAAAATTTGCACCCCGCCGCGTATGCTCCTATGGACAGTACGGTATTTCCATCTAGTACGTAGCGCCTTTTACTGTCATTTTTAATATCAAAAGCTTTTTCCACACCTGCAAAATTATAGCCTTCTGTGGCTGCTTTTATGTTTTGATCGGCAACCTGTTGGCTTTTTTTTGAAAATGTCTCGTTGATAAGTTCATTTGCCACAGCTATGTCAATGCCTACAAGCTTGAGTACCGCGCCCAGAGCCACAGTATTCCTCATTATCGGATCTCCACCGACCTTTGTCGCAATATCTAGCAATGGTATGCCTATCCGCTTGATCCCTTGTGGCGCATCGCTTATTGTAACCTTATCCGGATCATAAATTATTATGCCTCCTTCCTTTACGTGTTTTAATTGATTTGCAATCGCGTCTTGATTTAACGCAACAAGAATATCTATGTCATTGCCATGGCTGTAAATCCTGTCATCAGCTATTCGCACTTGATACCACACGTGCCCGCCTTTTATTACAGACTGGTAACTTCTATATCCAAACACATGCCTACCGCTCCTAGCTGCCACCTTAATCAGAAGCATCCCGCTTGATTCTATGCCGTCGCCGTTTGCTCCAGCGATTCTTATTACAGCTTCGTTCATTTTCTCACTGAAAGAGTTTCAAGAAGTTCCCTGTTATCATTATCTGCAGCAATGACGTGCTTCTGCGCGCCGCACCTCTCGCATTTGTAATATATGATAAAATTACCATTTCTTTTAAATTCCGTGTGAACCGGTTTCATCATGCCTCCACAATTGGCGCGTCTATCCCCCGGATTGTTGTCAACATGCTTACTCCACAAGCAATTGGGGCAATGGTCAGTATATCCGTTGCCTCTAACAATTGTCCCGCAATTTTCGCATGTGAAATCCTCTACTATTTTAGAAAATCTTCGAGCTGCGCGCATGATAGTACGCCAATTATATTTATTCAAACCATTATAAATTCATTTGCTCTCTATCGCACTTGAGGGCTAGCGGCAGTGCGCACATATTTGAATTCGATAGCCTTCCTTAGCCCTACATAATAGGAAGCTATACCTATTACTGCTACGACTAGCACGACAAGGAAGAATCCTATGTCTAGCGTATCAAGATTGTGTATCTTTATGCCCGTGCTTATACCCAAATTAAGCAAGTTGGGGAAAGCGATTATCGCCAAGCCCGCAATGATGAAAGTCAAGCCCCCATAATAAAGCACATTCTTGCTTATATACTTGGAGATGAAGGTCATGCCCTCTTTTGTCAGATTCTTCTTTTTAGTGAGGAAAGTGCCAAAAAATGCGCCAAACATTATCTGCATGACCATTGTGCCTATCCCAAAGAGGAATCCCGGCAGCCATGCGAGATACATATTGGGCATAGCAGGCACCATCACAAAGTAAAGTATAAGTGCAAACGCGCCGAAACCAAATCCCGCAATGAGCCCGTGCATAAAAGCGAGCTTTAGCGGCACATCCCTCAATTCTGGCTTGGCATCTTTGGACATTATCGGGTTGATCTTGTGCTCGAATTCCTCTTCCTGATATTTGCTATGCTTCCTGTGTATACCAGACCATTGCCCAAGCTTCTTTTCTATGTAGTGCCAATGAAGGTACACGCTTTTCTTTGATAAATAGAGGCCTGCTGCTGCCATCGCTGCACCCACAGCCACATATGTGATGCCAAAAGCAAGCGACGTTGTAAAGATAGCAATAAGTGCAAAGTATGCAACCTCTGAGAGCAAAGCCCTTTGTAGCGTAAATCCGCTCGAGAATATGAGTCCTGCCTTCATCCCTCTTCTTGTGCTGTAACTGCCTACTGCATAGGAGAAAGTAATAGGCCAGGTGTGCTCATCAGGCGTTACCCCGTGAACAAGCCCGAGGATAAACGATAGTATAATAGCTTCCACAAATGTGACGTTTGTGGGATTCCACAAGTTCAGGTTTATGCTGAGTAATACTAAGCTTATATATGACAGCATCATCGCACCTTTATTACTATGGGCCTGCCGTGTGGGCAGTTTTTGGGGTTGCCTAAGAATTTCAGCAGGAGTTTCGCGTCTTCCCTAGTAAGCATATAGTCTATCTTTTGTGCTTCTTTGCATGCGTGATCCTTCTTCATACCTGCTCTGCTAAAAAGGGTTTCTACGCATCTGTGTGCCATTATAAGCCCGCTGTATGCATTCTTGCCCTTGCTCGTCACTACTATAATGCCTTTGTGCTCATTTACAAGGCCCTTCACCGAAAGCCTCTTTATAAGGTTATACGCAGTGGGCGGCTTTACGTGAACCTTTTTTGCGATGTCTATGAGCCTTGGCGGAAAAGACGAGTAAAACTCGCTTATTGCTACGAGGTATTCTCTTTCCTTTCGCGTAAGTTCCATGATTTCTTATAGCAGCTAAAATATTTAATAATTACTAATAAGATTAGTATAATACTAATTATTGAAAATGTCAGATGAAATGCACCTTAATCCCGGCGCCTCTGTATACAATGCTCTTTACAAGGTCAAAAATAAGTATCAGTGCAAAACTCAGCGCCATAACTACAAGCATAGAGAGCAGCGATATTGGCGTTACAAAAAAGCCATAATATGCTATCAGTGCACCTGCTAGTATGCCAGCAAGTGAAGAAACTACAAGCCACCTGCTGGGTTTGGTGCTCCATATATATTTGCGGTTCCTGAGGCTGTAAAGGAGCAACTTGTCAGTAACTACAAACATAAAGAATATGAACGTCTGGAATGCCCCTATCGTCGGCTCAATATACCTTCCCACAGGTATAAATACTAGGGTAAGCAAAAGAAATGCCGCTCCTAGCGTAAGCGAGGTACGTGATATGCTATTCATGTTCCATGTGTCCGGCTTTTTTGAATATTCCGCATTGTCGGTAGAAATTGCTATATTAACTATGTCGTTCGTGAAAATAAGTAGTATAAGCTCAAACGGCAATATTGGCACCTGCTTTAGTAGCATGAACGCTATCATTATAAAGAGCACTATCTGTATTACCCTTACAATCTTTAGCATCGCGTATGTCATCATTCGTTCAAATATCCTCCGGCTCTCCTTTATCGCGTCTATTATAACATTGAGTCCGTTCCTGATCAGCACGATGCCAGCCACGCTCTTTGCAACGTCGGTAGCGTTTTCCACCGCTATGCCGACCTCTGCCTGCTTTAACGCTGGGGCATCATTTACCCCGTCTCCGGTCATCCCAACCCTGTGATTGCTTTTTTGCAGCGACTTGACTATGAGATACTTATCTTCTGGAAATATCTCTGCAAAGCCCCCAGACCGCTCAATTGCTTTTTCAACTTGTGCCGCGCTCTCTCCCTTTAGCACCGAAAAGTCTACAATATCCTTGTTTATGCCTACCTCTTTTGCGATCTCCTCTGCTATCTGCAAATTGTCTCCGGTAAGCATCTTTATGTCAATGCCCAGGGAAGAAAGCTCCTCAATGAGCCTGCTAGCTCCTTCCCTTGGCTTGTCATACAGAGCTATGATGCCAAGCACTTCCGGCTTTTTTGAACCGCCCGCTACGGCGATAGTCCTATAATTGAATCTTGAAAATTCATCTATCTTCTCCTGCATTGTTTTGTGTGACCTCCAATCTATACTACCAATCTTCTGAATTACGCTATATGCCCCTTTCATTACTGTAATGGGCTTGCCTCTGTAAAGCGCCTTTGCAGACGACATCTTCGTCCTCGGTTGGAACGGGAAAAATTCCCTTATCGTATAACCATCAGTTGAAATATTCGTTTCTCTCGCGTACTGGATTACCGCATTATCTATGGGATCGTTGTCTTCCTTCCTAGAGGCAAGGAGCGCAGCCCTTAATACATCTTCCCTTGTGTGCTTGCCGATAGGGAATATCTCTTTTACCTCCATCTTGTTTTCAGTTAGTGTTCCCGTTTTATCAAAACATATAGTATTTAACGTTGATGTTTCTTCTATAGAATCCAGCTTTGTCACAAGGATGGATTTCTCTGCCAGCTTCTTTGTACCCAATGCCATTGTCACTGTAAAAGCGGCAGGCAGTGCAACAGGCACCGAAGCAATCAGTATTATCAGTATAAATGGAACCATTGTCGCATAGCTTTCATGGATTGCAAATATACCAAAAGCGAATATTATCACAGCTATTATGGCATCAAAAGATATCAAATAGCGCGTGATCTTCAATATCACGCTCTTTAGATGTGATTTTGTGCCTGCCATCTGGACAAGCTGCGTTGTATGGCCATAATAGGTATCATATCCTGTAGCAACAACTATGCCGGTCGCTTCGCCTTCCCTGACCACCGATCCCGAATACGCCAAGTCATCTGCTTTTTTCTTCACTGGCATTGATTCTCCGGTGAGCACCGATTGGTCTATCTCCAGACTGCTTTCATCAATGATGCGCATATCAGCAGGAACAATGTCGCCAATCCTTATGCGTATGATGTCCCCTCTTACAAGCTCCCGCGCTTCAATTGCCTTCCAAGAGCCTGATCTCAGCACCCTAGCGCTTACGCTGAGCCTCTTTTTCAGCAATTCTATTGCATTATCGGCCTTGTTTTCTTCCAGAAAGCTTACTATCGCATTAAAAACAAGCAGCGCAAGTATGACATAGAAATCCTTCATGTCATTTATTATGAACGTTATAATCATGACAATTTCAAGCATGAAAGGTATGGACCCGTAAAATTTCTTCAGGAACTTCAGCATGCGGTTCTGCTTTTTCTCCTTGATCTCGTTATATCCGTATTTTTCTAGCCTTGCTTTTGCTTCGGAATCTGTAAGCCCATTTTTGCTGCTTTTTAGCTCGTCAAATACCCCGTTTAAAGTCTTTATTTTTGCGGCCGACTTGCTACCATGATCCACAGCATTGACCATTGTTTTTGCACCTTATCTGCATTTGTGCTTTACAATTATTATACTTTGCCACGTTCCCTTGTTAGCCAAATGCTATAGTACGTAACTTTTTATTATTTGCCAGCATATGCTTATCGATGCAATGAAAACCGTGTGCATATCGCTTGGCGGAAGTGTAATACTCGGAAATGAGGGCTACAACTTTGCATATCTGAAAGGCTTCCCAGTGTAATAGAAAGGCACAAAGAATCAAAATTTGTGATAGTTGCTGGAGGGGGGCAGTAAGCCGCATGCTCATAAATTCCGTCAGCTCCCATGTAAAAAACGACTATGCTCTTGATCAGATTGGAATAACGATAACAAAGATAAATGCAATTGTCTTAAGCGAACTTATAAGTAGAGCAACTTTTGTCGAAGATATTAAAGATGCAAAAACTGCGCTTCTTGTAGGTAATGTGGCTGTTATGGGCGGCCTTTTGCCTGGTATAACAACAGATGCGGTAGCTGTACTAGCATGTGAGGCCCTGCACGGCAGGCTGCTCATAGATGTAAGCAGTAACAGTTATCTATATTCAAAAAATCCAAAGTACGCTAATGCAAAGCCGATTAAAAAGTCGATTATGACGCACTTATAAGCAGGGCCGATAAGGAAGATGTGCGATTGCCAGGCACCAACTTTATATTTGACAGCATAGCGAGCAAGCTCGCAAAGCGCTCCGGTATTGCGCTTAAACTTGTAGACGAAAACCTTGCTGAGCTTGAGAAAGCGATTGAGGGAAAAAGCCACAAAGGCACTACAATTAAATAAGGTTACCCCTTTACGGCCTTGGCAGCTTTATGCCATCCTAGTTGTTGTATGTGCCACTGTAAAGCTTCTGCACCCTACTACCACGCTCACGCTATGGAATTTGGGACATAAGTCTACTCTTTTAGGATGACCACATATGCGCGACGCCCAATGTATAATTTCGGTGCATCTACTTTTGCAG
>JBMFTZ010000021.1:0-15899 GCA_049966775.1 Candidatus Micrarchaeia archaeon
GTAGGGATTGTATTTAACGACGAAGGAAAGATTTATAATTTGTCAGGTTCCTAAACTTCCTAGATTTTATGATAAAGCACGCATATAAAAGCATAAGACCGGAAGTATTAGCGTTCCTTGCAAAAAGTGATGTGTTGGATATTGAAATCATAAGAATGGCAAGTGTGCTTGCCATAGCTTTGATATATATGCTCTTCGACCTTTTCAACAAGAGGAACGTACCAGACATATTTGCATATGCCACGCTGGCCTACGGCCTTGCCCTGACGCTCCTCTATATGGGCGTGCTTTCCCTCGCCAGCATAGCCATCGCCGCGCTGGTGTTGGGCTTTGGATACCTCATATACAAAGCGGGGCAGATAGGCGCTGCAGATATAATTGAGTTTGCGGCTCTCTCCCTTGTAATGCCAATACAGCCCGTCCCGTGGCTTACAAGCCTTGACCAGCTGGGGCTGCCTTTCATACTTTCAGTGCTTATCGGCGCGGGCGTAGCTGCGCTGATAATAGCGCCTATATACTACCTGCTTCTATCAAAAAGCAGGAGCAAAAGGAGCATCATACGCAGCGTCGATGCGAAATCCACGTTGAAATCGCTGATAATTCTAGCGGCCTACGTGGCGTTCATGGTTTTCGCAAAGCTTGTAATGGGTATCGACATATACGCGCTGGCAATACTTCTTGTTTTGGCTGTTTTCTCCTCGCTAATAGTGCTGTTCGAGTCGGCAATAGCGTCAGCAATGATAAAATACGTTCGCGTTGGCGACTTTGAAGAAGGTGACATAATCGCGCTTAACTTCATGGATCCGAAAAAGGTGGCCCGAATAAAGGCCAGGATAAAGGGCATGGACAGGCTCGTGACCAGAAAGCTTATAAAAGAGCTAAAGTCGAAGCACATCAGTGATAGGTTCCCTGTATATAAAAACGCAATGCCAATGGCGCTGCCAGTGTTCATTGGGGTGCTCCTCGCGCTTTCGGTTGGCGATATAATATTATTTATCTTCCCGCCAATCATGGCACCACTGTAGCTAAATATTTTGTCAAAGCCATAATAAAAGGTGGAAGGATGGAAGAATGCGAGCTGTGCGGTAGGAAGATAGAGCACGCATATGTGATAGAGGTGGAAGGCGTCGAATTGCGTGTCTGCGCGTCATGCGCCGCAGGGAAGCACATAATCAGCGAGCCAAAGGATTCGGGGCGCCCTGCGCCAGGGCGGAAATCACAGGAAGTGCATAGGGGCATCGATGACTATGAGCTGGTCGAAAACTACGGTGCAGTAATACGCGCAGCAAGAGAGTCCATGAAGCTGCCGTTGAAGGTCCTTGCCGAAATGCTCAACGAAAAGGAAACGCTGCTTCTGCGCATAGAGGAGCAGAAGACACTGCCTTCAGCAGAGCTGGTTAAAAAGCTTGAAAAAGCGCTTAACATAAAGCTCTATGCCGAGCAGAAGGCAGATGCAGGATCGCACGCGCAAAGCCATGGCAGCGAGGCGAGCATGGGCGAATTCCTAGAAAGGTAATCGCCATTTGGCAAAGTGGTAGTGGTAAGAGTGGCCGTTGACTTAAGCAAGCTTGTGTCGAAGAGGAAGCTTCTTCTCGAAGAGCTCAGCGGCAGGGTTGTTGCGATAGATGCGTACAACTTCCTCTACCAGTTCCTTGCAATAATAAGGCAGCCTGACGGAACCCCGCTTGTCGATGCGCACGGTGCTGTCACAAGCCATCTCTCGGGCATATTCTTTAGGAGCATAGACATGCTTGCAAAAGGCATTAAGCCGATATACGTGTTCGACGGCATACCATCAATGCTAAAGCAGAAAACCATAGAAGCCAGGATGAACAGGCGCAATGAAGCGTACAGGGAGTGGCAAGCGGCAAAGGAAGCAGGTCACGTTGAAGAAGCCCGCGCCCACGCCATGGCCAGCACAAGAGTGACAAAGGACATCGTAAAAAGCTCGAAGGAGCTGCTCGACCTGATGGGCATAGGTTATGTTGATGCGCCAAGCGAAGGCGAAGCGCAAGCCAGCTACATGTGCAAGCAGGGCTTTGTATATGCGACTGCAAGCCAGGATTATGACACACTGCTTTTCGGCTCGCCCATGGTGGTAAGGAATCTTACATTTAGCGGGCGTAGGAAGCTGCCTGGCAAGAACATATACATAAACGTTGAGCCGGAGCTTGTAAGCCTTAAAGACACGCTGAGTGGTCTGGGGCTCACGCACCGCCAGCTAATCTGGGTGGGTATATTGCTGGGCACTGATTTCAACGAGGGCATAAGCGGCGTAGGCCCAAAGACTGCAATAAAGCTGGTCAAGGAAGTGGGTAGCGTGCAAGAACTCAAGGAGAAGGTGCGCGCAAAATACCAGCAGGATTTCGATGTTGCACCCGAGGATGTTGAAGCGCTGTTTATGAAGCCCGAAGTAAAAGAGATCTCAAGTGAAGAGATGCAAGGCATGGCATCAAAAGTTCCAAGCGTGAGCGATCTCATAAGGTTCATGTGCGATGAGCACGGCTTTTCTAGGGAAAGGATAGAAAAATATGCGGGCATGCTCAAGCAGAGCGAGGCAGCGCTGAGGCAGAAAAGCATAAGAAAGTGGTTTTAGGGCACCAGTGTATATTTTGATATAAAGCCCAAACCATCACTTTTATATTTTATAGGCACTATAATGTGTTGATCAAAATGGCGAAAAAAGGCGACCAAAAGAGCGGTGTAAACTATAACGACATGAACCGGTTCAATAAGTACTTGAACAAGATAATAAACGACATCATGCTCAAAAACCTCGACATAAAAAGCGCCTTGGAGGATACACCATTCCAGAACGGCATAAGCATAAAATTTGACGAGAGCGGCATGCCTATAATAGAAGGAATAAGCAACATGATGCTGCAGAACCAAATGGACAGGCGCACCGATGAGATGCTGGTCGATGTGGTAGAAAAAAGCGATAACATAATAATTGACGCCGAGCTGCGGGGCGTGGGTGCGAGTGACGTAAAGATAGAGACAACATCAACAAGCGTCCGCATAACTGCCTCAACCCTTGATAGGCACTACGACAATCGGATTAGCCTGCCCTGCAGTGTCGATCCCGAATCAGGCAAAGCGGTTTTCAACAACGGCATACTAGAAGTCACGCTCAACAAGTCACCAGGCGCGCAGGGTGTGCCCGTAAAGATAAGCAAGTAGAAATAAATAAGTCAAATATACACACTATAAGCGGTGTTTGAATGCAGATTTCTATACCAAAATCCAACAAGAGGATAGGAAAAGCCTACAGAAGGCAAAAGCTGTCAAGGCTAAAGAGAATCCATCGGAAGGCCCTTAAGGCGCAGCGCAGGAAGCGCTAGCATTGCCTCTCATAGAATCCCTTCAGAAGAAAATATCTTCGCATACACCGGACTAGTGCCGAGAACATACCAATCAGGTAATAAAGAATGGAAAGGCCACATAACAAAATGCAACGACTTTCTCAAATGGACACTGGTTGAATGCGTGGGGATACACATAATGAACTCCACAGATTCTCCCATAACAGAGGCCTATGAACGCATACGAGAGAGAAGAGGAAACAAAAAGGCAAAGATTGCGGCAGCAAGACACATGTTAAGAGCAATCTATTATATGCTCAAACGGAATCAGGACTTTGATTCCTATTTGAGGGACAGGAGGATGCGTTGACCCCTACATGCTGCAATGCAGCGCTCTTTAGATTAACGCTCTCCTGCCTTAATGGAAGTCAGTATATCGCACTGCGATGAATAGTAGATCATTATGAATTATGAATAGAAGTTTTAAAAAGATGAATAGTGATAAATGATTACAACCCAACGATATCTGGCCTATTGAGGTTTGAGTATTAGGTCGGAGAAATCAATATAGTATGTAGGGGAAGAGGTCACTTTATGTCGTTGTAGTGCTGGTTGTTGAACTCATAAGCTGTTGAATCGTCGCTCTTTAGCAGCGAGCCGTACAGTGCCTCTTTGCTTGGAAACTCCCTTATGCCGCTCTTTACATCGAGCGCGTAATACACTCCTTTAAATTCAAAGTAGACAAATGCCGACATCTCATTGTCCATTTCTACAAGCACCTTCGTAGAAGGGTTGCCGAGCTGTAGCAAAAGGCTGCAAAGAAGTATGCTCTTATCCATCACGTCACCTACATGGAAATCAAGCGTCTCAGATGGCATCAGCCAGAACCTGACCGGCGGCACGATCTCTTCTATGTCGTTCCTAACAAACTCGAAGGCTTTCTTGGCCGCGCCGTAGAAGTCCTTTTCATATGTGTAATTAAGAAAGCCCGCCTTGAGCTCTTCCGCCTTTGCGGTCACGCGCTCGTCATTTGGCGTTACGAGCGTGGGCAGCTCCGCTACCGAAAGCTCTTCGTTCTCCTCTATTAGGTTCTTGTAGCGCAATATGATCGCAAGGTAAAGCTTGTTCAGCTCCTCAAGCCCCCCCTTTTCGCCCGCCATTCCATCTAATTAGCTATTGAATGAGAAGTGATAAAAGCTATTCGCTGCATATATAGAAATGGCAAGATGCGATGTACAACAAGCTCATTGCTGACATATTCAACGAGATTGCAGCACTGCTGAGTGTGGATGAAAAAGTTTCCAAATTCGAGGTACGGGCATACCAGAAGGCGGCCTTGACTATAAGCACGCTTCAGGAGCCCATAGAGGACATCTATGCAAGCGGTGGCAAGGCGGCGCTCCAGAAGCTCCCTGGTATAGGGCCGACCCTTGCCGAGCGTATAATAGAGTACATAAAAACTGGCAGGATAGAAAAGTACGAGGCGCTCAAGAGAAAATACCCGGTAGACATAAAGGCGCTCACAAGCATTGAAGGCATTGGTGCGAAGAAAGCAGTAACACTCTACAAGCAGCTCGGCGTAAAAAACATCGACGACCTCAAGAAAGCGGTAAGCGAGCACAGGATAAGCAAGTTGGAGGGCTTCGGTGAGAAGAGCGAGGATGTCATTGCCAAGGGCATAGGCATGCTCGAGCAGAGCAAGGGGCGCATGCTTCTTGGTGAAGTTCTGCCCATAGCAGAGGGCATAGTTGCCGGGCTGCTTAAAAGCGGGCTGGTATCAAACGCGGTGATCGCCGGGTCAACCCGCCGCATGCGTGAAACTGTCGGCGATATAGACATACTGGCGCTATCGAGCAAGCAGGAGCAGGTCATGGACCTGTTTACAAAAATGGACGGCGTATCGGAAGTGATATCGAAGGGCCCTACAAAAACAACAGTATGGCTAAAGATGGGGCTGAGCTGCGACCTGCGAGTCATAGAGCCCAAGAGCTTTAGCGCCGCGCTGCAGTACTTTACAGGCAGCAAGGACCATAATATAGAAGTAAGGAAGATAGCGATAAAGAAGGGATACAAGCTCAACGAGTACGGGCTATTCAAGGGCTCCGTGTCTGTGAACGTGAAAAGCGAGGCGGACATATACGCCAAGCTGGGCATGCAGTACATGCCCCCGGAGATGCGCGAGGACCGCGGCGAGGTGCAGCTTGCGCTAGAGCACAAAATTCCGAAGCTTGTGGAGCTTGCCGACCTTAAAGGGGATATGCATACCCATACTAAAGATACTGACGGCACTAACACACTCGAAGAGATGGTCTCGGCCGCAAGGGCCGCCGGTCTAGAATACATCGGGGTGACAAATCACACAAAGAGCCTGAAGGTGGCGCATGGCATGGATGACAAGGGCTTTGAGGCGTTTTTCGAAAAGATAGACAGGCTCAACGACAGCTTGGAGGGCTTCAAGGCGCTGAAGGGCGCAGAAGTGGACATACTTAAAGACGGTTCCCTCGATCTTCAAGCCAAAACGCTCAGGAGCATGGACGTTGTGGTCGCTGGTGTGCACTCCAGCTTTTCGATGAGCGAAGAAGGGATGACGAAGCGCATAGTCAAGGCGCTCGATTCGGGCATGGTAAGCATATTGGCGCATCCAACGGGCAGGATGATATTTGAGCGGGAGCCCTACAAGGTGAACCTGGAGCAGGTGTTCGAGGCGGCGGAGCGTAATAATACGGTGCTTGAAGTAAACTCCCTGCCAAACAGGCTCGATCTTAGCGACACAAACATCATGCTTGCGTCGAAATACAAGGTGATGTTCGCGATAGACTCGGATGCGCACAACACCTCCCATTTTGAATTCCTGAGATATGGAGTTGGCACCGCGCGCAGGGGCTGGCTCACAAAGGACCGCGTGATCAATTCGATGAGCATTGAAAGGCTTTCTGCGACGCTGAAGAGATAGTCGCTACATGTATTTTGAGAGATTGAACTGCCTCACAGGCTTGCCTTCCTCGTTTACCCCGGTGCTGAAAATATTGTTTATCTCGTCGTCTATGAGCTTTAGCCTCTGCCTTATATAGGGTTCAAGATTATACCTATTAGCAAGCTCTATCGCCATATTCAGGTATTTTTCTATCCCCCCTTTTGATATGGTAAGAACCAGCCTCCCGCCACATCTGGTGCACTTGCCGGTAAGCGGCACGCGCCTGTACTTGGCGTTGCACGAGATGCACCTGAATGTCTGCTTGGAATAAGAGTGCATGTTGCCTATAAGATCTGGTATGAAATGGCTCAGTATCAGTTTCCTGGCGGAATCTGGCTTGTCTATACTCTCAAGAATGTCCGCAAGCCTGAACTGCGCTTCCACTTTCTCCGGCATGGAATTAAGCCTAGTGTACATGCTTTTCTTAGGCGCCTTGGCCACGGCTTCGAAGCTGGTGCCGTGGGTGAACATTATGGAGCTATACACTGATTCCGATCCGAGCCTGTTCTTCACGGTTTCCACATCAACGTCCCCTGGTGAAGGGAAGCCATATGTTTTGTCGTAGAACCCTATGCCGTAACCGCCCACCACCTCCATCTCGTGCACCTCGTCGTCAACCTCACTCGGGTTTACGTTGAGCGTTAGTATGAGCGGCGCGTCCATTGTGCCGCCTATCGTAGTTGGCAAGTAGCTTCTTGAGAAGTTTGTGAGCGCGTCGAGGAGCAGCATCGTGGTGTCCTCATCACCGTCGCAGTTCCTCCGTCTCGCTGATATAGTATAAGGGTGAGCAAAGCCCACGTTTGCATCGGTGAAGCCTATTATCCTGTTGAGTATACCAACAGAAGTGTGCGGTGATAGCGTGATCGCAAGCTGCCCTATTAGGTCATCGGCGCTTCTGGCGTTGTAGAAGGGCTCCAGGCCGTAGAATCTGACGAGCATGTCGTCAACGAATTTTGAAACATTGAGCAAGAATTCGGCGCCATGCCTGTTTATCACCACATCTTGGTGCTTCAGCTCAACAAGCTGGTAAGGGCTCGTAAGCTCCTCGCCCTTGTAGTCGGTCGCATAGCCGAGCTTCTTCAGCACGTCAACGCTTGTGCCTATCTCTATGGGGTAAAAGTGCGTCATAGGCATATCGGTGGCGTCAAACCTGCTCGTGCCGTCCTTGAACGTGTGCACGTTGTGAAGTGCCCTCAATATACCCTTCTCTAGCGGCTCTGCCACCCTGTGCTTGTTTATGACACCCTTCACGCCTTTGAGTGTCTTGGGCAGCCCCTGCAGCTTGAGGCTTTCGAGCGCGCCATCTATCAGCTTTGAGATGTCTACCTTCCTTATGTCAAAAGATTGCGTCTTGCTGCCACAGTACGGGCATATGTCGTAGCTAGATCTCCTGCCGCATGCAGGGCAGATGCGCTCCAGCTGCGCCCGCGAATTGTGTATGCTGCAGAACGGACCAGTGACAAGCTCGCCCCCCTTTATGCACCTGAACCTTGCAATCTCTATGTCTACGCCCTGACTGTTGAACTTTGCCTTTTCGTTGTTGTAAGCCTTGTATATGGAGCGGTCCTTGCCCCCGTAATCCGCTATAGGGAAGAGGGCGTTCGGAGCTGGCTTCATGAGCCTTTCCCTCGCCTTTTCTGGCCTTCCTATCCTTGCGCCTATCCTTGTCGATCTCTGCATCACCTTGAAAGGTGCAAGCCTGTTTACCATTTCGAGTGCGCTTATGCTCGTATCAATATTAACCGCGTCCTGTGCGACTGTGCCCGCCTTCGCAAAGCCCAGGCTTGCGAGCACGCTTTGCGCGTCGCTGCCTCTTATCACTATCGAAGAGCCGGTGTCAAAATGTGGCAGGCAGAGCTTTTCGGCTATTGTGGCAATATTGTCCCCCTCGACTTCGATGCTCTCCACGCCAAATAAGCTGCCTTCCTGTCCACTGGCATATTTTACCTTTGCCTTGCTTACCGCTTCTGCAAGGGTTTTCAGTTCAATCGGCGTTATATCTGCATACTCATATATGTAGACTGGGTGCATTGGTACCTTGTACGTATTGGAAAGCTCGTACGCCTCTTTGAAGGTGCTCACCTGCGCGCTGCCAGCGTAGCCATTCTGCCCTAGCTGCTCAAGCCAGTACTCCTCGACGTAGCTTGTGGGGAGCAGGGGCGTGTTGGTCTTCTTGAAGTCGCCAAACGTCACGAGCATGTCGCCCACCGATATTATCTTCTTTATGCTCCCCTTGAGCTCGTAAGCTTTGTCCGCGCTGTTGATGCGCATGGCTTCACCGTTCTTTAGCTTCACGAACGGGCCCTCGATTGTATCAACCGGAGCGGCCACGCAGCCCTTGCCCGGCTTGTCTATCTTGAGCTGGGTGCCTGTAGCTATGAACTCACCAAGCAGCACCATCGTAGCGGGGTTGAACCCCTTCGCGGCTATGCCCGTCAGCCTGGACCTGCCATAGCGCAGCCTGAATGCGCCAGCATGCCCCGGATAAGCCAGTATGGGCCTGCCTGCAACAAGCTCCTGCAGGAACTGCTGATCCTTCTCCTTGTCGCCAGAGCCCGAATCCCCGCTCTTGAGCTTGTCTACCTTTATTATGTTGTTGAGCCAGCTCCAATCAAGCCCCACGCTCTTCGTGTGCTTTAGCACGCTCTTCGCCTTCTGCGCTATACCCTCGCATAGAACCAGCGCCACGCCGCCGCGCACCCTGTTCGTAAGATACTCCTCTTTGCCTTCTGCAGATAGCCTTTTTATGTTTCTATGCACTCCCACTTCGACTCTCTCAGTGGGCAAGCCGTCAACGCATACGGGGCAGTTTTCCAGTATAGTGCGCAGGTCTTCTTCCCGCGGCACATACTGCAGCTTTGCTACCGTATTGTACAGCTGCACCTCCTCAATGTACCTCTCGATCTCGTTCTGCTGGGGCTTGTACGCGCCTATGTTAAGCAGCCTTCTCCCGTAATCCGCCAGCGCTACGGAGAGCGCGGCGCTGGTGCCTCCGGCACCTCGTATCGGTCCTGCATAGAGCACTGCCACGTAGTCTGTACCATCAGGATTTTTGTGCAACGCGCAGCCCTGCATGCCCTCTGTCGGTGCTACAACAATGCCTTCGGTGAGTATTGCCAGCCCCACCCTCACCGAGGTGGTGAGCTTCTGCTCCATACTTCCGAAGCTGTCGTCCCCGCATACCTCCTTTACGAGCTCAAAGGCGAGCGCCTCCCTTGACATGCCATCCTGCTTGTTTCTTATCCTGTCAGCTATGCCTTTTACGCCGGTTATGCCTTCAACCCTCGCGGGCATGTCCGGCGCAGGCTCGATTTCCACGCGCGTTTCAATGTCGTGCCCTTTGCCCCTGGCCTTCACTGCCACCTCCAGGGTCTTCCTGAATTCACTGTTTAGAGAATCGAAATAGTCCATTATATCCCAGTATTGAAGTCTATCTGTACGAACGCACCCTTGTCAGCTTCGTATACAGGAAGCAGGCATGGTGTTGGTATGTGCCCCTGTCTCACCTGGAATTCAGTTCTTGCCTGCCAGGTACCGCTGTTCACTATGTCAATTCCATGATAGTTTGAAATCGCATTCTTGTGTATATGGCCCATCGTGAGAATGTCTGGCACACTGCTTATGGTGAGCCTGTCCTGCCTGCTCGGCACTATGATGTTGCCGCCGTATATAGGTGAAAGGTGCCTTCTTTTTAGTATTTCTATCATCGCCTTTTCCGGGCTGGCATAGCTCATCCCCGGGAGTGCGGCTATTATTGAATCAAGCGAAGTGCCATGATAGGCAAGCACCTCTATGCCATGCATGCTTATCGTGCTCGGGCTTGGCAGCATATGCACATTGTCAAGCTTGTACTCGCCTATCAGTTCGGCGCCAAGCTGCGGTTGCGGCTCTGCACGCTGCACGGCGTCGTGGTTGCCCGGGAGAATGAATACATTAATATAATCGGGTATCATGCTCACGAGCTCCATGAATTTCTTGTACTGCACAAAAATGTCAGGTATCGCAAGATCCCTGTCCTGGTTCGGATAAACACCTATGCCGTCCGCCACGTCGCCGTTTATAACGATGTATTTAATCTTGCCTGCCAGATCCTTCCTGCCCTCTATGCCCCCGTTCAGCCATTTAATAAAATGTATAAAATTGTCCTCCATGAAAAGCTTGCTGCCCACGTGCAGGTCGGAGAGAAACGCTATCGCTACGTGCTCCTTGGAAAGCTTGCGCTCTTTTATTGGTGCGTCAGGCCATATAATCTCGTTGGCTATTACAAACTGGCCCGCGATCTTGCCCTTTACAGCAATCACCTCATCATTTATTATTCTCTCCGCGCTTTCCAGCATGCTGCCAGGTCCGCTGTGGTATTTGCTGAATATCACCCGTGCTGATCCAGTTTCGTCTTCCAGCATAACCATTATGTTGCCTGCCCTCGTCACAACCTTGCTGTTCACCATTCCCACAATGGCAACTTCACGGCCGTCCATATAACCCTTCAGCTCCTCGATGCTCCTGAGCAGCCCTACAAGGTTGCTCCTGCCTTCTATTATGCGCCTGAGCCGTTCAAGCCTGTCCCTGAAGTAGCTCACGAAGCTGTCAACTGTGCCATCGGGTTTTTCAACGTCTTCGGTGCTTATAGAGTAGATTGCATCGATATCTTTTGCTACTGGCTCGAAATCCGATTTGCGTATGACTTCTATCTCTGCTTCTGTGCTTACCGGTGCCTTTTCAACGGAGAGTTCGTCAACCACCATCTGTAGGAGCTTATTGTCAGCAACTTTCAGCTCCTGCTGGTCCTTCAGGTGGTCTATTATCTTTGAGGCGAGAAGGCCGATGTCTATTCCTCCAATCCCTTTCGCGTCTATATCAGAAGATACGAGTATGCCTGCGTTTGCGAGCTGTGCCACCAGTTCCCTTGCCTTGTTCTTCTCCATGTCAAGATGTTTTTATAGATTCGAGCATGCTCAGAATGCTCCATATGGCAGTTCGTGCCTGCGGCGGCAGGTTGATGTCGTTGCTTACCGAATCCATGCTGTATATAGCTTCGGATATCTTTATTATGAAGTCTGCCTGCGAATCCAGCTTCTGCCTTGCCTGGCTTATGGTGCTTCTTACGTTCTTAGGCACGCTTGTGTCGTTCATCAGCGCGTCCATCTGCCTGGTCACTTCGGCAAGCAGCTCGGCCACTTTCTTTTCGTCCTTCATCTGATCACCCCAAAAATCGCCATTATCCCTATGTTAAACCACGCAATTACTAATATTGTATGAATGCCTATTTATAGTTTTTGTAATCGGCGCAAAATGCGATGTCAATGATGTCAAGCAGTGTGGTTTGCTTCATATGGTGATGTGCAGCACAGACCTGGCGTAAGCGCCGAGCGCTATCGTTATAAATGCGCTGCCTATCGATATGGCAAGCGTCTTTGCTATGTTTCTTTTTATTGAAATGCTGCTGACCAGCGCCACGAGCGAAGCCACGACACTCAGCACTGTGGCAGTCAATATTATAGATATTGCAATCCCGTAGTAGCCTCCAGCGCCGAGCGCAAAAGGTATCAGCGGCACCGCCGCGCCTATGGCATATGCCACGCCCACGTAAAACGCGGAAGCCTTGGCGCTTCTCTTCGCGGTCCCTTTGGCGTTCACATTTATCTCGTATGACGTAGAGAGGAACGCGCTACCAGTCATTGACAGGGTGCCAGAAAGCGCTATTATCACGCCCCCGACAAGCACAAGCAGGGGTTCATGTAGCGCGGCTCCGAGCCCGGATACTGCCGCAAGCACTTCGACCAGCCCGTCATTCATCCCTATTATTATATCCCTTATGTTCCTAAGCACCTGGTTGTATGCCACAATCTTCATCTTGAGCGGCGTCTCATTTCTGAGTTCGTCCTTTATTATCTCTCTTATAATTGCCTTTTCGTGGGGCAGAAGCTCACCGTGCTCTTCCACCTCCATAATTTTTCTGTCAAGCTGCGTTTCAAAACTTTCTGCCGCTTTTACCGCGAGTACGAGGCCCAGCAGGTGCCTGATCAGGAGAATCATGAACACGAAAAACTTCGATGTGGTCTTTGGGATCCTTATGTTGCTTATCTCCAGTATTTTGGCCCACATCCTCGCGTGCTTTCCCTCTGTTGTGGCGAGCTTCTCGAGTATGCTCTTAAGCTCACCGTTTTTCTCCCTTTTCGCAAGGTCTCTAAATATTATGTGGTGCATCCGCTCCATTTTGTAGAGTCCGACAAGATAAGCGCGCTTTCTGCCTTCATTTTCTTTGTCATCCTGCATGACGTATGCACCTATAAGTTGTTTATGGCAAGCACTAAATAGGTTTCAACAAGCACTGCAGCCACAAAAGGGTCACCTTTGATAACCGGTGTCTATTATGTTCTTGAGCACGTCTATTAGGTAGGTGGCGTTTTTTATAATGTCGCTTTCGGTCACTATGCCCGCGATCTTGTTTTGCTCATCGATCACGCAGAGCCTCTTTATGTGCTTTTCAACCATGAGCTTTGCCGCAGCCTCGAGTGTCATGTCCTTCGCTATTGTGATAACGGGCTTTGTCATCACGTGCTTGGCCTTTGCAAAAAGGAGGTTCCTCTTTCTCGCAAGCAGCCTGCTTACTATGTCGCGCTCGGTGATCATGCCCAAAGGTGCATTAGACTTGTCGGTTATTATTACAGAATTTATGTTGTGCTTGTTCATCTTCTGCGCAATGGATTTTATACTCTCATTCTCGCTGGCTACCACTACCGGGCTGCTCATTATTTCGCTCACTCTTACGGAATTGTTTGTTGAATACATCCTTGTCAATGATAATTACCTGCATTCTTTTTTATTTTTTGTGATAAGAATCAATAACTTAGATAAATGGCTAAAATTTGATCCGCACTGGGGTTTCGAACGTGCAACCAGGCGGATGCCAATGCGATGACAAGAGTACACGCGATAGGTTTATAATTGAGAAGTTCGTATGTTGTATGGCATTCAAAAGCGTAACCGGTGTTGGCATGAGCGCTTACGACTTGTATGGGAAGGACCTTATTTCAACGCAGGACTGGAGCAGGGAGGAGCTGGGCTTTGCAATTGATTTTGCAAAAGATGTTAAAAGGATGAAATACACCGGTTTCGTGCCAGAGCTTTTCAAGAATCGCACGTTCTTCATGCTTTTCTACAATACGAGCACGAGAACCAGGTCGAGCTTTGAAGCCGCTGCAACGCTCCTTGGCGGCCACGCGCAGTTCATAGACTTCAAGACAACAAGAGGTTATGAGGGCGAGAGCGTTGCCGACATGGCGCACATGTACGAGCGGCTCGGGCACGCGCTAGGCGTAAGAATACTGGAAGACGCCGTGAATTACGTCTATGGCGCTGGCGATGCAATAATACGCGAATACGCGAAGCATGCAAAAATACCTGTGGTGAACATGGCCGATGACATGTACCATCCTTCTCAAGCCATCGCCGACATGCTTACAATAGATGAGAAGTTCAATGGCAATTACGAAAAGAAGAAATATGTCATAGCTTGGGCTTACAGCGACCATGTGAGGAGCTGGGGAAGCGTGCAGGACGAGATGCTTATAGCGACGAAGTTCGGTATGGATGTTGTGCTAGCTTACCCGCCAGGCTTTGAAATCGACAGCAACATGGTAGAGCAGGCAAAGGACAATGCGGATGCGAGTGGCGGCTCGCTCGAAACAAGCAACGACATGCGCTCTGCGCTTGAAAACGCCAACGTGGTATTTCCTCGAAGCTGGGCGAGCCACGCGTGCGTAACGACTGGCATGGACAAGTTTGGAAAGGACAAGGAAGTAGAGCTGCACAGCAAGTATAAGGACTGGAAGCTTACCGAATCATTAGTAGATACAATGGATAAGAACGCCATAGTAACGCACGTCCTGCCGGTATTCCGAGGTCAGGAGGCAGACGATGCCGTGATGGACGGAAAGCACAGTGTAATATACGACCAGGCTGAAAACCTGCTGTATGTAAGGGCAGCTCTGCTCTCGCTTATTGCAGGACAGCGCGCCTGAAAATTAATACTTTATGGAATTTCCTCAGCTTTGTTGGGGGGTCGGCTTTTATGTCATATCGTATATATAACGTAACTTTTATATACTTTTGTATAGTAAAGTAAACGATAAAATGCAGCTTGCCGAGCGCATAGAGATAAAATCGACAAATGAGCAGGAGCATGCGCTCTCCGAAATATCGGAAAAATACAGCAAATCTACAACTATACACTTGTGGGGAGGCTCAAGGTCTTGAATGAAGGCCGCCAACTTACATACATCGATCAGCAAAATTTATTTTCAAAGATAAAGAAGGCATGCAGCGCCTATAAAATTGCCCATTCGAAAACTTTGAATATGCCCCAAAGAGCGGGCTTAAAGGAAGGTATTTATTGTTTTTTTTAATAGTATCAGTGAGAGCATGCAGAAAATTAGCAAGGAGCTGGGGCAAGATTCAAAAAATCACAATCCTCTTAATCATATTATTGCAATGAAATACATAGCAAAAGCACAATCAAAAGCTCAATCTGCTATGGAATACCTCATGACATACGGCTGGGCTATCCTAGTAGTAAGCATTGTTCTCGCCGCTTTATTCCAGCTTGGTATCTTTAACAGTTCTTCTTTTGTTAGCACTGCATGTATACCCCAGTCAGGTTTCCTCTGTAGCAATCCAGTGCTCACCACCTCAGGGACATTGAGTGTGAGCTTTGGTAGCGCATTTCCGCAAATTAATATAATCGGGACGGGTTGCTCAACTTCCTCTTCAATGCCCTCAACATATGTTGGGTTAAATAGTACCGTGGGTGCTGGTCAAATAACAACCCTCTATTTTAAGTGCCCTTTCCCTGGTGGAATAAACAAACCTTTTTCTGGCACCCTATGGATAAACTATACGCAAAATGGCATTGATTATTACATAATGTTTGCAAGAGTTATTGTGGTATCCACAACTTACGGTTCTTGGCCCATATTTTATGTTGCTGCTTCCCCGCAAAGCAATTTGGGTTGCCCTCCCTATAGTTGGCCATCATCGCCATCTCTTGGCGGGTATCCCCCTTCTTCCTACGGTTATTGGGAAGCGCTGGGCTCAGGCAATAGCTACGGCTTTGACTTTTACTATGTGTCAAATGCAAATGGTGGAGGCTGCCAGAATCCCGGTCTGTTTCCATCTAATATGGGTCCATTTCCTACGAGTAGCCTCCTGACAGGTTATGAGCTTGCCCTTGCAAATACTACCTTGCATGTTCCTGTCTCAACAACCTATACATTCACTATTAATTCGGATAATGGGGAGGAGATATATTACAAGCCTGTAAACTCTAATACATGGTCTAGCGTTTACGGTGGATCTGAATGGACCCTTTGTGGTACTAGCAGTCCTGTTTCTGTAACACTTTCGCCTGGCTTATACAACATATCAATATTGCAGTATAACTGCGGTGGTCCTGGCGCAGAAGGCATTTATGTTACTGATTAGCTTTAGTACACGCATCCATCTTAATCAAATGATACAGCAGAATATTTGAATCCCATTAAAAACACCATTATCCAGCAGCTAGAGAATTGATCCGCTAAGGTTTTCATTTTCCGGGCTTTGCTAAAGCTTGGATTTTC
>JBMFTZ010000022.1:0-15636 GCA_049966775.1 Candidatus Micrarchaeia archaeon
ACAAGGCCTTCTTTTGCGTGTTTTCCCTCCATAAATAGACTATGTAATTGGAGTAGTATTTTATAATAAAATATTTAAAATCGCATCACAGAAAATGCAAAGGAAATACTATTTATATAGACGTAAAAAAGGAATGACCCGCCTCAGCTAGTGGGCCATTCGCAGCATAGCAAGGTTGTGGCTACCGTGCTTATCTATTCCTTAAAAGGGCAGTTGGTACTGTCTGTTGTTTAGCAGCATACTCTGCCATTTTTTGGAGCGGATCCCAGAATCGCTGCTTTTCATCCCCTTTGTGGTTTTCGCTCATGGTGCTTGATATGTCTGCAATACTACAAAAGTCTTTCTTGCCCCACAGGTTTTCTACAATCTCCCGAAGTGATCCAAAATCAGAATAACTCTCTGAGGATGGGCTCCTGTTCTCTATAATGTCTATGAGCTGGCTCCAGAACCCCTGCATCTCGCTGTCATTTTTCATTTCCCCGAGTATCAACTTAGCGACTTCTGTGGCTGCATCCGGGTTCCCTTCTTTACGCCATATCTGCGCAAATTCTTCGAAGTCAGCGAGGTTGTGAGAATTCCTAAGCTCGCTCACATACGTTTTTTCTACCATTCTATCACTTCTTATACTTCACTTATCCTTTTTTGGCTCCTCATATTTAAATATTTCTGTTTTTTGTAAAATCTCAAATGGCATGCGGGATTTTGAAATACTGTGCACGCCGAATGCGCGGGATCGCATGGGCACTACCGTAACGTTAAGCAATCGCATGTGCATTGCTGCGCTTATTGTTTCAAGCGGTCAAATTGCGCTGAGGAAAGCAAGCTATAAATAGATGTTATAGCTCATTTACATTATGCCTGAAAGCGTGCTGGTTGCGGAGGTGCGGAGGTTTCCCACATTGAGGCAACCGGAAGAGAAGACCGTCTCATTGCTGAGGGTAGATACTGGCGAAAGATACATAGAGGTTTCAAGCAGTACAGAAATAAAGAGCAGGATTTACGATCACGTCTATATTTCCGGCAACGCATTCATGGCCTTCTCCATAAATCCGGTCATAGTGAACAGCATCTTCAGGGCCGAAGCAGGCATGCATGACAGAGAAGGCAAGTACAAGCTTTTCAATCTTTTCGTGCAAGATCTGAGGGCGGTAATGGATCCAAAGGAAGGCGGCGATCCGCTCTTGCCTAATAGCGTTATCAAGGCGCACCCGATCTTCTTCGACCAGATTGTCGCAGATACGCTAGACCTCCATGAAGGCCAGCTCCTACGCCTGGTGCGAAGTCCCATATGGATAGGCCCGTAAAGACGAATATCACCAATTCTTCTATCATTTCTTTATCCCGGTATCATAGTTATCATAAATACTCTTATAATGGCGCGATAGCTAGCTTAAAGGTATCTTAGTGTGGCCTAAATTGTTAGAGAATGCTAAATGCAAGATAGTATGCGGCGCCAAGGTGGCGCAAATCTGTCAACTTGATAGATATAAAGCATAAAATAAGAACCATGTAAGGCACGCGCTTGTGCGGCGTGCCTATTCCGAAAGCACGCCATACTTGTCTAGAAGCCCTTCCAGGTCAACATCATCATTCCTCATTATTGCCTGAGAGAGCTCCCTTTTGCCGATTTTCTTGTAGTTCTCCTTGATCTCTGCTGCTTTCTCGATTACCTTATCGTAGAGCATTTTCTTCAGTTCACAGCTAAGCAGCCTGCCGCTCTTGTACTCTCTGCTCAGCGCTTCAGCCTCTTCAGGCTCCAGGAAGCGGTATTTTAAGTAGATATAAGCAACGTCTATTTCTGGTACGCCGCCAAGCGCCCTGTGCTCCTCGATGCTGCTTCTTCCACCGCTGAATGCAGAATAAATCTTCTTCTTCATCACTGCCTCGTCTTCGAAAAGGTAAACGGCATCGCCTTTCGACTTCGGCATCTTGCTGCCATCTAATCCGGGGAGAAACCTGCTGTGCAGCACCGATGGCTTTTCATAGCCGTATTTTTCCGCCACATCCCTAGCGGCCCTCAGATGCGGGTCCTCGTCGGGCCCTATCGGTACCAGCACGTTCCGCATGCCAAGCGTTTCTGGAAACACGACATGCGCTGACTGAACAGCAGGGTAGAAATTGAGGTCTATGTTGTCGGAATGCGTGTAGCCATATACCGCCATGTTGGTGCTAAGCGTTATGCCTCTAGCGAGTTTTATCGCAAGGTTGTATATGTTCGTATAGATCTGGTCTATTATGAGGCGGGTTTTCTTGGGGTCAAAGCCATATGCAAGATATTCCCTGGCAAGCCTAAGGCCGTTCCTTATGCCTTCTTCCTAGCTTTTTATTTTGTTGGCAACATAGCTTTCATCATCAGAGATTGGCGCATATACATCGATGCCGTATTCCTTCTGGAAGAACAAGTTTGTGTCAAATACGCCGATATGGCCAATGTGGAAAAAGCCGCTTGGTTCAGTCCCGAAACTATCGCACTCTTCTGCCCCTCTAGAAGCCTTGAATAAAAAAGGTCAAAGTCCCTGTGCGAGCTTAGCAAACCATTACTGAAGCCACCGGTAAGTCGGCTTTTCAGCCAGTTCACTTACGCTGCCTGCGCCAAAATCAGATACGAGCTTCTACGTGTCGCTATCCAGCTGCTTCATGAATTCTATCGCGCCATCAGCTTTGCCTGTTGCTCCGTTTGCATTGCTAGCCATTTGATCATAGCATGTACCGAATGAAGTTATATTTAAGCCTTTCTACGGTACATTCGAAGATGCAAAAAGCACAACATGGAAAACTGTCACGCCTATGGCCCCGGCAACGGGAAGTGCAAGCAGCGTCGGCGAACTGAGAACATACCATGCACTTGCAGGGGAAGCCCCTACCTTTGGGTAGGGGAAAGTCACAAAAAAGAGGATTAAATAACTTGCCGGTATCTGCGCGTGTTCAAACAAAAAGAAATGCAGGCCGCAATGACGGCCTGTTGCAACATCCAGCCTTTTCTACTGCCTCGGTTTTACGGCGGTGCCACAAGGTGCTCGAAGATGCCGCTGCCGCCCACCAGTATTGAGAAGAATGCCACTATTATAAGCAGTGCCGCTAGGAAGTAGTAGGCGGCTTTGCCGTTCTTCTTCGGGTCTAGGTATACAAGCGGTGAGAGCAGCGATACAAGCGCAGCGAAGAAGTAAATGCCGAGCGCGCTGTAAAGGTCTATGCCGCGCTCTAGCTTGAGCGCTACTATGGCATACGTCTCGACAAAGAGGTATATACCAAGGAAGAAGCCAAATATGGATACAACGTTGGGCTTGATGTTCTTGTAGAGCATGTATGATACCGCTATCATTATCAGGCCCAGGAACAGCATCGGGTCACCAAAAAGCATGTTATAGCCGCTCAGTGCCCCAGGGAACGGCCACACGAAAGACATGAAGAAGCCGCTGACAAAATCGAAGAAGCCTACCACAATGCCGGGTATGGCGATATCTGCAAACACGCGCTTTCCGCGCGCAGCTCCTATCAGGTAGAGCGCTAGCAGCGAGGTGCTGGTTGCCACTGCAACCAGCATTATTGTAAGTGGATCAACAAACGGTGCGGGCATTTTATCACAATTTCAATATACCAGGTAATACTTAAATATGTTTTCATGATCGAGCACATTGCCCATATTGAACCACGTTATAATCTCAAAACTTAAATATAATAACAATATTACTTAATTAATGTTCTCAGTACTTTAATATTTTTCCAATAAATATTTATATACGCTTGCCCATATACTATAGTGTGGGTTTATGAATAACAGTGCTGCTGTCGCATTTATGCTTCACGCACCATCTTCTTATTCCAAACCTACACAAACCCATCCAGGTGCATGGCCTCGCGCCATGCACCTATCCCATCCCTTTGGCTTGCAGCAACGCAAGTCCCTATTCCTGCTTATGCGATTAAAGTTGCCTGTTCTGAAGTTGCGCTTTTTCCTGACTGTGGGTGGTGATATAAAAACAGTGTTCCAGAGGCTATCTGCATCGCATGCTCATGCGGTGCAACAAAACGGCTTCATTACAGCTTGCGCGGCATGCGACACGGGCTCGGTCCTTTGACCGGTGGCGGTGGTTGTGGCGAGTAGCAAGAGCAAGGTACCAGCAACGAGCAACTATTACAAATTCTTCCTAATCCAGCCAAGGGCCGATGCAAATGCAAAAGAGCTGGCCCAAAAACTCATGGCTTTTGACGAGGTGGCAGAGGTTTACGTGACAGAAGGCGTGGCAGGATTTATGGTAAAAGCTAAATTCTTTTCTAGTGATATACCAAATAACTTGGAACGCTACATACGGGGCAAGCTGGGAGAGCGCTACGGCGTTCTAGTAAGCCCGTTGTAGTACGCGAAGAAAGGGTGATGCGATGAGCATGTTTCAGAAACTGCTTCTTTATCGTGGCAAAAGAGCCAGAGCGGGCACAGAAAAGGGCAGGGCGCAGCGGGTAATCAAGCTCGATGATAACACGTACCAGATCGTCTGGGCCGACGAATATGATAAGTGGGTCAGCTTTTTCAAGGACTCCGGCAAGCTGAAGTAAGCGTGTTATGTAAAAGCTTTGCTCGGTTCTCCTGTTTCCGCTTCTCTATGCCATATAATAAGTGTTAAATATTTCTGTTGAAAATGCATACTGTGGTTGCATGATTGTGAGCGCGCCGGCGGTAGCCAAGCTGTACGGCGAGCATGCTGTCGTATACGGAAAGCTCTCTGTCGCTGTTGCCCTCAGCGTATATGCAAGCGCAGAGATAAGCGAAACAGAAAGCAATACGCTTGATGTGGATCTGCCCCAGATGGGTGTTGAAGCCAGCTTTTCCAAGGAAGAGCTGAGGGGGCTGTTCTATGATTACGCCTTTAGGAAGGGCATAGACAGCTTTATAGATGCGCACAAGAGCGTGAGCGAGCACGTGCTGCCATACGCTGTGATAGCAAGCAGGCTTATGTTCGGCTATGGCGTAAGCGCTCTTGGTGTGCGCGTTACGATAAATTCCGAAATACCTGTAAAGAAGGGCTTTGCCAGCAGCGCCGCATGTGCCACCGCTTTCACTGTCGCAGTGCTCAAGCGCAGTCACGCCGCCTTGCCCACTGGCGAGATCATAGAAATAGCGAGGGATGGCGACCGCGTATTGCACAGGAACGAGGGCGCGGGCAGGATAGACGTGAGCGCCGCGCTGCTAGGCGGCTACGTGAGCTACAGCAACGCGAAGGGCGCATCAAGGGAGCAGGTCGACACCAATATTGACATGCTTTTCATAGACACCGGCCCGAAGAAGAGCACCGCCGAAACCGTGGGCCACGTGAGCGAGCTGTACAAATCCAACAGGGCGTATGCTGAGGCGCTTTTCCTAGCAATAGAGAACTGCGCAGCAGAGGGTCTGGAAGCGCTCAGGAAGGGCGACATTTCAAAGGCCGGCGCGCTCATGTACAAGAACCACGAGATGCTCGCCGAACTTGGAGTTTCGAGCGATGGCCTGGACAGGGCAGTAGCTACCGCAAAGGAGCTCAGCATGTACGGTGCAAAGCTTAGCGGAGGCGGTGGCGGCGGGATGGTAGTGGCTATAGGCAGGGATCTCGAAGCCGCGAGCGCAGCAATAGAGAGCAAAGGCTTCGCCACAAGCAAGTACAGCGTAGCCTTCGACGGAGCCATAAGCTATATAAGCGACATGCTCAGCGCAGAATATAGCCGCTGATATCCTATGCTGCGAATGCGATTGCCAGTATTTTGCGGCAGCACGATTGTGTGCGGGCGAAGGATGCGAAATCAGATTGCGCTATTGTGTGATGGTTGTGCCGCTCCTTCCGCGCACAACTTCAACTAGCTTGTAGATGCTGCCGATATGCGCGCTTTCGCCTCCGCTTTCCAAAAACCTTATGCACGCATCAACCTTCGGCCTTATGCTGCCCTCTTCAAGCGAGCCGAGAAGCGCCTTCATCGTCTTTGCGCTCGAATGAGCGATCCCCGAGCGCCTGTCGTTTATGTCCCTGTATACGTAATCTGTGTTTGTAAGTATTACCATCTTCTTTGCGCCCACCAGGCTCGCGATGAGCGCTGTCGTGTAATCCTTGTCTATCACCGCATCGATGCCAGCATACATGCCTTTTTCCATATACACAGGTATGCCACCGCCTCCGCCGCATATCACATTAAAGTTGCTGAGCATGCGCCTTATCTTGTCTATCTCCAAAATGCCCACCGGCTTCGGCGAAGGTACAACCCTCCTGTACATGCCCCTCTCAATAACGTAATCGAACCTTTCTTTTCTCAGCTCCGCGAGCATCTTGCCCCTTGTGTAAAAAGGGCCGATCGGCTTGGACGGCTTCCTGAACGCGCTGTCATGCCTGTCCACAAGCGCGTGAGTCAGGATTGTGCAGAACCCAACTTTTGGCTTTGCATTGTTCAGCGCGGTTTCAAGCACCGAGCCAACCGAGCCCTGCGTCTCTGCGTTGAGCAGATACAACGGTAGCGGCTCTATCTTGCTGCTTATATTCTTGAGAAGCTCGTCGCCCACCTGGGTGCCGTTGCCGTGCGTAAGTACTATCCTGTAGCGCCTTGAAAGCGCTGCTATGCCTCTCGCGATCGTGCGTATGCTGCCCATTTCGCTCGAAACGCTCTGCCTGCCCTTCGGGTTGAGCAGCGCGTTACCGCCAAGGCCGATCACAATCACATCCAAGCAAGCACCGCAACCGCATAAATACCTTGTTATGCATACTATATGAATGATTGAATGCCAAAATTAATAATATTTGACATAGGCGGAGTGCTCATAAGCTATGGCGAGGAGAAGTATGCCGCATACATCTCAAAAAAGTACGGCATCCAATACAAAAAATTTATCGGTGTGTTAAACCGCTACCTGCCAGTGCTTGAACTGGGCAATGAGCGCACCAGCTCAGTGCTAAAAAGGCTCGCTCGCCAATTAGGCTTGACGGAAAGCGAGCTTGAATGGGGAAAGGCGTTCAGGCTGCTGGCAAAGCCCAACTCCGATGTGATCAATCTCGCCAACAGGCTGGCAAGAAAGTACAAGCTCGTGCTGCTTACGAACATGAGCTTCAGCAGGTACAAGGAGGCAAGGGCACTGCTAAAGGGCGTAAGGTACAGAAGGATCTTTGCGTCGTGCTATATGCACATGAGGAAGCCCTCGAAGCAGATCTATCTGCATCTCCTCAAGGAGATGCACGCCAAGCCAAGCGAAGCGCTGTTCGTTGACAATCTTGCCGAGAACGTGGCAGGCGCCAGCAGGGTGGGCATAAGGGCGCTGCGTTTTGTCACGTACAAAACGCTTGTAAAGGATCTCAAAAAGCTTGGCGTGGTTGCATGATGCACGGATTCGCAGAGAGGCTTTTTGCAGGAAGGTGGATTGCTGGACCAGACATAAGCGACGCAATAGAAAGGGCGAAACGGTTCAACATGAGGAATATTTCGGCGATATTGAATTACCTGGGTGAGAGCCTCACTGATGAGGAAAGCGTGGAAAGCGCAGTGGATATGCACTTCAAGCTCATAGATGCAGTAAAACGAAGCAGGATAGATGCGAGCATCTCCATAAAGCCAACCGGTCTGGGCCTTTCGATAGGCTATGATGTGTTCGAATCAAACTATCTGCGCATACTGGAGCGCGCCTCGCGCGCTGGCTTGTTCGTATGGATGGACATGGAGGAGCCAAGGTTCATAGGCAGCGAGATAAAGGCTTACCTAGGAAGCATAGGGAGCTACAAGCAGATAGGTATATGCATACAGGCAAACATGAAGAGGAGTCTTTCCGACGTAAAGAGGATTGTGGCACGTGGCGGCGTAATAAGGCTCGTGAAAGGAGCGTATAGTGCTCCCGCCTGTGCTTCCTACGCATCAAGGGAGCAGGTCGACAATAATTTTATTAAGTTAATGAGATATATGTTCATGCATGCAAAAGAGTTCACCGTAGCAACGCACGACGCAAGGCTCATAGAGCTCGCGAGGCGCATGAACCGAAAGAGCGAGAAGGAAGTGACATACGCGATGCTTAACGGCATCAGGAATGAGCTTGTTGTCGAGCTTGCCCAGACAGAACGCGTTGCGGTATACGTGCCTTTTGGCACGGAGTGGATTCCGTACTCTTACAGGAGGCTCAGGGAAGCTGGCCATTTAAGCATAATATTGAAGTCCCTAATGGAAAAGCAGGGCATATAAATAGAGGGCGCTGGGAAGAAGAATTTGCTTCAAATAGAGCATTACTGCATTGAAACCGGCGTGTGCGCCATAAGCCCTTCGAGGAAGCGTGCGCAACAAGCACATGGCCAAGCTCAAGGAGGCAATAGAAAATAAAAGAGGCTTAGCCCCGTCGTCTAGCGGCCAAGGACGCAGGCCTTTGGAGCCTGCTACACCGGTTCGAATCCGGTCGGGGCTATCAGTGAAAGGGGCAATGCGGTAATGTGCTGATCGTTTGGAGCCGATGCCCATTAGTGCAATAATTTGCAAGGCGCAATCTGCAGCAGGAAGGGCGCAAATTAACCGGATCTTCTGAGCGAAGAGAAATTCGATAGCACCGTTATTGTATAAATTCGACAACATGCCGGTGCCATAAGACGAAAAGATAAAAAGCTATAATGTGGATGTTATTGGCGGCACAAATCCGTTGCCGCAGTGCTTTTATGATCGCATGGTATTACTTGGCAATACTGTCGTCCATATTCATGGGCCTCTCCACCATAGTGGAGAAGCGGGCATTGAAGACGGAGCATCCTACCGCATACAGCGCAAGCTTTGCCACGCTTGTCGCAATAGTATCGTTGATATTCATCCCGTGGGCCAGGTTCGATATATCCGTTTCGACTGTTGCAATAATATACGTGCTTAGCGTAATATCCACCTCTACATACGTGCTCACAGCGAAGGTGTACAAGCATTCCAGCATATCCATAGCAACTCCAATACTTAGCTCGCTGCCCATGTTCTTCGTAATACTCCTTGCGTTCGCGTTTCTCGGAGAGAAGCTGAGCATGGTGCAGTATGTGAGCGTCGCCGTGCTCATAATAGCCACGTACCTCATATTGGGCGACAGGGACGAGCCGAAGCGCAAGTACGTAATAATGCTCGTGCTCGTCTCCTTCCTTTCAGGTATAGGATTCATAGTTACCAAATACCTGCTGGGTGGCATGGTCAACGCGTTCGCGTTCCTTATACTTTCTGAGATCTTCATCGCGTTCAACATGCTCCTCTACATATCAATAAAGTTCGGCGGCCTCCGCGAAGTGGTCACAAACACGAAGGCCAACAAAGTGCCAATCCTTACAATCGTCGCGCTTGCCATAGCATACAGGCTCACCTTCTACCTTTCTCTTTATACCGCTCAGGTGAGCCTCGCCATGCCGTTGAGGAACACGGCCAATGTGCTGCTCATAGTCATAGGCGGCGGGCTTTTGTTCAAGGAAGTGGACCTCAAGAAGAAGCTCGTGCTCGCTCTAGTAATGGTGGCATGCGCATATGTGCTTGTCGTATAATTGCATAGCAATATATTGTTTTGTGCCCAAACAGTACTGTGATGAGACGAGGTATTTCTGAGCTGTGATGAAAAGAGAGTCTCTCTGAAGTGGTTGGATGACAAATAAGATTTACCTTAGCGACCCCTATGTGCTCGAAATCAATGCCGCAATCACTGGAGTGCAGGGCAATACGATAACCCTTGACAGGACAATATTCTATCCGACAGGCGGCGGGCAGCCGTGCGACACTGGCATTATAAGTAATTATAAGGTTGTTGATGTAAAAAAGGACGGCGACGAAGTGGTCCATGTGCTTGAGGCAGAACCGAGCCTTAAAGTCGGCGAGGTCGTGCACTGCGCCATAGACTGGGAAAAACGCTACATGCACATGAGGCTTCATACCGCGCTGCACATAATAGACGGCATTGTGGAGAAGCTTTACCAGGGCAAGATCACCGGCGGGCAGATATACGATGATCGCGCAAGGATAGATTTTGATGTCCCAAATCTTGACCGCGCCAAAGCTGCAGAGATACTGAGTTCCGCGCAGCAAATCGTGGCGGAAAACCGCAAGGTATCCGCAAGATTCCTGAGCAAGGAAGAAGCGCAGAGCATACCTAACCTAGCAAGGACTGAGCCAGGTGCGGACTTGCTTGCGACCCTGGATAGTGTGCGCGTAATAGATATAGAAGGCTTTGACTTTCAGCTTGACGGAGGCACTCACGTTGCAGGCACCGGCGAGGTTGGAAGCATCGAGATGATAAAATACGAGAGCAAGGGCGCCCACAACAAGCGGATAGAAATAGCGCTGAAATAGCATCTTGCAGGCAAGTCAGAGCGCTCAGAGGCTCCGCGTCTTTGCGTCAGGCTCTTTGTGCATATATAGGAAGATCGCTTCCTTGAGCGCCTTGAGCGATATGGTCGCGCAGTGCAGCCTTGCAGGCCCAGGGTCGACGCCCATGAGCCCTATTATGTCGCTCACACCCATCCTTTCCAATTCATCGAGGCTCTTGCCTTTTGCATAATCAGTTAGCATGCTCGCGCTCGCCGTGCTTATCGCACAGCCGTTTCCATCAAATTTTATGTCTTCGACTTTGTTGCCCTTGACCTTGATATAGATCGTAATGTCATCGCCGCAGACCATGTTGTGCTCGTGCATGCTCGCGCTTGCGTTTTCCATCCTGCCCTTGTTGTGCGGGTGCTCGTAATGATCTATTATTTCCTCAGCATAAATGTCCACGCTAGTCAACCCTGAATATTTTCTTCACCTTATTAATCGCGTCGACAGCCTTATCCACCTCGCTCTCGGTATTGTAAAGGTAGAAGCTCATCCTTGAAACCGCGCTTTCGCCGAGCTTCTCCATAACCAGCGGCATCGCGCAGTGGTGGCCAGCCCTTATCGCTATGCCGTTGCTATCGAATACCTGTGCCACGTCGTGGGCGTGCACTCCTTTTATGCTGAACGAGATGACCCCGCCGCGTCTTTCCAGTGCATCCTTGCCAAGGCCAAACACCCTTACGTTCTTCACGCCCTCGAGGCTTTCAAGCGCGTATTTTGTGAGCTTTTTCTCGTGCTTAGTTATACCTTCCATGCCCACCTTGCCCAGGTAGTCGAGCGCGGCGCCGAAGCCTATAGCGTCTGCTATATTGGATGTTCCTGCTTCGAATTTCCAAGGCAGCGCGTTCCACGTGCAAGAATAGAATTCAACGGTGCTTATCATGTCGCCGCCGCCTATGAGCGGCTCCATATGCTCAAGAATGTCGCGCTTCGCGTAAAGCACGCCTATACCAGTAGGGCCTAGCATCTTGTGTGCTGAAAACGCAAAGAAATCGGCATCAATATCATTTACGTCCACTCTTATGTGCGGTGCCGATTGTGCACCATCGATAAGCACCTTCGCTCCGTGCTTGTGGGCTTTCCTTGCAATACCCTTCACGTTGTTGATTGTGCCGAGCACGTTCGAAGCATGCGCTATTGCGACAAGCGTGGGGTTCTTTTCAAGCTGCTCGTTGAGGCTCTGCATATCGAGCTCGCTCAAGCTGCTGTCGAGCTTCACGTAATCCAGCACCGCGCCTTTTCTCTTCGCAAGCAGCTGCCATGGTACCATGTTGCTGTGGTGCTCCATCTCGCTTATCAGTATGTGGTCGCCTTTCTTTATGTTGGCTTCGCCCCACGTGAGCGCTACGAGGTTTATGGCTTCTGTTGTGTTCCTTACATATACGATTTCCTCCATGGCGCTTGCGTTGATGTGTTTTGCCGTCTTCACCTTTGAATCAATGTACGCTTCTGTCGCGCGCTCTGCTATCTCATATATGCCCCTGTGTATGTTGGCATTGTAGTGCGTGTAATAATCGGAAATCGCGTCTATGACCTGCCTTGGCTTCTGCGAAGTTGCTGCATTGTCAAGGTACACAAGGCGCTTGCCGTTCATCTTTATTGTGAGTATCGGGAAATCCTTCCTTATACTATTCACGTCTATCATTTTGATCCACTGTTGCGCACGAACTTCTCGTAGCCTTCCTTCTCAAGCTTTTCGGCAAGCTCGACGCCGCCGTTGCTTACTATCGTGCCGTTTATCATTATATGCACATAGTCGGGCTTTATGTATTCCAGTATGCGGTTGTAGTGTGTTATTATGAGCAGGCCCATGCCCCTTGAGCGCGCCGCCTTGCCAATCGCTTCGGCCACCTTCCTTAGCGCGTCGATGTCGAGCCCGGAATCCGGCTCGTCGAGCACGGCAATGCTGGGCTTCAGCACGAGCATCTGCAGCACCTCTGATTTCTTCTTTTCCCCTCCGGAGAAGCCCACATTAACGGGCCTGTTTATAAATTCCTCGCCCATGTCTAGCTCTTTCATATAGCTTTTTATGTCATTCATGAACTCCTTGAAGTCTATTTTCGAGCCCTGAACTGTTTCCTTGGAGGCGCGAACGAAATGTATGAAGCCAAGCCCCTCAACCTCAACCGGGTTCTGGAACTGCATGAACAATCCAAGCTTTGCCCTCTCATCGGGTTTCTTGCCCAGTATGCTCTTGCCGTCTACGAGTATGTCGCCGCCGAGCACCTTGTACTTTGGGTTGCCAAACAAAACATTCGCAAGCGTGGTCTTGCCTGAACCATTCGGCCCCATGAGCACATGGATCTCCCCGCTCTTTATGGTAAGGTCTACACCCTTCACTACTTCGTTTTCGCCAACTCCAGCGTGCAGACCTTTTATTTCAAGTATCATTAAAACCACCACCTCACAGCGCAATGTTGACCCAGTACCATATTGCATAATCTATATTTATACGTGTCACTTCCTGTATTTGTAATGCTCTTCGAGCCCTTCCACCTTGCTGAATATGGGTGAAATGCCCATGCCAATGTCGGGTATGGCGCTTGCCTCCCTGCTAAGCAGCTTCTTTTCAGCAAGCGCCCCAGCAATAATCTGTGCGTATGCATTATCGAACCTGCCCGCTATGCCCCCCAGGAACGAAAACAGCAGCAGCCTTATCGCTGTGTCATATTCAAGCCCCCTGGACATCATGTAGAAAATTGCACTTTCATCAACGGGTGCCACCGCGGAAGAGTGCGTCGCCCTCACCATGCTCTCTTCTATCGACATGTCAGGTAGGGCCTCTATGTATGCGCTCCTGTCCACAGCTATCCCCCTCTGGGATATATATGAAGTGGAGTTCCTTGCGCCTTTTACAAGCTTGGCAAAGCCCTTAAGTATCGCCTTCGAGCTGTCCAGCGCCACAACCCTGGAGTGGGCTTCGGTCTTTGTGCCTTCCGCGCCATTTGTGATATAGTTGAGCATGTCCATCTGCTGCCTGCCCGCGCAGAGGCCCATGTCGTTTATGCCGGCGCTGCTGTTTAAGCCGTCCGCGCTTACGAAGTTCCTAGTGCGCACAATGCCGCCGCCGTTATACATGGCATTAAGCACGAAGGAGCCATCCTCGCCGGTGGTGTTGCCCGCGAAGCTGAGCACCGTGCAGTTGCTCCCCTCATTATGTATCGCGGTGATAGTTGCCTTTGATTGTGCTTCTGCGTTCCCGAAATTGAAAAGGCCTAGCTGCGCCTTCCTGCCTGTAGACATAAGCAGCTCAAGCACCTCCGCATGGTGCCCGTTTCCAGCATTGGTTATAACAGCGGTGTTAAAAGCTCCGTGTGCGATGATGAGCAGGCTTGCCGTTGCGTCAGACTTGGTTGCGTCTATTACAATCACCTTGCTGAGGTTCGCAAGAACATACATGAGGTACTTGTCGCCTTTGCCCTTACCGGATAGAAGCTGAAGCTCGCTGTTGTCAAGTTCGCTTGGGTTTTTTACTGTTATGCTGCCTGAATGCAACGTGTTTTTGGCGTTTGTGATAATTGCGTCGAACCGCAGGCCCTTCTCTCCGAGCTCGGCGGCAAGCGCCTCGGCCTCCTTTTCCGCACTGCCGGGCGTGCCCTGGTCAACAAGATTGAAATCCTTCGGCACCGGTATGTAATCCCTCTTATATAGCTCCCTGGATTCCTCGCCAAGCGAAGCATACTCTCTCATCAGGCTGCTCGCCATCTCGCTGTAAATGTTGTGCTTCGTCATACCGCCACCCTAGCCGACAGAATTTGACATGTCAAGCATTATGAGCCTCTTTAGCTCTATAGAATATTCGAGCGGCAACTCCCTTGCCAGCGGGTCAAGGAAGCCGAGCACGATCATCGCCATTGCCTCCTCCTCCGACATCCCCCTAGACATGAGGTAGAATAGCTGGTCTTCGCCTATCCTCCCGGTAGTGGCTTCATGCGTTACCGTGGTGCTCGCGTTCTTTATCTTCATGTAAGGATAAGTATTGGTGCGCGAGTCATCGCTCACAAGCAGCGCATCGCACCTTATTGCAGATTTCGCATTTTCCGCATCCTTGCTCACTTCAAGCAGGCCCCTGTATGTTGTGAGGCCGTTGTCAGAAGAGACGCTCTTTGATACTATCTGCGATGTTGTATCAGGTGCAAGGTGGTACACCTTGCCACCGCTGTCCTGTGTTTGGTCCCTGCCGGCCACTGCAACTGAGAGTATGCTTCCGCGCGCTCCTCTGCCCTTGAGGAATATGCTCGGGTACTTCATGTTTGCCTTGCTCCCTATGTTGGCGTCTATCCATTCTACAGATGCGTTTTCATATGCGTGCGCCCTCTGCGTTACAAGGTTGTATACGTTTTTTGACCAGTTCTGTATTGTGACATACCTTATGTGGGCGCCTTTCATCGCTATGAGCTCTACGACTGCAGAATGGAGCGAAGCGCTCATGTATATCGGTGCTGTGCAGCCCTCTATGTATGTAACATCAGCGCCTTCGTCAGCAATTATGAGCGTGCGCTCAAACTGGCCCACCTTTTCCGCGTTTATCCTGAAATACGCCTGCAGGGGCATTGCAACCTTAACCCCTTTTGGCACATATACGAATGATCCGCCGGACCATACGGCAGTGTTGAGCGCAGCAAATTTGTTGTCGTTTGGCGGTATGACGGTGCCAAAATACTTCTTCACGAGATCCGGATGCTTCTTAACCGCCTCATCGGTGCTTATAAAGATAATGCCTTGCTTCTCAAGTTCCGCCTTTACGTGCGAATATACCACTTCGGAGTCGAACTGGGCTTCGGTGCCCGCGAAGAACTTTCTCTCTGCTTCTGGCACCCCGAGCTTGTCGAAAGTCTCCTTTATCTCCTGGGGTACATCATCCCATTTGTTGCTCGTAACGTCAGTGGGATTCATATAATAGTATATGTCATCATAGTCGATACCGCTTAGGTCAGCGCCCCAAGTGGGATCGGGCCTCGACTTGAACACGCTGTAGCCCGTGAGCCTCTTTTCGAGCATCCAGTCCGGCTCGCCCTTTGACACTGATATCTGCCTTACCACTTCCTCGTCGAGGCCCTTCCTTGTTTTAAATGCATAGTTTACCCTAGTGTTCCAGCCGTACTTCTTCTTATATTCATCAATTTGAGACTCCTCCATGGAACCACTATAGTGCCTAATAGATTTATGATACCGCAAGCAATATTAAGCGTATGAAAAAAAATTTCCAAAGCGATACAAAATTTGTGTCTTTCTAAAGGCGCATATTTGTGGATCTGCCTCATTTTCCGATATTTTGGTGGGCACTGCCCCTGCACACGGCTATTTTATTCGTAGGGCAAGAATACC
>JBMFTZ010000023.1:0-14856 GCA_049966775.1 Candidatus Micrarchaeia archaeon
CTGCCCTATAAGGAATTTTGAATACACATTTTAATGCAAATACAGAAAGTATGAGGATATTCGAAACACGTATGGGTGTCCTACCTTGCCTTTGTTTAGTCGCGATACTTCTGTACTATTATCTGCAAACGCGGGTTCTATATATGTAGAAGGCTTTCCTCTGTTGATCAACTGTAGGTTATATAAATTCCAATTTCTCTTATTTATGTGCATATTGGTCGCCAAAACCGATATGCACCCGCGGGTTTTTATCCATTTCAGAATAGTGGAACTGTGCTAATTATTGGACAACCTCCAGCACTTGCACACGCGACGCTAGTGCTGGGTAACAAAATTACAGCCCAAAGGCCGGGAGAAGCTGTTGCTGAGGATTAGCTTGAGGTAGCCGATGTATGGCACAGATGCTATCACCTTGCCTTCTACGTTGCTTAGCGGGATAGGATAATTGCCGTACTGGATATCAAGCCCGGGATTGTTGTCTCCTTTGGTAAGCACATAGTAGCTGCCACTCACGTTTATTATTGCATATATTCTGTGCACGATGTATGCGTCGCCTTCTTGATAAAATGAATCTGCTGGAACAGTCTTGTATACGATTACGCTGTTTCCGCGGTCGCCGATGATTGTATTGCCCGCTATGGTTATCGCTGTTGTATATGCCTCGCGCAGCGTTGTGCCGTTCTGGAAGATGACGTTCCGCGCGCCGCAAGTGAAAGTTATGGCGCCGGTCTGCTCGTCCTGGCTCACAATGCGCCGCATAGCGCTGTCATAAAGCCCTATGGAATAGCCGGGACTTATATATTGGGATACCTGCACACTCTGCGAAGTAATATTGTAAGCAACGCAGCTCAAGGATTCGCTTGCCATGCTGCTGTTCATCACGGCAAATTCGTGCGCGCTCATGCTTATCACAGGCGCCCTGAGCCCGCTTATTCCTGATACGCCTTCTATTATAATCATGTCGCCCCGGTGTAGGTAAGGCAGCATGCTGCAGCTCGGCACCACATTAAGCGGCTCGCTTGTATGGAGCAGCGCTCCAAGCCCGAACCAGAGCGCCACAACTACCGCTATCGCTATTACCACTTCTATTATATTCTTCGCATAACCCTCTTCCTTTACGCCGTTGATGAACTCGAGCACTATCAGCACTATTATTAGGAAAAAAAGGATGGCACCAATCGCTATAGAGGCCGCTGTGTTTCTTTGAAGGAGTATGTAGAGCACAAAAAGCACAATTATTGCTATATAAATGGGCCATGTCTTCTGCCCGGTGCTCTTCGGTTTTCCTGAGCTCGGTACCTTTTTTCGCTTTTGCGCCTTTGCCATATTATCGCTCAGCTGCTTGCGCCTTGAGCCTGCTCGTCTTTCGCCTTGATTGACGACACCTCTATTCCAAATGCCCTTGACTCGTTATTGCTCTTTGCCACGCCTATTGCAGTGTCTGCGGCAACTATCATATTGTCGTTGTGACTCACTATAATCATCTGCGACTGCCTGCTAAGCTCCTTTATAATCCTTGAAAGCTTCTTTGTGTTTTCCTTGTCAAGCGAAACGTCTATCTCGTCGAATATATAGAAGGACATCGGCTTGCACATCTGTATCGCAAAAATGAGTATCAACATGTGCAGCGACTTTTCGCCGCCAGACGGCGCGACCTGAACTCGCTCCTTGCTGTTTGGGCCTTTCACTTTTATCAGCAGGCCGGAGTTGAACGGATCCTTGCTGTCTTCCAGCTCGAGATAGCCGGAATCTGGGAATGCGTAGCTGTATAGTTTCTTGAAATTCTCGTTAACCGCCCTGAAGGTTTCCATGAATACGCTCAGCTTCTTTGAGTCTATTTCATTCATCATGGATATTATAGAATCCTTTTCGCTGCCGAGCACCGCCACCTTCTGCCTTGCCTCGTTGACGTCCCTGCTCTTCTGCTCGTATAGCTCTGGCGCCTTCAGGTTTACCGCGCCGAGCTTTTCCATCTCAGCTTTCCACAGCACTACCTGTTTCTCGAGCTCTGCGGTGTCTTTGTCGAGCTCCTGCAATTCGGTATATGACATGAGCTCAGCCTTTATGTCATTGAGCTTTGTCTCCGCCTGTGCTTTGGCAGCCTCCATGCCTGACAGGTCGCGCCTGAGCTTCTCCATATCGCTGGAAAGCCTGCCGCGCTGCTGCGCGACCTGCGATATGCTGGCATCGATTTCGGTAATCTGCCGGTACGCTTCTGCGGATTTTTCATCGTGGCTTTTTATCTTTTCCTGCAGTTCTTTTGCAGACATTGATAACTTCTGCATCTTCTGCTCCGCGCCCTGCTTTTCCTCCCTCTGCTTTTTCGCTTCGCTCTCGTATGCTTCTATATCGCCAGCAATAGACTTTACCCTGCTTTCCGTCATCTCGTTTTCCTTTGACAGGGTCGCTATCTTTATCTTTAAAGCTTCTGTTTCCTCGCGCAGGGCCTTTATCTTAGGCATGCTTGCGGATCCGGCAGGCTTGCGCGCGCTCGCCATCGAGGAGTAAATCCTGTCGCTCTCTGCCCGCAATGCAGAGATTTCGCGCTCTATGCTTGCAATATTGGCATTTAGCTCTTCAAGCCTCTTTGAGGTATCTGCCGCGCTCCTCTTGCCTTCTGCGTGGAGTGCCTTCAACTCGGCTTCTTTTGCTGTTGCCGACTCGGCTGCGGCGCGCGCATGAGCCAAGCTTGCTTCTGCTCCGAGCAGCTCGGCCCGCTTGCCCGTAAGCTTGCCGCTTACGCTTTCAATTTCGTCGTTTACGGCATTGAGCTTATCCTCTAATGTGGCACGCTCGGCTTCAAGCGCCTTCAGCCGTGCGGAGAGTTGGGTGCGCGACTCTTTCATGGAGCCGCCGCTTATGATGCCAGCTGGCTCTATCACCTCTCCTTCCAGCGTAACAAACCTCTGCCTGCCTATGCCTATTGGTTTTGCGGCGCCAACGCTATCTACCAGATATGTATTGGAGAAAACATACCTGAACACTTTCTCATACGCTTTGTCGAACGATACCAGGCTTATAAGCGGCACCGCCCCGCTGACCTGTTCTGCCTCTGGTTTTACCACAAGCTCCTTTATGGGTATGAACGTTGCCCTGCCAAGGCTTTTTGACTTTAATATCTCTATCGCCTTCGCAGCATCGTCTATGGTATCCATTACAAAATAGCCCATCCTGCCAGACGCTGCGGCCTGTATTGCAACCGCGTACTTGCTTTCATATGTGCATAACTCTTCTACCGTACCGCGGAATCCCTTCACATTCTGAAGCACCGCGCTAACCCTGCTTGTGCCGCCGCCGAGCACGGCAAGCTTCTCCCTTATGTCAACGCTCTGCTTGTAGTTTTCATCAATGCTGTCTTTAATCGATGCCGCTCTTGACTTGAGGTCGCTGAGCTGCGCTGTGAGCGCGCTTATGCTGCTGTTAATTGCACTGATGGCGCCATTAAGCCTTTCCAGCTCGGCTTTCGCCGCGTCGATTTCGCTTGGAGCGCTGCCGAGCGCTTTTTCCGCATCGGCACTCTGCGCCACGAATCTGGAGAACGCAGATTCCCATGATGCCTTCTCGGCTATCAGGCGCTCCTTTCTTGAGGCTAGCTCGTACAGGAGCTTCTGGTTTGATTCGTAGAGATCAGAGTAGTCGCTGCTTCCCGCCTGGCCTTGCGGCTCTAGCATGGAGAGCTCACGCGCCTTGGCTTCGAGCTCCGCAGACATGTTTTCAATTGCCATCTTGTTTTTATCCAGCTCGCTCTCTAGCTTTTCGCTCTCAACGGCGAGCGCCCTGCGGCGCTCCGCGATCTCGTTTATGCGCGCGCTGCACGCCTTCGCGTTGGCGTCTAGCACCGCAATACTCTTGTTTATCTCCTCGAGCGCTCTGCTTGCCTCGTTCGTTTCAGATGAGCGCGCGTTGAGCGTGTTGAGCATTGCCTGCTTGCTTCCAGACAGCTTCTCTATTTCGATATCTAACCGCTTTATCTCTGCGTCAAGCAACGCGGCTTGGTTTGTTCTCTCTTGCACATCTTTAAGCAAGCGCTCGTATTCCTGCAAAAGCTGCTGCTCCCTTCTCTGAAGCATTGTAAAGTTTGCCCTTTTCAGCAGGCTTGCCAGTTCAAGGTAGCGCTCTGCGTCATCCTTCTCCTTTTTCAGCTCTTCAAGGAAGCCGGTACGCTCGCTGAGCATGACCTTTGCCTCGTTTATCTTGGCTTCGACCTTTTCTAGCTCCTTCATGGCTGCATCCTTCTTGTCATTGAACTCCTTTATGCCCGCAGCGACATCGATGAGTTCGCGGCGCTCCTTGGCGTTGAGGTCTATCTTGCTTATAATCTCACCTTGCGTGATCACATTTGTGTCGTTTATCTCGCTGTGCTCGTGGTAGAGCAGGTCGAGCACCTCTTGCCTCGTAACATGCTTGCCATTCAGCCTGTACCCCACCTTGCTGTCCTTTATGGTGCGCATTATCTCGTACGTGTCGGCTCCGCCGCTCAGCGTGAGCTTGACATACGCCCTTCTAATGCCGTCTTCCGGTCTGGGCTTCGCAGACGTATTTATGAGATACGAGAAAGATGGCACATGCATCCTCTTTAGCGACCCCTCGCCAAGAGCGAACAGCAGCGAATCACATATGCTGGACTTGCCGGAGCCGTTGGAGCCCACAATGCAGTTGAAGCCTTCGGTAAACTTTATGGTCGCGTGCTTGAAAGACTTGAAGTTGTGCATTACTAGAGTATCGATATGAAGCATCAATACACCATGTCGCCTTATAGGCTATAGAAACGCATCTATTTATCTTTTACGGCGGTTGTGCTGCGCGCCGCTCCTTTGTGGCGTTAGCGCCATTATTTATGGTGAAGCTGGCGCACATGTGAACCTTTGGTATTTTATCTTTATCTCTTCCCTAATTCCTTCTAAGAGATGACAAACGAATAAGATATGACATTCCATTCGATAGGGCAATGGAGTATCACAAACGGATCATAAGATATGCGGACTACCAATCAAACAAATATTATCTCTACATGTATGAAGATCAATATCTTAAGTATGAGGAAACTTCAGAGTATTACAGAATAAAGATGAATAGAAGAAAGGTGGCGTTCCAAGAAGAATGGGCAGGGAAGATTGCAATAATATCTAATGTCAAAAAGAATCCAAAAGATATCTATGAGATGTGGAAGAGTAGAGACGGGATAGAAAAGGCCTTCGATGTGCTACAGAATGAATTGCAGGTAGACGCACCATACATATCGAAAGAGGCGGCATTCAAAGGCTATATCTTTGCATCGTTTATATCCCTTTATTTATATTATAAAGTCCTAAACCTACTGAAAGATCGAAAGATAAATAACAAGGTAGGTGTGAGTGATTTACTATTCGAATTGTCGAAAGTTATGGCATATGAAAGGAATGGTAATCTTCTTGAAATTCCAAAGAGAACGAATAAAATGATAGACTCATGCGGAATAAGAGACCTAATCGTTAAAAATGGGTGGAGTTAAGGATTTTATACTTTATTCACAAAATGACTTGATTCGCTTGGGTGCCATGGCGCAATCTTGAAGCTAATGTGCTAGCCTACAATTTGATATAGTGTGAGGCCTGCACTTTTATGCATGACTGCACGGCACATTGAAATCTACAATGCATTGGCGTTAATATGGACAGGTCGGTAAAGCGCCAGATACTTCTTGGCTCTGGATTTTTGCTTGTTCCCATGCTTGCCACCGCCATAAAACTTGCGGAAGGATCGTTCAACGCATCTGACTTGGCGCTACAAATACCTGTAGTGGCAATAGGTGCGTATAATATCGGATACGGAGTGAGGCACCTTCTCAGAGGCGAGCAACTGGAAGGATCGATTGGGGGATAGCACCGAATCTGGCGCGCTCACAGCGCCAGGGCGAAAGATCGCTGCTTATCGTTGGAGTGGCAATTTTCTCTATCATTCAGCGCGCACACGGGGCTCTCTACGCCATGCGTCTTATGCGTTGGGCTTGGCCGCATTTTGCGTGCGCATGCGCGAAAGGTAGAGATTTATTATCGCGTCGGCATGCTGCATGAGCAGCAGCCCGGCTATGGAGCCCTTCCTCCTGACAGCCATCACGCCCGCCTCGTTTATCTGCATCTTTTCGACCGCATTGTAGAGTTTCTCGTAATACGATATCTCTGGTATTTCGGTGCCTATGGACGACACGCTATTGGAGCTCAATTGAACAAGTTTGCGCGGCGACTGCCTCTGCAAGCTTGACACCACGTAAGCCTTGCCGGCACGCTCGTACACGGCTATATGCGTATGGCGCTTGAGCATTAGCTGGTAGAGCTCTTCCAGGCTTGTTGAAGGCTTCACCAGTATGAAGTTCTTGCTCAATGCATTGTATACGTGCAACTTCGTTATGTGGGTTTTCACAAAAGCGGTTATCAGCTCCTGCTGCGCGCCATTGTATATGAACAGCGCTATTACGACATCCCACAGCACTATGAACTCCTTGTAGAAGAACGAGCTGCTTGTGAAAAACACATATATGAAAGTACCGGCTATGAAGGCGCCGGTTATGGCGTTGCTCACGCGCACAGATTTCTTGGTGGCGGTATAATAATCGTTGCGCTCCTGCATGTGGCTGCGCAATGCCCTGCCCCCATCGAGCGGCAGCCACGGCAGAAGGTTGAACACGCCCAGGAAGATGTTAAGTATGAAAAGCAACTGTATCGTGTAGCGTATCATGCCTGCAGGCGCGTATGCTGCACCTATGCCGAAGAGCACGCCGAGCAGAAGGCTTACCAGAGGGCCCACAATGGATATGCGAAATTCAGTCTCAGGCTTTACCTTCTCGAAATCTATTATGGAACCGCCGCCAAATGGGTAGAGCACGATCTTCTTTACCTCTATGCTGTTTCTTTTCGCATTAACGGAATGCGCCAGCTCATGTATCAGCACGCACACGAACAGCAGCACCCATATTAAAAAGAGATACGGGCTTAGCACCAGGAACAGCAGAAGCAGAAGCAGGAAGGACCAGTGCAGCTGCACGTCTATGCCCATTATCTTTCCTATCCTTGGTGATAGGCTCGCCATTCAAAGCACCACGATATACGAGCTTATATATCTTGTCAAAGATATTAATAGGTATTTATGCCTGCTCTTAAAGGTATAAAGTTTGTAACAGGAAAGCCCGCGCTAATAGTGGAAGCTGCTGGCGACGAATACCTTGTTGTAGGGGATCTGCACATCGGCATAGAGCTTGAGCTTTCCGCCAAGGGCATACACCTTTTTAACGTGACTGACGCGCTCTCAAACAACATCATATCTATAATGGACGATTTCTCGCTTAACAACATAATACTTCTCGGCGACATAAAAAACAGCATCATGAGGCCCACAAGGGCAGAGGCGCTGCTCATAAAGGGATTTTTCGAATCGATGAAAGACTATTCGGTATTTGCGATCGCGGGCAACCATGACACCCACATGGGTGAGCTGACGGGCATGCGCATGCACAAGGAGCTCGTTATTGGAAACTACGCTTTCATGCACGGTCACGCGCGCCCCTCACAAAGGGCGATGCAGTGCGATTTCATAATAACAGCGCACAACCACGCCATCGCGCGAACAGTGCAAAAAGACGGCAGCATTCGCGACGAAAAGGTGTGGATAGTTGCGGACATAAGCAAGAAGGCGGCAAAAAAAGAGTACGAAAGCTTTAATCCGAGCGAGAAGCTGATAGTCGAACCCGCATTCAATGACATGATAATGGGGAGACCGGTGGCATCATGGGCTTACGACCGCATGAGTGTGCTTTTCAAGAGCGGGCTATTTGGTCTGAAAGGCGCAAAGATCTACACGCTCTACGGCAGCAGGATTGCAATGAGCAAGCTAGCGCGCTACTCCTGAGGCTCTTCGCCTGCGCTTCTTGGACGCCTTATCACTGTTATAGGTATTACTCCCTTATTGAACTCCAGCTCTGCCAGCTCAAGCGGGTCTATCATGTGCTCCGGCACTTTGACAAGGGGCGGCGCACCGTACGCCAATTGCAGCGCCCTTGCGCCAATTATTCTTGCCTTTTCGAATTTCGTATACTCTTCTTCCACTTTAACACCTAAATCGGATTTGGCTTGAAGCGCCCCTTTGCTTCCTTTATGTGCGCGTCTACCGCGCTGCGCCACTTGGCGAAATCTTCGGGGCTCTTCGGGTACTGCCCATAGAGCTCGTTGAGCTCCTTCATCTTTTTCACAACGAACAGCAGGTTCCTGAATGCGTTTATGTTCTGCGCACCTTTGAGTATGGTCTTAAATTTCTCAGATACGCTGAGCTCTGGCACAAGCCCGTAGCTGAGCTCCTCCGCTTCCTTCGCATTAATGAAGGTTTTCATGCCGTAATTGAGCATGTCGTTGTTGAGCGACTGCAGGTATATCCTGAATACCTCCAGGCCAGCGGTTTTATTGCCGTATGCCTCGTTGAAGCGCAAATTGTAGCTCCACAAGCCATTAATCGTGGTGTCATTGTTCTGCACCGCTTCGGCTGCCACCTTGCCAGCGAGCACTCCAGCAACGAGCGATGGACCTATGCCACCCGCGCTAAGGGGATTTGGCATCGCCATGCTGTCCCCGGCACCCATGTAGCCGTTGAATACTAGGCTCTCTAGCTGGCGCCTCACTGCTACGGACCAATAGCCGCGGCCGTTGTTGTTGCTTTGATCTATGCGGACGTTTTTTATCACGGGGTTGACTTTAACATAATTGTCTATGAGAGCATGCAGCGAATCGTTCTTTCCGAGCTTCTGGTTCCTTATGTCAAGGCTTTTCTTCTGCACGCCTATTCCTATGTTTATTCTGTTACCGTCTTTGGGGAATACCCATCCATAACCGCCAGGGGCGAGCACTTGGTTGAGGTGTATTATTGCGTTGCTTGGATCATAATACGTTAAATCTTCGTGATCCTTGTCAAAATTGTAGATGTACCTTCCTGTAGACTCTATGTCGTCTATGTCTATCCCCCTATCGATGAACGGGTTTTCGGGAAGCTTGCGCCTTAACACCGTTGCAATGCCGAGCGCGTCTATTACCACCTTGGACTTTATCTCCCTGTGCGCTTTGCTCTTATCCCTGCCGAAAATCCCGACTGTGCTGCTGCCATCAAGGAGCGGCCCTTCAACCTCGAACTCGCTCTCGTAATTGGCACCGTTCTCTAGCGCATATTTAAGCAGCTTGCGCTCAAAGCTAGGCCTGTCTAAGGAATAACCCTCGCCTTCAAACTTGAACTTGTGCTGCAGGTCTGGGGAGAATGCGAGCACGCCGTCAACTTTAAGGTCCAGCTCTGGCTTTGAAAAGGATATGCCTGCCTCTTTGTACAAGAAGTCAAGGTGGCTTTTCGCTACTGCATCGCCGCAAACCCAGCCCCAGTTGGTCTTCTTGCCGACTTCCTCCTCCTTGTTCCTGTCTAGAAGGAGCACACTTGCACCCCCCTTTGCGGCCATCGCGGCGGCAAGAGAGCCTGCCATGCCTGCACCTGCCACTATAACATCATAGCTATCCATATGACAACCTTTCTGCAAACAAGTATTAACAGCTGTAGAATATTTACGACAAATTATTTTATTACTTTGCTTTTTTATTTATTGCGCGTTGCGGCACAAAGACATCTGAAAGTTGCGCTATATATAATTTATCATTGCAAATATACGTGTGTGTTTAGTGGTTTTATGGAGCATTCAGATGATGACTTCAAGGTGGATCAAAACAAGCTTGATGGGCTTGTGGCACTTATGAAAAGCACAGCCGAGGAAGTGAACACGGAGATAGATAGGTATCTTATTGATAACAGCTCGCCTAGGAGCCTTGAGAACCTCCTTGGGAGGAGCGGATATCAGTTCGACTCTGACGCGATAGCGAAAGCTGTGATAGAGCCTTCACGCTATATACTAGAGGCAGGAGGGAAGCGCATCAGGCCCATGCTGCTGCTTACCGTGGTAGAAGCGCTTGGCAAGAACCCAAAGGACTACATAGAATTCTCGATAATACCAGAAATTATCCACACCGGCACGCTCATACATGACGACATAGAGGACAATTCGGAACTGAGGCGCAACAGGCCAACCATACACAAGAAATACGGCCTCGACGTGGCGGTGAACCTGGGTGACTTTATGTTCTATTTCCCCATGGTGGCGCTGCTCGACAGCGAGAAGGTAAGCAAAAGCGCAAAGGTAAAGATACTTGATGCGTACCAGAGGGACATGCTAAGCCTGGGCATAGGCCAGGGTATAGACATAATATGGCATAGGCTAACTGTAGATCCGCTCACCATATCTGAAGATAAATATATGCAGACCGCGTACTCCAAGACGGGCGTGCTCACCGGCATGGCTGCCAAGATAGGCGCCATCTTGGGCGGAGCCACCAAGAAGCAGGTAAGGCTCCTGGGCAGATTCGGTGCTACTGTAGGAGTGGCGTTTCAGCTTCAAGACGACATACTCAACATAACGGAGAGCAAGGTGGCCGAGAACAAAGGCACCATAGGCGAGGACATAACAGAGGGCAAGATAACGCTGCTTGTGGTGCGCGCGTTCAGAAAGCTAGGCGAAACAGACAGGAAAAGACTTGTTGAGATACTAAACATGCACACCAAAGATGCGTCGCTTATAAGCGAAGCGATAGGCCTGATAAAGAAATCGGGAGCTGTCGAATATGTAGATAAGAAGAAGAATGCGCTTATCAAGAAAAGCCTTAGGGATCTAGACAAGGCGCTGCCAGATTCGGAAGCGAAGGAACGCCTAAAGCTGCTGGCCTATTTCATAATAAGCAGGAATAATTGAGCGCTAATGTTTTCGCACACACACGCGCGCCCGCAACTCACACGAATATGTGCAGGGGGTGAGATTTGAACTCACGAAGGCGCTAGGCCACAGGATCTTAAGTCCTGCGCGTTTTTCCGTGGCTCAGCACAAGCCAGACCAGACTCTGCCACCCCTGCATGTAGAAGCGCTACGCATACATTGAAGGCCCCGAAGCATCGATTGTCTTCTTGTAATTCTTGTGGCTCTCGGAGTGCTTCTTTATCAGGTCCTGTATCTTGGCCTCCACTTCTTGTGCTTCCTTCTTCAGATCTGCAGTGTCGATGTTGAGATCAAGCAGCTTGTTCAGGCTGTCTATCGCGTCTTCAGCGTATTTGGGATCTATTATGTCCTGCGCGACAGGCACTAGTATGTTTATGTCAGGAACGCTGTCAAGCTTGGCGCGCATGAGCAGCAGCGCGTTTACGCCGCTTGCTACGCCTTCCGCTATTGACTTCATCCCAGCCTTTTGCATCTCTGGCGCCATCTCGTCCATGGATGCTATGGCGAACGTGGCCGCATTGGGCTCGCTTGCGGGTATGCCGCTTATCGAGATTATCTCCTTGATGCCGCTCGATTTTACGAAGTTGTAGACTGTATCAGCAAGCTCGTGCACGATCTCCAAAGGCATTGCGAACTCGGCGAATATGGTGATGAATTTGAACTTGTCGCTGAAATACAGCCTAACAGGTGGGACAGGCTCACCCTTGTGGATAGACACCAGAGGCGGAAACTCGTCGCTGTCGAGGTAGCCCACGTAATCCATGCCCAGCTTGTCTATAAGGTAGCTTATAGCCATAGGACCGACAAGACCCACGCCTGGAAATCCTTCTATAAGCATTGAGCCGCTCAAATTCACTTTTTTGAACATCTTTATGCTTATCATTTTGACCACATAGCTTATTTGGGGCAAAATTATAAATAGTGATGTCATGCGCTTTGCGCCTGCAACGACCCGATGCTGCTTACAGGAATGCGCATTTACTGCCCTCTCGATATTACGACGATAGATATTTAAAACTATTTACCGAGATAATAACGGTGAATTAAATGGCTGAAAGAATAGGAAGCGAAAAGCTGGAGAGAGAAGACGGCTACCTTTACTACCTCGGCAAGGATGGTTACGTATGGAGAACGCCGATGAAGGCGAATGCGCGAGGAAGAAAGGCAAAGGTGGGGAATGAGAGGATAAAGAGAGAAGAGGGGTATCTGTACTTTATAGACAAGAACGGATACGTGGCAAGAGCCAAGATGAACAGGAGAGGAAGGAGATAATCCCTTTAGTTTTTTCTTTACTTTTCTTATTTCTCTTTTTTCCATTTTTGACTGAAGCGTGTCGCTGCTTTGGTACCTAGCTTGATGCGTGCTTTTTCTATGGTACCCGCGTTGAACTCTAATACATACTTGGCGGCGCGCTTGGGCGTATACGTAACGCAATCAAAAAGAGCGCACCGTTTTGCGTTTTCCTTCATGTCTACAACGCGCATGTCGCTATCAAGCCACAATATATCTATGGGAAAAAGCATGTTATGCATCCATATTCCATATCGGCGCTCCCTTGGAAATATGAAAAGCATGCACTCGCTGCTGCCGATGCTCCTGCGGAACATGAGGCCGATTGCACGCTTCGAAGGCGTATCGGCCAGTATCGCTTTGTAGGAATGCCCAGAGAGCGATATGGTCGCGTGCCTGTAGTCTTTCTGCATTTTGTAAAGCAGCCGGAGGAACAATTACGCACCTGCCTCTTTTTTCGCGCGCACAGTTTGCGAAATGCTCTGCTCCCTCATGAACTGCTCCAGGTAGAACTTGCTGCCTGTGCCCTTGCCCGTGAGGCCGCTGCCCTTCCATCCTACAAACGTGTGCAGGCCAACTATTGCTCCGGTGGTGGCGCTCACTGACCTGTTTATATATACCACCCCTGCATTGATACCTGAAGCAAACTGCTTTATCTCCTTGTTGCTGTTGCTGTACAGGCCAGCCGTGAGCCCGTATTCGGTGTCATTCGCCATGCGCAGCGCATCGCTAAGATCCTTGAAGCTTTCTACGGTGAGTATGGGCACAAAGAGCTCCTTCCGCACAAGCTCACTCGAATGGGGCACCTCAACAATCGTCGGCTCCACATAGAATCCGTGCAGTCCAGTATTCAAGGCGTTGCCGCCGTAGAGTATGCGACCGTCATGCCTTGCCGTTTCTACCGACTCGCTATAGCGCTTGAAGGCGCTCTCGCTTATCAGCGGGCCGATGTAGTTGCCCTTCTCTATCGGGTTGCCGACCTTGAAGTTTCTTATCTTCTCTATAAGCTTGCTCACGAAAAGCTCCTTGATGGATTCATGCACATAAAGCCTTGAGAGAGCACTGCACTTCTGACCGTCGTAACCGAATGCTGCGCTTGCCACTCCGGCCACCGCTTCGTCTATGTTGGCATTCTTGGAAACGATTGCAGGGTTCTTGCCACCCATCTCGACAACAAACACCTTCTGCTTGCCTGCGGCAAAATTCTTCGCAATCATGCCCAAGCCCGTGGAGCGCGACCCGGTAAAGACGATGCCTGCGACAGCAGGATTTGTCGCAAGCTCATCACCCACCTCGGAACCCGGGCCGGTGACATAGTTGAACACGCCGTCGGGTATTCCCGCCTTTTTGAAAAGCTCGTATATCTTCAAGCCCGTCAGCATCGACATGTTATCGGTAGAGCTGGGCTTAAATACCACCGTATTGCCGGTTATCAGCGCACCGACGCTCATGCCTGTTGATATTGATACAGGGAAGTTGAATGGTGCGATAACGCCGAAGACGCCATAAGGCTTCATCGCTATGGTTACCTTTTCGCCGCTTGAAGGCGCGCCCTGGAAGCCGGCTGCCACTTTCATTGTGCTTTCAGGCATGAAGGTCTTGCGCACATAGCCGCGATTTGCTTCAAGCTCATTGGCGTAGTAGCGCATAAAGTCTATCGCTTCGTCCACCTCGCCCATAGATTCGTAGCGGGATTTGCCGTTTTCATAGCTCAGTATCGCTCCAAGGGCGAACTTGTTCTGCACAAAAACGTCTGCCGCCTTCCTGAAGAGGGCAACGCGCTCCTTGTAGCCCATTGCGCTCCATTCTGCAAACGCACCCTTGGCTGCCTCGATTGCCTGCTTGGCGTGCTCCCTAGTGCCCTTTTGGAATGTCCCCAGCACGCTGCCGTCTATCGGCGACCTTTCCACCAGCTTTTCATCCGCGTAGACCGCTTTTCCACCGATGTACATCGGATACGTTGCATTGAAATTGCGCTTTGCCTCTTCCACCGCGGCATCGAAAAGCCTGTCAAACTCCGCCTCATTGCCGCTTTCAAGGTACTTCTTGTAAGTAAACTCGTTCTCAAACTTTGCTTTCACCGTCATCACCACATAAAACGCAACAATATATAATCAGATATATAATATGACATAAGAGCTTCGCCCTTATAAACCTATCGCGTGCGGGTTCTCTCCGCTGACAATGTCGATGGTATCCTCGCACGCGGTAAGCCTTTCTGTGAGTTGCTGCGCATCTCCGCAAACCTCCTACATCCTTCTTCGTTCAAGAGATCGTACGCAAATGTGGTAAACCTGTACTCGCCTTTATATTTTGGAAGGGATGCATTTTTGTCTTTCTTTGCTCTCTTCATAAAAGACCTGAAACTAGAATCTAGTTCTTTTAACGCATATTTCAAAGTTTTCGAATGGGCAATTTTATATGTGGTGTGTGCCTTCTTTATCTTCGGAAGTGAATTCTGCTGGTCAATATACGTGAGTTGCCTACCTTCATTTAATGCCTTGAGCAGTTCTGCAAGAGCATAGTTGTATACAAGCCTGCATTTTTCTGATATTTCGGAGAGTATCTTTTCCTGCGCATTTGCCGGCTTTATCTCTATGCGCATTGCAAGCTGCATTTTTATCGTTTACTTTACTACACAAAAGTATATAAAAGTTGCGTTATATATGGAATACGACATAAAATCCAACCTGCTCTCGTTCACTCTTCTGAAGAAGTTCTGGAACGCCCTCTGGAGCCTTATG
>JBMFTZ010000024.1:0-14116 GCA_049966775.1 Candidatus Micrarchaeia archaeon
ATTCATCCACGACTTAAAAGTCGCGGTATTCTTGCCCTACGAATAAAAAATGTGGAAACGCGCGGCAATGCACAGAAAGGCCCCTACTTGAGGTTGCCACCCATCTCGTTGAGTAGAGACCGCACGCGACAGGTTTATAAGGGCGAGGCCTTTATTTCATATGGTTATTGCAGGAAAATGAAGAAAACGCTCGCCCGGGGAAAAGCGGCAAGGACGTATAAAAACAGTTAAGTATTTATTTGTTATGTTTCTTAAATTAATAGACCCTTTCTAGATAGCTGGCATAGTTTTTGGTGAGCGATTGGTTCCTGCGCCTATTGACCTTATACCCAAACATGTAATAGTCAGCGCCAGCGATGCAAAAAAGATTGCAAAAAGGTTCAATACCACGCTTGACAAGTTCCCAAAGATACTCGAGAGCGACGCGCAGGTCAAAAAGATAGGTGCTAAGGCGGGCGACCTTATAAAGATTTACAGGTCAGACCCTACAGGCAAGTACCTGTATTACAGGCTTGTCGTAAAAGGCTGACAAAAATAGCAGTGTGCATAGTGTATATAACGTATGGCACGTGCCGGAGACGCAATGCAATATGCATTGTAATACAAAAGTGATATGATGGACCATTATTTGCTTGAATCTTATCTTAGCAATGCATCCATGGTTCAGCAGCAGATAGAAAGCTACAATAGGTTCATAAGGATGGGTATACAGAAAGTGCTGGAGAGCAACAGCTATATAGAGCCAGATGTCCCAAACTTCGCCATAAAGCTCACCGGTATTAGGTTGGAACAGCCCAGGGTCATAGAATCGGACAGCTCTATGAAGAGGATAATGCCAAACGAAGCACTGGCTAGGAACCTCACATATGCCGCACCAATGTACATAACTTACGTGCCGATAATAAGCGGCATAGAGAAGGCTGACGCGATGGGCGAGGCTTTTATAGGGGAGCTCCCAGTAATGGTAAAAAGCGACCTCTGCTACACGCACAACATGACAAAGGAACAGCTTCTTAGCGAAGGCGAGGATCCTTACGATTATGGGGGATATTTTATAATAAAAGGCACCGAGCGCGTGCTCATTGGCATCGAAGACCTTGCTCCAAACCGCGTTATAACAACTAGGGAGAACGGCATGGCAACAAGCAAGGTGTTCTCCACCACGCTGACCTTTAGGGCGAGGTGCAGCGTTACAAGAGACGAATATGGCATATACGATGTTTCGTTCCCTACCATTGCCAAGGGCACCGATTTCGTGCTTGTGCTGAGGGCGCTTGGCTTGAGCAACGAAGAGATTCTTAAGGCGACAGAAAACAAGGATGTGAAGAATGACCTTTTGCTCAATATAGACGTAAGCGCGGCAAAGGAGCTAAGCACAGCCGATGCACTTATGGAGATTGGCAGGGTGGCAGCGCCAAACCAGGCGAAAGAGTACAGGAAAAAGAGGGCTGAAACGCAACTAGATACATACATACTGCCGCACATAGGCACTACTCCGGAGAGCAGGAACGACAAGGCTTACTTCCTTATAAAGATGGCAGAAAAGGCCACGCGTGTGGGGCTTGGCTATATAAGAGCGGATGACCGCGACCACTACATGAATAAGCGGATAAAGCTCGCAGGCGAGCTTCTTGAGGAGCTGTTCAATAATGCTTTCAAGTTCTTTGTGAAGGACATAAAGTACCACGTGGAGCGCACCACGGCAAGAGGCAGGAGGCTCTCGGTGAGAACGAACATAAATCCGGACACGCTCACCGAGAAGATACTCTACTCAATGGGCACTGGATCGTGGCCTGCCGGCCAGACGGGCGTGTCGCAGGTGCTGGAGAGGGTGAACATGGCAAACATGCTCGCGCACTTAAGGCGCGTCAAGTCGCCCCTGGCAAAGAGGCACCCGCACTTCAAGGCGAGAGACGTTCACGGCACGCATGTGAACAAGCTTTGCCCCAGCGAGACGCCCGAAGGCGTAGAAGTCGGGCTTACAAGGTACCTCGCGCTCATGACCAAGGTTACAGTAGGCGCAGATGACAAGATGCTGCTTGAAAAGCTCAAGGAGCTCAAGCTCGTAGAAGGCGCCCAATGAAACGGTGATTATTTGAAAAGTGAGATTTACCTTGATGGAAGGCTAATAGGCTATGCCAGATCGGGCGAGGAGTTCGCAAAAGAGGTGAGGCGCAACAGGAGGCTCGGCTTGATAAGCGGAGAAGTAAACGTGGCATACTTCAAGAAGCTAAATGAAGTTCATGTAAACACTGACAGGGGCAGGGCAAGAAGCCCGTACATCGTTGTCGAAAACGGGGCAAGCACGTTTACGCAGGAGCTGAAGGAGAGGCTCGTAAAGAAGGAGATCGATTTCAACTATCTTGTAAGGAGGGGAATCATTGAATACTTAGATGCTGAAGAAGAAGAAAACGCGCTGGTGGCATTGAGCGAAGGCGAAATAACGCCAAAAACTACGCACCTCCAGATAGATCCCGTTTCAATGCTGGGCCTCACGATGAACCTCAGTGTGATAAACGAGTACGACACTGTGGGCAAGCACTCGCTCGTTTCGAATTTCACAAAGCAGGCCCAGGGCCTTTATGCGATAAACTTCTCGAAAAGATACGATCCCAGGGCTTTCTTGCTCTACTATCCGCAAAAGCCCATAATAAACAGCGTCACATATAGGACATTGCAGATGGAGAAGCATGCAACCGGCCAGAACATGGTTGTTGCGCTTTCCACCTATTACGGCTACAACATGAAAGACGCAATAGTGCTCAACAAGGCGGCAGTTGATAGGGGTCTTGGAAGGAGCGAGTTCTTCAGGACATACACAGACGAGGAGCGCCGCTATCCGGGCGGGCAGCAGGATAAATTTACCGTGCCGCCACCTACTACAGAGGGCTACCTTGGAGAGCACGCATATGCAAAGCTCAGCGAAGACGGCATAATAGAGCCGGAGCTGCCCATAGTTGACGGGGACGTGATAATAGGCAAGGTGTCGCCGCCTAGATTCTTGGAAGAGCAGACGAGCTTTGGAGTTACAACAGAGAAAAACAGGGACAACTCTGTGATGGTAAGGGTTGGAGAAGAGGGAATCGTTGACAGCGTAATGGAAAGCGAGACTGCTGGCGCAACAAAGATCGTCAAGGTGCGGGTAAGAAGCGAAAAGACTCCAGAAGCTGGGGACAAATTTGCAAGCAGGCACGCCCAAAAGGGGGTCGTGGCGCTAATAGTGCCTCAAGCGGATATGCCCTTTACAAAAGATGGCATAGTGCCAGATATGCTGCTGAATCCGCACAGCCTTCCGGGCAGAGCCACGTTCGGCCATATGCTTGAAATGCTAATGGGCAAAGCGTGCTCGCTGAAAGGCGCATATGCTGACGGCACCACGTTTTCTACAGATGGCAAGACGCTTGTTGACCAATACGGGGGAATGCTCGAGCAATACGGCTTCGACAAGTTCGGCGACGAGGAATTCTATGATGGCAGGACGGGCAAGAAATTCAATGCAATGATATTTAACGGCGTGGTATACTATCATAAATTGTGGCATATGGTGAGCTTAAAGCTGCAGGTGAGGGCGAGAGGGCCCGTGCAGATACTTACCCATCAGCCGACAGAAGGCAAGCCGAGGAAGGGTGGGCTCAGATTTGGTGAAATGGAACGTGACGCCCTAGTGGGCCACGGGGCAAGCCTGCTGCTCAAGGACCGCATGCTCGACCAGAGCGACAAGGCACCCATATGGATATGCAAGAACTGCGGAGCTGTAGGCTACTACGACTACATAAAAAACAAGCCTGTCTGCCCGAGCTGCGGCAGCAACGACCTTGAGATGGTGGAGATAAGCTACGCGTTCAAGCTGCTGTTGGACGAAATAAAATCGCTGCACATAAACCCGAAGATAAAATTGAAGAGCGAGTGATTATAATGCAAGCTGAATTTATAGATTATATAAGGTTTGGGGTGATATCACCTGAAGAGATAAAGCGTATCAGCGTTGCAAAGCTTGTCGTGCCCGATACCTACAACGAGGACGGCTATCCCATAGATGGAGGGCTAGTAGACCAGAGACTTGGAGTTATAGATCCCGGCCTCAAGTGCAAGACCTGTGGAGGCAGGGCCAAGACGTGCCCCGGACATTTCGGCCACATAGACCTAGTAAGGCCGGTTATTCATCCAGAGTACGCCAAAATCATATACCTGCTGCTGCAGTCGACGTGCTACAAGTGCAACAGGATACTGCTTAACGACGACCAGATTAAGGAGATCAAGCCTGTCGTGAGCGACCTTATAGTGAAGGACGAAGAGCTTTCTGAGACCACCACGGAGCACGAGCTTGAGGGAATGGATCTGCTCAAGAGGATAAAGGCAATAAAGAGATGCCCGCACTGTGGCGCAGAGCAGCCGAAGATAAAGCTTGAAAGGCCCACCTTCTTCTATATGAACGGCGAAAGGCTAAAGCCTGACGAGATACTGAACTGGCTTTCAAAGATAAGCAATGACGACTTGAAGCTGCTTGGCATAGACCCTGCTATAACGAGGCCGGAATGGTTTGTGCTTACGGCGCTCCTTGTGCCACCGGTAAATGTAAGACCTTCTATAACGCTCGAATCGGGGGAGCGCAGCGAGGATGACCTCACACACAAGCTCGTAGACATAATGCGCATAAACCAGAGGCTGGAACAGGATATAGACGCGGGTGCGCCACAGATCATTATAGACGATTTGTGGGAGCTTTTGCAGTACCAGGTGACCACGTATTTCAACAATGAAACCCCAGGCGTTCCGGTTGCAAGGCACAGGAGCACAAGACCGCTTAAGACGCTAGTGCAGAGGCTCAAGGGCAAGGAAGGCAGGCTGAGATATAACCTGAGCGGAAAGCGTGTCAACTTCTCGGCAAGAACGGTCATAGTATCGGATCCCAACCTTACCATAGACCAGATAGGGGTGCCAAGGAAGATAGCCGAAAACCTTACCATACCGATAAACCTTACGCAATGGAACATTGACGAAGCAAAGAAGTACCTTGAGAGCACGGAATACCCCACAGTGCTCAACGTGATAACAAAGGAGGGCATAAGGAAGAGGGTAACAGATACAAACAGGGAGGAGCTGCTCAAGGAGATACAGCCGGGATACATACTGGAGAGACAGCTTATAGACGGGGACATAGTACTTATGAACAGGCAACCCACACTGCACAGGATTTCAATCATGGCGCACAACATAAAGGTGCTGCCTGGCAAGGTGATAAGGATACATGTTTCTGCTGCATATCCTTATAACGCGGACTATGACGGAGATGAGATGAACCTTCACGTGCCGCAGGCGATAGAGGCGAGGGCTGAAGCGAAGTACCTCATGCAGCCGCGCGACCTTATACTGTCGCCGAGAGACGGCAGACCGATAATGTTTATCGAGGAGGACGAAATTTCTGGCTTGTATTACTTGACTAAGGAAGATAGCTATTACACAAAGGAGGAAGCGGCGCGCATGCTTAGCGACATAGGCGTATTTGAATTACCAAAGCAGGAGAAGAACGGCCTCTATAGCGGCAGGGAGATCTTTTCGCTTATCCTGCCAAAGGACCTGAATTTTGAAAACAGCAGCAAGGGCGGCCATGTCGTGATAAAGAACGGCAGGCTTATAGAGGGCGGCATAGGCAAGAGCGAGGTGGGCGAAGGCAACGGCAAGCTGATACTGAAGATATTTGCAGAGTACGGGCCCACAGCGGCAAAAGATTTCCTGTTCAACATGGCAAAGCTGACCCTGAGGGCGGGTTATACCGCTGGCATCACAATCAGCGTGAAAGATTATTACATGAGCGAAGCAGTTAACAAAGCCAAAGAGGCTATGGTAAGCGAGATAAATACAAAGGTGCTTAACCTCTATTCAAAGTACAAAGAAGGCAAGATGGAGCCACTGCCAGGCTATACGAAGAAGGAGACACTTGAGCTCGAGGTAATGGCGCAGCTAGAGGAGGCGCGCTCGCTCTCCAACAACATACTAAACAAGTACCTTGACAACACAAACAACGCGAAGCTCATGGTAACGGTGGGAGCAAGGGGTAACATGCTGCATCTTGTCTCAACATCGATGCTTCTAGGCCAGCAGGCGGTAAGAGGGAGAAGGACAACGAGGGGCTATGCGGGGAGGGTGCTACCCTTCTTCAGAAAGAACAGCAAGAACCCAGAGGAAAAGGGCTTTATAGTGTCATCATTCTTTTCGGGCCTGAAGCCCGCGGAGCTGTTCATGCACGCGATGGGCGCAAGAGACTCTGCTGTGGTAAAATATGTGGCGATTACACAGAGCGGTTACCTGCAGAGGAGGCTTATCAACGCCATGCAGGACTTCTATATAGATGAAAACCTAGCGGTCAAAGATGCGAGCAATGCGCTCATAGAGACCGTCTATGGAGGCGACGGTGTAGACCCGACAAAGGAGCTCATCGAAAAAGAGGAGAAAGAGTGATTATATGGTGGCAAACAAAAAAGAGGATAGCGCCGTACCCGGCGAGGCCATTGGCACGGTCGCCGCGCAATCTATAGGCGAGCCCAGCACACAGATGATGCTTAGAGTTTTCCATTCTGCAGGAGTGAGCTCGGTCATTCAAACAAGAGGGTTGCCGCGCATGATAGAGCTTGCTGACGCGAGGAAGAGGCCAAAGTCGCCGGTCATGCGTATCTATATCGAAGACAGCATCAAAAACAAATACGAAAAGGTCAGGGAGATATGGCGCAAACTCGAAGAAGTCAAGGTGTCAAGCTTAATAAGCGGCTATACGGAGGATTTCCGGGCGGGGACCATGGTGCTCCACGCCAACAGGGAAAAGCTCTCGTTTTATGAACTAACTATGAAAGACATTCGCAGCAGCATAGAAAAGGTAGGAGGCGTTGAAGTAGATATTGAAGGCGACGAGATAACAGTAAAAGCGAGCAAAAAAGCGGGCATAAAAGCGATAAGGACGGTATTTGTGCACCTTCTGAATGGGAGGGTTTCTGGCGTGCAGGGCATAAACAAGGCGGTGATACAGCAAGAGGATGACGGTAGCTTTACCATTGCCACAAGCGGCAGCAACATACTCGGAGTGATGAACATAGAAGGCGTAGACAAAGAACATATATATTGCAACGACCCGTTCGAGGTGGCGAGGGCTTACGGTATTGAAGCGGCAAGGAACGTGATAGCAAATGAGATGATAACAACGATAAACGAGGAGGGCCTGACCGTGGGATTTAGGCACGTGGCGCTTGTTGCCGACATGATGACGCTCACCGGAGCCATAAAGAGCATAGGCAGGCACGGCGTAGCTGGAGAGAAGAGCTCGGTGCTAGCGAAAGCGGCATACGAAGAGACAGTGAAGCATCTGGTGAACGCAAGCATATTCGGGGAGAGCGACCCGCTGAACGGCGTGGCGGAAAACATTCTCATAGGCAAACAGGTTACAGTGGGCACTGGCTATGTCAAGCTCATTGTCAAAAAGGAGGATATTAAAAAGCTTAAGGAGAAATGATAATGTTTTTTGAAGGTGTGAAGATGCAACAAGAAAGACCTTTCGATCTCTTGAACAGGATCATAGGACAGCATGCCTTAGTAAGGCTGAAGAACAACAAGTCAAGCATACGCGGCAAGATAACGTCGTTCGACGCTCACATGAACATAGTGATAGAGGACGCGGAAGAGCTCGAGGACGGGGAGCTCAAGACCAAGCTCGGCACGATACTGCTCCGCGGAGGCAACATACTTTTTATATCGCCGGTGTAATCTCAAGCTTAAATGGATGGGCTCTTGGCGCAACGGTAGCGCGCCTGCATGGCATGCAGGAGGTTGCGGGTTCAAATTTGCTTCAAAAGCGATGGAAATCCCGCAGAGTCCATCTATGGTATAAAATCCAACCCCTGGTTCAGGGTTCTAAAAACATTAATACACTGCTACTTATCCTTACCGATCTTTTCAAAGTCGATTATGCGGTTGTCGACAGATTCCTGGTCTCTCGAAAGGAGCACGATTCTGCTTGTCTCGTGTTCGTCTGTCCATATATAGCCGGTAAGCCTTTCGAGCACCTTTGCGAATTCCCTTATCTCTTCATGCATCGGCATGCTTGAAAGCGAAAGACCCCGTTGCTCTTCCCTTGAGCCACCAACGTACGAAAAGCCCTTGACCTCTACGTAATTGGGCATTGCGAGTTTTATGAGCTCTGCATAGCCCTCTGGATTTAGCATGTTGAGACCTTTGACTAGGGTCATGCGCAGCACCGTTCTTGTTTTCATATGGCGCATGAGCTCCAGGGATTCCTTGAACTTTGCCCAGGCGTCTGGTATCTTTGGCCTTGTAGTCTTTATGTATGTCTCTTCATCGGGCGCCTGCAGTGATATATAGAATTGGGTGGGCAGCACCTTCAACCTTTTTATCGCTTCGGGCAGCGTACCGTTATGCACAAGGAAGGTGCTCATGCCCCTCTTATGGAACTTCTCCAGAAGCTCGGACATTCTTGGGTAAAACATGGGCTCTCCTGTGAGGCTTAAGGTCGCATGCATAGGTTCATTTGCCTCCTTCCATCTCTTTTTCTTGAGCTCGGTGTCTGCTACCGCCTTGTAGCCGCTCACTATGCGCCTCTGCTCGACTATCATACCGCCCACTATGCTATTAGGATCGTCCCACTCCACTGCATTGAGTTCGTTCCACTTGTAGCCGTGCTCTTCTGGTATTATGCGCCAGCAGAACCTGCACTGAAGGTCACAGCCTATTGCAGGCGTAGACTGAAGGCAGCGCCAGCTCCTTATGCCGTAGAACTTGGACTTGTAGCACAGTTCTTTTCCCTCAAGCCCGTTGGCCGCGTATTCGCAGATCTTTACGGCGGAGTGCCTTCCTACAAAATGGTAACCCTGTTTCTTCATCGTTGCCTTGAGCTCGTCGGGCATTTCTGACATAGAACCACTATAGCTTTTCAAAGAAGTCCATTCCAAAGCCGCGCTCTCCTATGGCCTTCTTTGTAATGGTATAATTCTTTCCGGTCTTTGTCATGCTGGTTGGCCTTATGAAAAACCAGCCGCTACCGTTCATGCGCCACGCGACAACAGCTTGCATGTTGCCGTCCTTTTCCCAGGAAAGCAGCGATTCTATCTTTTCGTTTGGTATTGATATGCTGCCCTTGTCCCACGCCTTGCACTCAAATACAAAAGCCTTACCGTTCTTTGCAGCAATCACGTCGGGGCTCAATGCGTTGACGCCGCTACCGGCAGCCCTCACTACGGAAAAGCGCTTCTCGTGTAGAATATTAAGCAGCTCCCTTTCGCTTCGGGCTCCTTTTGAATACCTGAGCAACAAATCGCCATACCACTTTATCGCGGCAAAATATAAAAAGCATGCTATGTGAGCTTCAGCTGCTTTTGATCACCTGGGAGCATTGAGAGCTTATCCTTCATGCGCATCACTATGTCGTACATTCTCTTTTCCTTTATCCTTGAAATCATTAGGTATGCCTCGTCCCTCGTGCCACGGGTAACAAATATCACCACCTTACCGTATTTGAGCCTGCCCGCCCTGCCCTTGCGCTGTATGTTCCGTATCTCGCTTGGTATCGGCTCGTAAAATACTACCGCATCGACCACGGGTATATCAAGCCCTTCTTCTCCTATGGAGGTGGTAACAAGGACATTGAACAGCGAATCCCTGAACTCCCCGATAGTCTGCTGCTGCTGTGCCTGCGTTACGCCCTCCTTTTTGCCCATAAACGCTCGCGCGGCAATGCCGTTGCTTGAAAGCAGCCCGACTATCTTCTTAATGGTGGAGCGGTATTGCGCGAACACTATTACACTTTCTCCCTTGAGGCTGCCCCTGAGCATTTCGAGCAACGCAACCATTTTTGGATGCTCCTCACCACGCTCCTCCGCTTGGCTAGCCAGTTTCCTTGCCTCGGCGACAGAGCTGTTTGCAAGTATGCTCCTCGTATTCCTGCTCTTTGCTGATTTCTCGTCGAGCCCGGCCATGTAGCTCAGGAATGGTGTTATCCCCTCGGTGGTCACAAGATCGTATGCGTGCGCAAGGTGCAGCACATATGCGTAATGAAACAGCGCCATGAAGCGGTAGTTCCGCGCCTCGAGCTTCATTATGTAGTCTCCGATTTCGAGAAGCCGACCTTTTGGCATATGCTCGAAGCTCTTGAACGGGCTCAGCCCGCTGCTGTAAAGCGCCTGCAGATGTTCGTCTATTACCGGCTTGAGCAGAGAGGCAATGGCATTTATTGTGGCGCTCTTATCAACGTATATTACGCTTGTATCCTTCTGCATTACATACGGTGCAACGTCCTGGTCTGATGATGTCCTTATCTCTATGTTGCTTATGCCCAGCGTGTCAATGAGCACGCTTATCTTCTTCCTGTCGCTGCCTGGCGATGCAGTAAGACCCACAACCTGTATGCCCCTTATCTTGCACTCGTTGGCTATGTATGTATAGGAATACTTGCCCACCGCCCTGTGGCACTCGTCAAACACGACCAAGCCCACATCATCCAGCGATAGCGTTGCATGTTTGAGGTCGTTTGCAACAGTCTGCGGCGTTCCCACTATCACCTTTGCCTGCTGCTCCACCTCGATGCGCTTCTTCCTCTGCATGCTTCCAGTGAGGAGCAGCATCGTATTTGAATCAATATTCAGCAGCTTTTGCATTGTGGCAAAATGCTGCTCGCTGAGAGGCTTTGTGGGAGCGAGGAATATCACTTTCCTGCCGTGATAAAGCACGCGTGCCATTGCAAGCACCGCTATGAGCGTCTTGCCAAGGCCTGTTGGCAATATTACGAGCGTGCTCTTGCCGCTGTAGATGCTTTTGGCTATGTTTATCTGGTACTGCCTTGGCTCTATGCGGTCTATGTTAACGAGCCTCGAGTACAGCTCAAGCTCGTTCCAACCAGCTTGCATACAATTTGATTCTCTGAGAAATAATATAAATGTAACAGGATAGATCTATGCGCGCATTACGCTGGTGTATGGGTTCGTTCCGCGCGCACATGATGCCATTCCGGGCGCATATTAGATTGCACTGAACCCCAACACCGCAGCAAGGTTCGAAGCGCATTGACGATCGTTGCTACGCAAAGCCATGAGCACGCTGCCTGTGGGCGGCCTGCCTGTCTGTAGTTGCCAAAGCACGGATGCGCTACGCGGTAGTCGATGATCTGCTGCTGACTACCGCTTTTGCTGCCGCAAATCTCGCCACTGGCACTCTATAAGGCGACATGCTTACGTAATCTATGCCTATTCCGTGGAAGAAGATTATTGAATTCGGATCGCCACCGTGCTCGCCACATACACCCACCTTAAGCTCTTTGTTGGCTGTCTTGCCCTCCCGGGTGCAGAGCTCCATGAGCCTTCCCACACCGTTCTTGTCTACGCTGCTGAACGGATCGTTTGGAAGAAGCTTGTTGTCTATGTAGAATGGCAGGAACTTCGCCTCTGCATCGTCCCTGCTAAACGCCAGCGTGCCTTGGGTTAGGTCATTGGTGCCGAACGAGAAGAATTCCGCATGCCTTGCTAGCTCTTCCGCAGTGAGCGCCGCCCTTGGCGTCTCTATCATCGTGCCTATCTTGTACGCTATGCGCATCTTCTTTTCTTTGAATACACGCTCAGCTGTGTCAGTTATTATCCGCTTTGCCATTGCAAACTCGTCCGCTATTGCAACCTGTGACACCATTATCTCCGGCTTAACGTTCACGCCCTTCTTCTTGAGATCCAACGCAGCTTCTAGTATGGCTTCCACCTGCATCTCATATATCTCCTTATGCATTAGTGCGAGCCTTACCCCACGCTGGCCCATCATCGGATTGCTCTCCCTTAGTTCCATTACTCTCTTGAATATCTTCTCCTTTTCCGCGAGCTCTTCGCTTTTGGGGTTCTTTTCCTTGAGCGCTATTATCCTAGGTATAAGCTCTTCCGCTTTCGGGAGGAATTCGTGAAGTGGAGCATCGAGTAATCTTATGGTTATGGGCTTGCCCCTCGCGAGCGCGAACATCCCCTCAAAGTCGTGCTTCTGCATCGGCTTGATGAGCGCAAGCTGCCTCCGCCTCTCGTCCTCTGAATCAGCGAGTATCATCTTCCTTACTACCTTAAGGCGGTCCTGCGAAGTGAACATCCGCTCTGTTCGCGCAAGCCCTATGCCTTCTGCACCGTTTTCCATCGCCTTTGCCACCATTTCCGGCGTGTCCGCATTGGCCCTTATTCCGAGCCTCCTTATCTGGTCAGCCCAGCCAAGCAGCTTCTTTGTGCTTTGCGTTATCGTAGGCTCTATCAGCTTTAGCTCTCCTACGTAAACATTGCCTGCCGTACCGTCTATGGTTATCTTGGAATTGGCGGAAACTTTCACCGATCCCACAACCAAGTACCTTCCCTCTGTATTTATTTTAATCTCTTCTGCGCCAACAATACACGGCTTGCCCATGCCCCTAGTAACCACAGCTGCATGGCTCGTTACACCGCCCCTGCTGGTCAGAACGCCGTCGCTTGCTGCTATGCCAGTTATATCTTCAGGGGTTGTCTCCTGCCTTATAAGTATGACGCTGTTTCCTCTCTTCTTGAGCTCTACAGCATCCTCATTCGTGAATGCCACGGTACCAGTAGCGGCACCTGGTGCTGCAGGCAGGCCTTTTGCAATAGGCTTTGCCGTTTCTTTCGGGTCTATCCGCTTGTGAAACAGAGCCTCAAGCTGCTCTGGCTCGACCCTTCCTATCGCTTCCTCCTTAGTGATTAGGCGCTCGCCCACCATGTCTGTAGCAATCTTTATAGCTGCAGCTGGAGTCCTTTTTCCATTTCTTGTTTGCAGTAGGTAAAATTTGCCACTCTCTATAGTAAACTCGATATCCTGCATGTCCCTGAAGTGTCTTTCCAGAATTCCTGTTGTCCTTACAAGCTCTTTGTATACGCTAGGAAGGCGTTTCGCAAGCTCGCTCGCGGGCATTGGCGTTCTTATCCCTGCTACAACGTCTTCTCCCTGCGCTAGCATGAGCACCTCGGCATAGAGCTTCTTTTCACCTGTCGAAGGATCCCTGGTAAATGCGACACCTGTTCCAGAATTCGCATCATAATTGCCATAAACCATGCTCACCACATTAACGGCAGTGCCAAGTGAGTCTGGTATTTTGTATATTTTTCTGTACTCCATCGCCCTCTTATTCCACCACGATGCAAATACCGCGCCTATTGCCATGAAAAGCTGTCTTACGGGGTCTTTCGGGATGTCAGAGCCTGTTGCCTCCCTTACTATCGCCTTGTATTTTTCGGTAACTTTCTTCCAGCCTTCCCCACTTAGCTCTGCGTCAGATCTTGCACCGAATTCTTTTTTAACTTCATCAAGAGCTGCATCGAAGCGCTGCCTTTCGATTTTTAACACTATGGTACTGAAAAGCTGTACGAACCTCCTGTACGTATCGTATGCAAATTTTTCTGTAGTGCGCTTGCTAAGCGCCTCGGCGATCTCATCATTCATGCCCAGATTAAGCACGGTGTCCATCATGCCAGGCATTGAGAAAGGTGCTCCGGATCTTACTGATACAAGCAGGGGATTTTCGGCACTTCCGAATTTTTTGCCTGTCTCCTGTTCAAGTCTTGACATCTTCGAAAGTATCTGCGTCTTTATGCTGGGCCACAGCTTCTTTTCCTCGAAGAATTTGTTGCACATGCGCGTAGTTATGACAAAGCCTCTGGGCACATTCAACCCTATGCCCGTCATCTCTACAAGACCGTAGCCCTTTCCGCCTAGTTCGTATTTCGTAAGCTTTAGCTTTGCTGCTTCATCGAACATATACACTTCGTCTTTCATATTCTTACCCCCGTATTTGTGTTTGGTTAAATGTTTGTACGGCAAGCTCTTTATAGCTTTACTCATAGGGCGATTATCACAGTAGCTTCTACATATGTAATATTTTGCACTCGCGCCTGAGCGACGTGCGCATGCTTCAAATGAGCAGAACCGTGAAATTATTCTTGGAGTACTGGCGCCTGCGTGCCTATATGCCGGTCGTACATAAATAGATCGCGACTTTTATCTGCGCAGGACAAAACCCAACCTTCGGGAGCAGGAAAAACCACACGCTAGAGATTGAACCAAGCTCCCTCGAAAACAAAAAATGGGCCCGCGG
>JBMFTZ010000025.1:0-12436 GCA_049966775.1 Candidatus Micrarchaeia archaeon
CTGCTCCCCCATTTGTTTGTGATACAAACCTGTGTAATATATTAAAAGATACAATGCCGTTCTGCGACCTTTTGAACGTGCTGTTAGCCAAATTTAAATAAGAAGGCGCATATGGCGACGGGTAGTAATAATCGCTTTGCATTGCTGTTTTAATCGGCATTATGTTGATAAGCGATTTGCCCGGGCCGGAAAGCAGGAGCTTCGTGCCGTTATCGAGGTAACTGAATATGCTCGATGGATATACAAGATAAGGCTTGGCTGGCGGTGTTGTGTTTAGCGTTGAAGTGACAAGCCCTCCCATGTTGCAGAGGTTGCTGTTTATATCCGCAGCATCGGGCATTGCAAGTATGAAGTACGGGCTTTGGAACTGCGATGGTATGCTGCTGCATGTGGTGCCGCTGTTGATGATTATGGTGCCATAATCGAAAGCGCTGCTCATTGTATTCGCACTTGTCGCGTACATGTTGCCCACCAATGTGGCTTGCGGCAGCGCGCTTGCTTCATGTACGGTTTGCGGATCTGCAGCTTCGACGCTGTATAAATCCGGCTTGCCGTTGAGAGATATGCTCGCAGTGCTGTTGAGCGGGTATGTAAACGTGCCATAGCTTGAGTTTACTGTTGCAAGTGCGGTATATAGGGCGCTAAGCGTGAAAGGCCCGCTCTGGAATACCTCTATACTTACGTTGCTTATCGAGAGATTGAAATACCTGCCTGACGCATCGTGCTCCATTGCAGTTGTGAAGCTTTGCATTGTGCTGTTCATTGTGCCGCTCATGTTCGTGCCATATATGATGCCGTTGTACATGAGCGATTCAATCGCATGCTGGGTATTGTTCACGAAATGGTAGTGCCTCAGCGAAGGCGTGCCCTCATATGCCACAAGCGCGTTCAGCGCGCTCGACAGGCTGCTTCTGGCATATACTGCTGAGCTTGCCTGGAGCGTGCCTATAAAGCTACCCATGCTGCCCAGGGATTGAGATTGCGCGGCGGTCGTATCGTAGCTTATGTTCAGCGTCACGTACATGATAAGCTCCCCTGTCATGAGCACAAGCAGAACTATCGTTACGAGCGTGAGCAGTATGCCCTTCCTTGTTCTTACTAGTTTTCTCAGCGCCATAGCACCACGCTTACGTTGTACATGCGTGCAGTACCGTTGACATCTATGCTAAGCGGCGTAGAAGCTTTGCTTACTATATACGCGCTTGACAAGGTGGTCGGCACGACGCCCTGTGTGTAATTTACGTTGTTCTGCACGGAAACGCCGTATCTGCCGCTGTAGTCATTGCTATTGCCTATCATCGGCCACCATCCGCTTAGATTCGCATACGATATGGGTGTGCCGTAAATTCCCTCCTGCCTTATCGCTGCGATTTGCTTCGGGGTGAGTGACATGTTATAAAGCTGCACATCTGCTATCTGGCCATTAAATTGGTTGCCATCGCACTGCATGTATTGGGCTCCGATGGAAATGCGGCTGTTGCTGTTAAAGTTGTTCGTGTTGGTGTCGTTTGTGCCGTTACCGTCAAATTGCCAGAAATAATGCGGGTAAGCCACCGATACGGCTACAAAATGCCATTGGTTGTTGAAAACGCTCGATGGCGTCATGCCCTTTACATAGCCTTCCGTGTCGGCGGAGCTGCATCTGTGTAGCACAAGTCCCGTGCCGCTGCTCAGGAAGCCGAAAGCCTGATAACTTTGCAGTGAAAAGAAAGGTATGGTCCAGCTATCCGCAGTGTTTGGATTTGGATGCGGCCTTACCCACATTGTTATGGTAAAATTGTAATTTGTGCCGCCTATGCCATGGCTGGTGCCATAGACGTAGCTTGTCGAGGAGAAAGATGTGGAAGAGTATGAACCACTGAATGTTGACACCCTGAGCGCTGGCGCGTATGTGTTATTTATAAACAAGCCTATGTCCTCTGAAGGGTAAATGCTGCTCAGCACAGTGCTTGCAAGCTCGCCTTGGCCGTTCAGGTACATGGTTGCAAGGGCGCGAAGGATGCTCTCATGGGGTTGCATTATGTAGCTGCCGAACGCGTACACCATGGTGCCGCTCGCGACGTAGGCATTGCCATATGCTAGCGCTATATTGGCAAACGAAGTTTGGCTGGATGAAGGCAGCGTTGCGTTCCAAAGCATCGTATCCATCGATATGTTATACGCTTGGAAAGCATTGCCGTTTATAAGCGTGTATAGATTGCCTCCTGCAACAGAAGGCTCTGTGCCCTGGCCTTGCGAAACGGTGGGATATGAGAATACTGTTTTGCCACTGGCATTGTAAGCGTATATGCCGCTAGTGGTCTCCGCATAGACATTTGATCCGTCAAACGCTATCCCCTTAACCTGGGCGCCCAAGTATGTCGAAGCAATGACGCTGCCATCAGTGCCAAGCGTGTACAGGCTCGAGCCGCTGCCGACTATAATCTTGTTTCCCACTGTTATGGGCAGAGTGATATAGCCTGCCGCCAGCGGGGTGCTCCATAGCTTGATGAGCTGTTTCCCCGCAAGTGCAAAAGCATAAACATAGTTTTGTGCGGAGGAATTAGCGGCAACGATGAATTCGCCGTTTGCATATACTGGCGGCAATGCCGAATACGGTGAGCTGACCGAGCCGTCCGCTATGGTGCTCCCGTTAATCGGGCTCAAAATGTAAAAATTTGTGCCGCTGGTCAAGGTTGCATAGCCGTCTTCTATAAGTATCGGATAACCTGGTTCTGGTAGCACGCCTATGTCATAGTCCCAAAGCTTTGAGCCGTTATAGATGTTTGCAGCGATAATGTAATCCGTGCTATTTGCCAGCAATAACTCATTCTGGTATGCGGCAGGTGTCGTCTCAACTGTCGAACCTGCATTGAATGAATACTCCAGCTTGCCATTTGTGGCGTTAAGTGCATAGAGGTAGTCTCCTGAAGCCGCGAACGCCATGCCTTTGGCCGCAACTACTGTGCTTATTACCGAATTGCCCGTGTTGAAAGTGAAGAGCGTATACGCGTCTCTAGGCCCGTATTGCGCGCTGGAGCTCATGTTGGTGTAATGGCCAGCCTGCGGCCACGTGTACGCTTGCGTACCACCCACTGTGATGTTGCCTATCGCTTGCTCATAGTAAAGCGATGAGGGTGTTACGTATAGCAGGTTGTCCAATATGCTTGACGCTTCTGATGCCGGTATTGAAGAGGCGCTGGTTGTAATCGAATGGACGTAAAGCAGTATCGAAATGCCCGCGACCGCAACAATCAGAGCGAAAACCGCATCAAGCGTGAATATGAAGCCTTTCATGTTTTTCATTTTATCACTCGACACCGAATGGGGTATTGGTCCAAAGCTCTATTGTGACCTGCACTGGCATCCCATCTATATGGCTGCTTCTTTTCTCAACGTATACCGTGAGCGAATTGTGTGCTCCTGGGTTTTCTCCTATCGAGATATTCAATGCGCCGCCGCTGCTTGTTTGGCCGGTTATTGTTATGTAGTAGTCAAATCCTATGCCAAGGGCCTGCTTTGTGGCTTGGTAGTTGTTGTTTGACATCGACATTAACGTGTAAAGCTTGTCGGGATCTATGCTGCTGGTGTTTGAGCCTATGCCGACGCCTATGCCGCTCCATGTGGCGGGGTTGGTCGTATCAACATAGCTGTTCCAGTTGCTAGGCGAGCCCGGCGAAAGCAGCGTTGAGGCAAGCGCACTTGCCTGAAGCTGCATGATTGTGGCACCATTGCCGTAAGCGATGGAAAGCTGGGAGTTAATCTGGTACCATGTGAACGCCAGTATTGTTATCGCGATGCTAAATATGACTATCGCGAATATGACATCGAAGCTCCAAAACTGCGCTTTCATCATGCTATCCCAGCGAAACATTAAGCTTTTCAACCATAGGCAAGCCTTGCTGATAAAGGGCATCTACCTCGCCTGAAGTCAATGCAGTATTATAGACCTGCACATCTGCAATGCTGCCATTAAACAGCCTTCCGGGACAGTCTGTAGAGCCTATCGCAAAATTGTATGGGCATGAACTTGCGCCAGCTTGCAGGCTCGGCACGCTTGCCAATGTGCCATTTATCCATTGCCCGTTTACATTTAGAGATACCGACTGCTTGTTTAATATTACAGCGACAAAATTCCATGCATTATAAGTCACTTTTGGACCTGTAGTAGGTACAAAGTCGTTGCACCATGTAGCCATGCTTATGTGGCCGCTACTGCCTTGAAGGCTGAGCAGCAACCCTTTTCCAGTGCATGCTTCCCCGTCAATCCTGACTATGCCGGCATAAGTCGAATCGCCCTGTATTGGTTTTGGGTAGATCCATGCCACAACCGTTGCCACATCGGTGCCATTAGGGAGCGGAGATTTGGTGGAAGCGATCCATGATGTTTGGAGGCTGTTGAAATAGGTAGCATGCTGATTGAGGTTGCCAATGTAATACACATTTCGGTACACTACCCCGCTCGCAACACCGTTGTTGCCGTTGGAAGAATAATCATTTGCGTTGCCGTTGAGAGGCCACCATCCTATCAGGCCTGCATTGCTTATTGGCAAACCACTAATGCCATTTTCATATTGTTGCATCACCTGTTGCGGTGAGAGTGCAGTGTTGTACAGTTGCACATTGCTTATTGTGCCGTTGAATACGTTCATGCCAGGATATGCGCCACCTATATTAAAGCCATTTACAAATGTGCCTATGGTTCCATTGCCTGGCCCTGTTGCAACAAGATCGCCGTTGATATAAACGCTCAAAGTGTTCTTGTTGCCGTTCCAAATACCTGTTACAAGATACCATTTGCCCGGAGAGATCGTGCCGCCTGCTGGCTGGTTTTGGAATGTATTGGCTTGGTTGCTCCATCTTATTACAGCAGCACCACCTGAACCAGTTACACCTATGTCGAGTGTTTCGTGCGTGTTCCTGTTTCCATAGATCTCGGCTATGTTCTGCCAGTATGAGCCCTTGCCTGTGTTGTTTATCCATGCGGATATTGTCAGGTTTGTGGTGCCGAAAAGCAGGTTACCTGTTATAGCGCTGCTCTGGCCATTGAAATACGCAGAAGTGAGGCTTGTGGGTGCTGGCATGCTTGTCCATTGCACATTCTGCATCGTACCGGTGTTGCCGTAGCCGCTTAGGTCGTAGGCGTTGCTGCCATATCCTAAATCCAAAGGCCACCATCCGCTTAGATTCGCTGCCATGGTGGCATTGCCGTTGAACGGTGTTATGGTAACATTTGCAGTTCCTATTGTTGCTGGATTTGCAGTTAGGAATTCGTTCAGCACACCTGAGCTGTTTGTATCGTTAGCTATGAAGCTGTTTATAGTGCCGATAGCGCCCTTGCTTGTGACAAAGCCTACTGGTATACCCGTCGCATTGGTGCCAGCCTTGCTTATGGCCTTTGCATCAAACTGCATTATACTTCCGTATTGCATTCCGCCTCCCACACCGTTGTTGCCGTTGCCGCTGTAATCGTTTAAGTTGCCGTTGAGCGGCCACCAGGAAATGATACGCGATGGCATGACGGGAGCGCCGCCTATGCCCTCCTTATAAAGCGACATGATCTGCGGGGCTGTAAGGTTTATCGAATAAGCCTGCACATTAGCTATGAGGCTGTCGTAGTTGTTGACCATCCCTGCGGGCTTTGCGCCACTGATGTATGTGGTCCAGTAGTCTGTTGCGCCAGATGATGAATATTGCCCACTGGCGGTGCCTACTGCAATGCCATTTACATAGAAAGTCTCTGTGCCGGATCCTGCTGGGTTGTAGGTAACTGCAAGCATATGCCAACCGGGATACTGTACCCCATAGCTTATCGGATTGTTGGAATTCACCCCCCAAATCCATCCAAACACGACAAGCCCCTCCTCGCTCAGAAACGGCATGTTCCAGCACCCACCAGGGGGGCACGAAGTAACGCCAAATATCGGTCCGTTCGCACTTGGCGTTATATAAGCCCATGCTACTGCAGTAAGCGGGTTGTTGCCGCCAAAATAAGAAGTAACGCTGCCGTAAGCGTAGTTTGCGCCATTGAAGCCGCCCGCCTTCTCATTCACCGGCACATTGACATTTACGTTCTCAAAGAGGCTCGACTGGCTCGGCGGTTTTTGATCTATATACACATAATTGTTTTCGTTTGCCAGGGTTATATAGCCCTTGTATATCGGTATCTGATATATATAGATTCCACCGCCGCTTTGTTGCTCTGTTCCGTTTATCACAAGATTCCTTGCAGTGCTGAAGCTGTATGCACTTAGTGTTTGCGTCCCAACCTTCATCTGGCCTATCACAACACCGGTGTTGGATATTGAAATGTTGTACGGGAGTGTCCCGATGGAGCCAACAGCAGGTATCGTGGCATAGTAGCCATTTCCCGCTGTCTCCGCTTGATCTATATACACCGCGATGTTCTGCACCTGCAGCTGGAGCTGTGAGTACTCCTGCTGGTTTAAGGTTATCGCCCTCTGCGATGCCACGAGGGCGAAGAGTATAATAAATACGATGAGCACGAAAGAATACACAATCAGGAATTCAAGGGCTATCTGTGCCCTGTTTCTGCTTAAAGCCATTGTATCCATCATCATATCTCATATAAGAATTAAAAGATATCGCAAAATGCAGATTACATAGAATGCACGCACATGATTGAGAAGCACGCTTCAGGCTTCCGCGGGTGAAAAGCTTGCTGCGGTGATGGATTGATGGCAGGCGTGGGCTGGACAGCTCTTGCTAGTCCCATCAAAGCGCGTGGCGCATAATGGCAATGTCTAATAAATCTCTTTTCTAAATATAGATTATGCAGGTCGACGAGCTGCAGGGGAAGCTACCGAACGAGATAATCGAATCGTTGCGGAGCAGGGGTGTGAGTTCGTTCACGCCACCGCAGGAGCTCGCGATAAGGAATGGTGTGCTCACGGGCAGGAGCATGCTCGTTGCAAGCCCCACGGCAAGCGGAAAGACGCTCATAGCGGAGCTTGCCTGCATGAATACCATAATAGGGAAAGGAATGAAGGCTGTTTACATCGCTCCGATGCGCGCCCTCGCCACCGAGAAGTTCGAGGAGTTCAAGCAGAGCTATCCATACATAAAGACGGCCTTATCAATAGGCGATCTCGATGCCGACGACCCATGGCTTTCCGAATACGAGATGATATTCTTCTCCACCGAAAAGTTCGATAGCCTGTTAAGGCACGGCATAAACTGGCTGCACAGCATAGGCTGCATCGTATTCGACGAGGTGCACATGCTCGGCGATACATCTAGGGGGCCCACGCTTGAGCTTCTCATGACAAAGCTCAAGGAGACAACAGGCGCTCAGATGATAGCGCTCAGCGCGACCATTGGTAATCCGAGCGAGATCGCGGAATGGCTCGGCGCCAATTTGGTGACGAGCGACTACAGGCCCGTGCCGCTGCTCAAGGGCGTGCTCTACAATGGCGATGCATATTACATAGAAGGCGGAGACTACAGAAAGGAAAAGCTTGACGGAGACAGCGAGATACCAGAGATAAAAATCGTGCAGGACACCTTGAAAAGAGGCAAGCAGGTTCTGCTTTTCTATTCTACGAAGAAAAATGCAGAAGCTGGCGCTGCCAAGATGGCGAAGCACGTAGCTGGCACGCTTGGCAAAGACGAAGCCGAGGCGCTGCGCGAAGTGAGCGGCAAGATACTTGGCGTGCTTTCGCGGCCCACAGAGCAGTGCGAGAAGCTCTCCTCGCTCGTAAAGGGCGGAGTTGCGTTCCACCATGCGGGTTTGCTAAACCAGCAGCGCGCCTACGTGGAGCACGCATTCAAGGACAATCTTATAAAGGTGATATGCGCCACGCCCACGTTGTCGCTCGGTATAAACATGCCTGCGCACACCGTAGTGGTAAGGGACATAACAAGATACGAAAACGGCATCAGCGAGCGGCTCGGGGTGAACGAAGTGATGCAGCTGTTCGGCAGGGCGGGCAGGCCTTCGTATGACAAGGAGGGTAGGGCGCTGCTGCTTGCGAGCACCCGCGAGCGCATGGAAGAGCTTTCCATGCAGTACATACTTGCAAAGCCAGAGCCCATAGAATCGGCGCTTGGCATCGCACCGGTGCTTAGGTCCCACGTGCTTTCATTCATAGCGGAAGGCTTTCTTACTACAAGGAAGAGCATGCTAGACTTCATGCTCAAGACGTTCTACAGCCACCAGTTCGGCAACAAGCTGCATATAGAGAATATGCTGGACGAGATACTTGATGATCTGCAGGGCTGGGGCTTCATAGTGAAGGCGGGCAGCGCGTACAGCGCAACGAGATTGGGCAAGCGCGTGAGTGAGCTATACATAGATCCGCTTTCTGCAAAGCTCATAATGGAAGCACTGGAAGAAGAGCTTGATGGCATAGGCGTGCTCTTTATGGTGGCCAATACGCTGGAGATGAGACCGTATGTGAGGATCACCCAGGAAGCCGAAGAAGAGTATGCGATCTACATGCATGGGCATAAGCGCCTCCTCAAAGCGTACGATTACGAGAGCACGGATCCGGTGGGCGCTTTCAGCACTGCGCTTATGTTAAGCGAGTGGACGAACGAGACAAAGGAGCAGGAGATCGTAAAGAAATATTCCACAACTCCGGGTGCGCTCTATTCAAAGATAACTAACGCTGACTGGCTCATATACGCTGCTATAGAGATAGCAAAGATACTGCACAGGCGCGTAAACAATTTGATAGACATGCGCGTGAGGCTCAGGTACGGCATAAAGGACGAGCTGATGGATCTTGTGCGCCTTGCGCAGGTGGGCAGGGTAAGGGCGCGGCTGCTCTTCGATAATGGCATAAAGAGCGTAAGTGACGTTCGCAGCAACACCGAAAGGGTTAAGCTCATACTTGGCAAGGAGGTAGCGGAAATGGTGTTCAAGGCGAATGACATAGAATTCCGTTAATGCAAACTTTGTGGGCATCTTTTTAAGTCTTTCTAACTAATAGCACTTATTGCTTTTCAGATCGGGGTGAAATTGTGTATATATCTGGTTCTGCAGTGAGGAAAATATTAAAGGAGGCTGGCGCTCCAAGGGCAAGCCGCGAGGCGGTCGACGCAATGCAGGAATACATAAACAAGGTGGCCTACGGGGTGGCACAGAAGGCGGTAAAGCTTTCGAAGCACGCAAAGAGGAAAACCGTAGATACGTCTGACATAAAATTGGCGATAGATTAGCAATGCTGCAACTCATGCCATTATTCGTGCAATGGCATCGCCTTTTCATTGGCGGAAAGCTTTTCCGAGATACTGTCAAAAAACTTTTCAACATTGTCAGCGTTTCCAACGCCTATCAGCACATCCTCGTGCTCTTGCTTGCCCATTATGTCGTTTATGAAAGCGGTCGTTTCCTTGCCTATGCCGCTTGCGCTGCTTTTGAACACGATGCACTTGTAGGCATCTGCAGGTTTTAGCCCATCAGCGAGTGCACCAAGCCTGCCCTTCTCGACCTTTACCGCGAGCGCCCTGCCGCCCCCGAAGATGCTGCTCGCTATGATGCTGTTTTCCGTGCTTATGAAAGCGCCGGTCACGTCAAACAGCTGGAGCCTGTGTTTTTGCTTTTGGTATTCCGGAGCGCCCGAGCCGTACCTTTGCTGCATTGCGAATGCGGCAACAAGCATGGCAAACGACACGACGTAATACGCGTAGAACCGCGTGCCCAGCAGAATGAGCGAAAACAGCGCAGTAAGCGCTGGCGTTGCAAATGTGGCGCTTGAAGCTATCATCGGGTTTAGCAGCTTGAGCGTGTAGAAGAACAGTATCGCGCCAAGGCTATACGATACGGCGCCAAGGAAGAGGAACGATACAAGCTCGGGCGCGCTTATGCTTGTTATGAACGGCGTGTGCAGCGCGAGCATCGCGCCTGCTACGAAGACAAGTGAGAACGCGTTGAATAGGAACACCTGGCTGAATATATCATAGTTGTAGCCCTTTATTATCACATTTGAAAACGCTGTTGAGAGCGCGTATCCCACAAGCACCAGTATGAACGGCAGCTCTTGCCAGTTTACATATGCGGAGCCGTGCGCCACCAGTATGTACACGGCGGCAAGCCCCAAAAATAGCGCGGCCACCTGCTGCCATTTCACCGATGTCTTCAGCGCGAATGGCAGCATCATCGCCAGGAAGAGTGGCCACAGTTTTATGACAAGGCTTCCTACCACTGGATTGGTGCCCGCGACTCCGATCACCAATAGAAGCTGCGGCAGCGCGTAGTTTAACAGTCCAGCGCTGAACACCCTGGGAATGGCCTTTCTGTTGCGCAGTATTGCGTAAAGCTCGCCCAGCTTGTGCTTATGTGCGACAACTGCGAACGACACAAGCGTGGACGTTGCAAATATGAGGAACAGAAGCATGAGCGTGCCGAGGCCAGCGCCCATGCTCGAGAAAATGGGCAGGAAGGAGAGCTCTACCACTGCGATGCTTATCGCCGCGTAGCCCTTAAGCTTCATCGATGACGTCATGCGTGTCAATAGCATTTGAGATGCAAATGCTTAAAAGCAATAGCATTTAGCAAACATTATTTGAGCATATTTGGAAAAATGCAAAGATTATAAGCTTTGCGACACATATTTGAATGTGGAATTTGACAACAGGTATAAGCTGATACTGAGAATGCTGAGCGAGGATTCGCGCGCTAGCATAACGGAGCTGGCAAAGGGCGCCGGCACCTCGCGCGTCACAGTGGCAAAGCTGCTCGAGAAGCTGAGCAACGACTATAATATACGCTATACCATAGAGGTTGACGACGACAGGCTTGGAATGGTCCAGAGACATCTTGTTGTGCTGAGGTTTAGCAACAAGCCTAAGCTCGCGGAGCTTTCAGAAGCTTTGGCGGGCGACGCACTGGTGAGCAACGCCTACGTGTGCGATGGGGATTTCGACGCTCTTGTGCAGGTAAGGGCAAGCAGCCCGATGGACTACGTAATGTGGGAGAGCCAGCTTCCCACAAAACTGGGGCGGTTCGGGATCACGATAAAACCAAGCTCAATAATGTTTCCGAACTACGGCTATTTTCCGATAGGCGCAAAAGAGCTAGAGAGCGTAGTAACAGGGATAAGCGCGAGGGAGCGCGCAATGCTCGCCGTGCTCAGCAGCAACAGCAGGGCGCGGCTTTCTGAACTCGCCGAAGGCACGCACACAAGCAAGTCAACAGCCAACTACAAGCTCTTCTCGCTGAAGAAGAAGGGCGTCATTAAAAGGTTTACGATAGGCGCGGCGAAGCCCCCATATAAATACATTCTCGCCTTTTTGGTGAATTACCATTTCACTAATACAACGTACGTGCGTTCGGTGCAGATGATGGATTACTACAAGCATTACGATTCGGGAATGCCTTTGTTCAATACCTTCCAGCTACTCGTGCCGATGAGCGGTAGCTACAGGTTCTTTGGGATGGGCCTTTTCAGAGACGAGCAAGATGCGATGGAGCACGCCATAGGTGCGCACCTGCGCGTATTCAGCCAGGAGAAGCCCGAGATAGAGCGGGCCAGGGTGACCGGTATCATAAAGGGATCGTATCCGTTTAGGAACCTCGACATAGAAGCCAACTACACGCGGTTCAACTGGAGCAAACTTGATCTGGCAGGAGCTGCCCGAAAGCCTCGCTGAAACCCTAATGCCCATTTTCAAAAGTTCAACTATAATTCAATAAAATTTAACAAAAAATAAGCTATTTATATTCGCTGCGCGTCATATTATAGAGACAGAAGCTTACCGGTTTTAACCCACCCAAAATGCTTCTGTCCTTATACTGGTGCTTGGATGGACATTAAAAGATTGTTCAAAGGCTTGCTCAAGGAAAAGCGATATGTTCCAAACGCTAACGACAGCAGGCCCGTGATGGGCATAAGGGTCGGCCCTAACATGTGGCAGCTTGTGTATGCCGACGAGCCCATCCAATATGCAAGTAGCTATAGATATGAAGAGGCAGAACGCCAATAAGGGCGCAATCGCTGGTTTTTCTTTCCGGAAACGTCGTATTCTGTGTGGTTATATTGCAAGCCCGAATAGCCTAAGTATTACCATCGTGCCCACTGCTGGAAGCCCAAAGATCGCGGTTGCGGCTATCTCCGGCAAGCCTATGGGTATGCTCAAGGCAAATAGATAGTTGAGCGCAAATATCGCTATTATGCCCAGCACGCTATTCGCTATAATGCCGAATATGATCCTAAGCAGCAGCTTTCCTATCTTGAAGATTACGAAAACGACCAGCGCTATTGCTAGCACAAGTATGATCTCGCTCGCAAACGCACCCATTGCAATGCCCATATGCACCTTTCATATCTTAGGAAGTTGACAAATTAAATACCTTTGTGCATAACTATCTACTGGGGTTTCTCTTCTCTTTTGTCGTCGTGGATGTGTAGTGTTAGGTCTCCTGACCCAACACGCAATTGGCGTGTTGGTTGCCTTGCCAGGAGGCAGATACAATGGAAATATATGAGTTAAA
>JBMFTZ010000026.1:0-12263 GCA_049966775.1 Candidatus Micrarchaeia archaeon
AGACCTTTACAACAAGGACATACGCGGCGTTAGGATACCTTCAAAGAGGCAGGCTCAGCTCTACAGGATGCGCAAATGGCATAAGCGCGCCAGCATAGCGAGCTCGAGCGAAAGGAACTATTTGATAGCACTGCCTGAGCTTACCCGCGTGTCAAGCTACCTCGGCTTGCCCGAAAACATAAGGGAGAGGGCGGCATTGCTTTATAGGAAGTGTGTTCAAAACAACCTTATAAGGGGAAGGCCTATAGAAACAGTGGTGCAAGCTGTGATATATGCAGCTTGCCGCGCAGCAGGAATGCCAAGGACGCTTGACGAGATAGCGAGCATAGCCGGTCTGCCTAAGAAAGAGATAGGCAGGGCTTACAGGGTGATATCCCACGAGCTAGACCTGAAGATACCACTCACCGATCCAATAGCGTATGTGCCCAGATATGTCAACGCGCTGAAGCTTAGCAGCGAGGCGCAAGAAAAGGCAATAGTGCTGCTCAAAGACGCGATGAAGCGCGGGCTCATCTCCGGGAGAAGCCCTACCGGTGTAAGCGCCGCCGCAGTGTACATAGCAGGAGCATTGGTGGGCGAGCGCAGGACACAGAAGGAGGTAGCAGACGTAGCCGGAGTGACAGAAGTGACAATAAGGAACAGGTATCGGGAGCTCAAGGAGCAGCTCAACATAGACGTGAACCTGTAAATTTGGTGATGTGACGCAGCGCCGTTTGCATGCGTTTGCCTTGGTGTTGGTGTTTGCAGCGGCATTCGTCGCACTCCAATATGCTAGTTCTGCTCAGCCAAACACCAGCTTCGGCGGCGAGCTCAATGCAACCATTGCGTATATAAACATGGTAAACAAGAGCGCATACATCATTTTCTATCCGAACCTCACCAGCGCATACGCATACATAAGCGAGGCAAAGAAGGCCGCTAGCAGCGACCCCCAGAACGCGAGCGCGCTGCTGGGTTTGGCAAAGGCCAGTGCGGAGAAGCAGCTCATGGCCGTGTACAAATACAGAACAGAATCTGTCATCGTGCTTGCAGTTATCGCTGTGATCCTTGCAATTATCATATATATATACATGCGGCCTGTGCAAAGGGCCAGCATCAAGGGCAAGTAAGCGCTATGGTTCTAGCAACGCGGTGCTTTTCGGTCGCATTAGTCAAATGGCTAAATTTTGCATTTTTGCAGAATAAGCTTAAAAAGCTTCTTTAATTATTGTATATCGACCAGAGGTGGTTAAGTGATGGGAGAGCAGGTAATGGAGGGTTTAGTGTACGAGCTAAAGATAATAGCGAAGGGAGCCCATGGTGAAGGAATAGGCAGGGTAGGCGATTTTGTGGTGTTTGTAAAGAATGCCAAGACACGGACCGGCAATACCTACAAGGTAAAGCTAACAAAGGCGTACCGCACTTTCGGCTATGCCGAGCTTGAAGAGAGTAATGGGCAGTTTGTGGGGAGCGGCAGCCTCGTAGACCTCAGCGTTCCCGCATAGCCATCTGCCCCAGTGCGCAAATAAAAAGAAAACCTTATATAATTATTGGTAGGATAGTATATGAATTCCTTTTGTGTTTTTTGTGGCGACTGTTTTGTTTTCTGCTTTATGCTTGTCAGAGGTGTATGAATGGATAATATAAACTATTCTAAAATCATGAAGGGTACTACCACCATAGGTATGATCTGCAGTGACGGTGTCGTGATCGGTGCTGACACCAGGGCCACAATGGACACTTTTATATCTTCATCGGAAGCCAGAAAGGTGTGGAAGATTTCTGACAATATAGGCATGACTATAGCTGGCACTGTGGGTGATGCGCAGGAGCTCATACGTATAATAAAGGCGCAGAGCGATCTCTATAAGATGAACGAGGGCAGACCGATGTCACCAAAGGCGGCAGCTTCGCTGCTCTCGATAATACTGCAGGAAAACAAGATGCTGCCGTTCTACGTCCAGCTTATCGTAGCTGGAATGGATGGCGACACCCCTCAGTTATACGATATGGACCCGCTTGGTGGGTATATTGACGATACAAAGTTCACCGCTACGGGCTCTGGTTCGCTCACTGCGCTGGGCTATATAGAAGACATGTACAAAAAGGGGCTCAGCACAAAGGACGCGGTCAAGGGCATTGCGAGGGCGCTGAGCATAGCCATGCGAAGGGATGCGGCGACCGGCGACAACATGGTAATCGCTACCATAACAAAGGACGGCTATGTAGAATACACGGGCAAGGAGCTGGAGAAGATACTGACAGCGGGCAAGTGAGCGCAATCTATTGATACATTCTGTTTTGGGTCTCTAATCTTTTAGTGATTTGTTGGAAGAAAAGAATTCCGATGAAAACGGCAAAGCGCGTGCGGAAGAGCTGTTCAGCAAGATAGCATCAATGCTGCCTGATGAGATCAGTTTTGTCAAAGCGGAATTTGAGGGCCCCGATATTGTAATATACATGAGGAACCCCAAGCCGCTATACGAAAACGATTCCATAATAAGGAATGCCGCATCGGCGGTCAAGAAAAAGCTTATAATAAGGAGCGACGGCTCTGTGCTAATGCCACCAGAGAAGGCTACAGAAATAATCAATTCTCTCATACCGAAGGAGGCCGTTGTGGCTGGCATAAGGTTCGTGCCCGAATTCTCCGAAGTATACATAGAAGCACTCAAGCCCGGCCTTGTAATAGGCAAGGGCGGCTCCACCTTGAAGGAGATAGCAATACAGACTTATTGGACACCGAAGGTATTGAGAACGCCGACGATGAACAGCGACACCATAAAGGGTGTGAGGCAGCTGTTCTTCAGCGAAGCCGCTTTTAGAAAGAAGTTCCTTCTCGGAGTAGGCAAGAACATTAACAAGACGATAGTAAAGAGCGAATGGCTCAAGGCCACCGCGCTTGGGGGCTTCCGCGAAGTGGGCAGGAGCACGCTTCTGCTCGAAACGCCGAATTCGAAAGTGCTGGTGGACTGCGGGCTGAGCCCCGAGCCTTCAATAAAGGGGCTCGACGCGAATGGTGATTCCGAGGTCAACAAGGCCTTCCCGTACCTTGAGAATGCCAATATATCGATAAACGAGCTTGACGCAGTGGTGCTGACGCATGCGCATATGGACCACATAGGCTTCGTACCATATCTATTCAAGTTCGGCTACGATGGGCCCGTATACTGCACGCCGCCGACCAGGGATCTTGCCGCGCTGCTGCTCAATGACTACATAAAGCTTGTCGCAAGGAGCGGCGGCACTCCGCTTTACGACGAAAAGGACGTGAAGAAGATGCTCACGCACATGATAGCCAGGGATTACGAGGAGGTCACAAATATCACGGACGAGCTGAAACTCACGTACCACAATGCTGGCCACATACTGGGCAGCGCCACCGTGCATCTCCATGTCGGTGAAGGCGTATACAACATAGTGCATACGGGAGACATGAAATACGGCTTCACCAGGCTCTTTGATCCCGCCACCACAAGGTACCCAAGGATAGACGCACTTTTCATAGAGAGCACCTACGGGGGTGCAAACGACATCACAAAGAGCAGGAACGATGCCGAGCTTGAGCTCATGGACACGGTGAAGCGCACTATAGACAACGGCGGCAAGGTTCTTATACCGCTATTCGCAGTGGGCAGGAGCCAGGAGGTGCAGCTTGTCCTAGAGAACTACATAGCGAACAGCCCCAAATACAAGCTAGATGTGCCGGTCTATCTTGATGGAATGATACTCGAGGCAAGCGCCATACATACAGCCTACCCAGAATACTTGAAGGAGAGCCTTAGAAACCGCATACTAAACAACAGGTCGCCATTCGAAAGCGAGATATTCGAGATCATAAAAGGCGAGAGATCAGATATAAGCGAAAAAGGGCCAGCCATAATTCTGGCTAGCGGGGGTATGCTAAATGGCGGGGCAAGCCTTGAATACCTGCGCATGCTGGCCGACGATCCTAAGAACACAATGATCTTTGTCGGTTATAACAGTTCCAACTCGCTTGGCAGAAGGATACAGAACGGTTTGAAGGAAGTGCCGCTTCCAGACGAGGAGGGCAAGCTGATGCCCGTAAACATAAACATGAACGTAACCACCATAGAGGGCTTTTCTGGCCACAGCGACAGGCGCCAGCTGATGAGCTTCATGGAAAACATAAGGCCAAGGCCGAAGAACGTCTACACAATGCACGGCGAAGAGCAGAAGTGCGAGGATCTTGCGAGATCGATAGGTAGAATGCTGCATGTTGAGGCTAGGGCGCCAATGAACCTCGATTCCATAAGGCTGAAGTAGCCCTTGATCAATTATTTCTAGCAATCTGGCCTGCTAAAGGAAGGTATAAATATAATAAAAGCCGATATTATAATGGTGCGTCTATGACCACTGGTTTTAAGAGTATTGACATAAGATACATGCAGCAAGACCTAGAGAAGGCTGCCAAAGGCATCATTGAAAGAATAAACGATATGTTTGATACCAAACGGGACTTCAGTGCCATATTTAAATTCCTTAATGGCGAGCTCCTGCCGCTCGAGGAAATGAACGCCGAAGCAAGAAAGCGCGAGATTAACGAAAAGTACGATAAGAGGATACAGAAGCTTGGTAGTGAAGCATCAGGCATAGACAAGCGGAAAAAGCTGGAGGAGAAGCGGGATCAGCTTCTCAAGGCGGTAGACGCCGAAGTTGAGAGCATTAGAAATGCGGTATCAAGCATGTCCGAATCAGGCATCAACTTTTCCGGTAAGGGCTTAATAGAGCACGAATCGGGGGTAAAATCAGTCCAAGACATATTTAATCGGTTCATTCAGGTATACGGTATTTATCTCGAAACAGGGGACATCAACGGGTTCCACAAGCATGTAGATGAGTTTGCGAAGTATTCCGTTATTCCAGCACACAAAGTGCCTGATGAGCTAGCAGAAATCGGAAGCTTTTTGAAAAGCACCAATGGTGATATCCAAAGATATGTATCACTTTTAAAGGGCATGTTCGATTCCAGCTACCTTGACGAGTTTAAGGTGTGGTTAAAGGAGCACCAGGGTGCAAATATAGACAAATACCGCAACGAGGTCAAAAATAGGATCAAGACAGAAATGGGCGGAATTTCAAATGTTATGGACAAAACGCAGAAAGGTGCTGCCACCCTGCTTTTCGATTTCATCATGCTCCGCATAATGGTGGACATCAGCGACGAAATTTCCGAAAAGGGCAGCTTCATGGCTGGGGTGGAGTTCTATAACAAAAAGAGGTCAAACCCCGATGCCTATGTGGCCGAGCTGGTAAAGAAAGCAGTAGACGTAGGCATAGTTGCACCCAAGAAATCTGCTCCAAGCGAAGGGGCCACTGCCAAGGCGTACGGAGGTGTGCAAGAGCAGAGGGAAGGGCCAAAATTTGCAATCGACGGCAACAAGCGCGTCGACCGCAACTGGGTCAAAGACGCAAGAGCATACTGGGAGCAGTTGAAGAAAGAGAACGGCGCAAGCAGCGAAAGCATAGACCGTATGTTAAGTAGCATCGAAAACAACAATGATGCCACTGTAGTCGAAGCGTTCGGCGCGTGGAAAGAGATAAACAAGGTGTGGCTCCAGAAGCAACAGACGCTGGATCCTAAAGACGCGGAGATGTTGCTTAAGCGCTCCGAGAGCGCGGTGAGCATGGAAGAGCTTGAGGTACTGTGGCGCATCGAGCTTGCGATGTTCGCCCAGCGCAGGCGGTCTGATTTCATGTTCTCCGATGAAGAATTGGAGCGCATGCAAAACAAGATAAACGCAAAGGACGGCACATATTGGGGCGAGTTGTACTACCGCATGCTCAAGAGGCTTCAAGAACTAGAAGAAGAAAGAATAGTGGCGCAGAAAAAGGTCAGCCAGGTGCCACCCTTAGAAGTGCCCAAAGAGAAGACGCCAGAGGTGCAAACTGCCAACGTGAGCAGGAGCCAGCTTCCACCGCCACCGCCGACCTCATAAGCCATTAGCCACTTCTTACCATCTCCTTTATGTCACGGGTAAGCTTTATTACCTCTTCTAGCTCCAGCTTTTCCTCTTTCGTAAGCCCCTCCTGCTTCTTTATTAGGCTTTCTTCTATCGCTTGCAGCAGCCTCGCCCACTCTTCAGTTTCGTCCCTTACCAGCTCCAGCACTTCCTTGTCAGTGGCGAAAAGGTTGAGCAACATGAGCAGCTTCTCATTATCGCCGATATCCTCTTTGGCTTCAAGCCTCTTTGTTATATGATCCCTAAGCTCCCTTATGTCGTGGATGCTTAGTGCGTCGTTTTTCTTTGTGATGCCCCTTGCAGCTTTCGTGACCGAGAGGATTGCGGCGTGCAACTGGCCTATAAGCGTGCTGATCGAGCGCGACTTTAACCCATCTTCAAGCATTTAATCATCATAACATATTGAAGCGGTAAATATAAATGTTTTAGGCATTGCCTGATGCGCCTGTGGTTGTTGAAAATCCTATTGTAAACCCCTCTGCACCCAAGGAATCATTGAAAAATATGGTCGAAGGCGGAAGGTCAGTCGGCCCGTTTTTGTATTGACAAGAAACAAAGAAAAAAATTTAGGTTTAGTGGAACTGATGGCTATTTAAATTTTCAACCCCCTCTGATGCGCCTAAAACGCATATGGGCCTGGAGAGATTTGAACTCTCGACCTCCCGATATCTGCCTTCTGGTTGGGCTTTCTTCGAGAAAGCCCGTATCAGTCGGGCGCTCCAACCATGCTAAGCTACAAGCCCTTTAAGTTTACCTCCCTTACGTTGCCTCCGGGTTCCTCCTCCCTGAATATCTGTGTTTCGAATTTATAAAGCTTTACGTCTGCGCGCTTCCAGTAGCTTACCGGTAGTCCGGCCTTTATGCACGTCTCCTCCAGGAACTGTTCTTTGTTCCATTTCTCCTCGACAGGCACAATCGGTAGGAGCAGGCCGCTGTAAAATCCATACTCAATGAGCAGGCCGTCCCTGCCGACCTCTATGCCGTCCAGCCTTTTCTTGAAGTCCTTCTCCAGCTCCTTTGGTTCGGAGAGTATGCTCACCTCTACTACCAGGCTGTCAAGCTCGTGCACCGAAACGGGCACAAATCTCGGATCATCGAATGCAGCGCCAAGCGCCGCGTCGAGCAGCGAGCTTTTTATGGGGCCTATCGCCTTTGGGAAGCCGATGCATCCGCGCAGTGTCTTTGTGGGGTAGTGCTCCAGCGTGACAAACACGCCATAGTAGTCGTTGAATTGCTCTATGCTGCTTTCAACCACACGCTTGTCGAAGTGCGGGTTTCTAATGTACAGCTCTATCGCGTTCCTTGCCACCCTAACCAGCGTTCTGCCCTCCTCTATATTATATACGTGCATCAAAGCACCATAGCCACAAAATGATTATAAACTATGCTATTGATATATATTTATCTTTATAGCTCTTAATATTTATGGTGCCCTTACCAATAATAATACTGTTGCTTATATAGGATAACAGAGCGCTCAAAACCTGTGATCAAGTGGCGGATGACAACATTATAAAGAGGCTTGCGTTTAGGCTTGTCAAGAGGCACATGGCGGGCTTTACAATAGAGTCCGCGCTCAATGCGGTGCGTATGCTCAACGCCAGGAAGCTGCACGCGACAGTCACCTTCTTGAACGAGCACGTCTACGACCGTGTCAAGGCAAAATACAATACCAACGCATACGTGCAGCTCGTCAAGCAGCTCTCAAGGTTGCATCTTGACGCTGGCATATCGCTAAGGCTCAGCCAGCTCGGCTACACCGTAGATAACGGCTTCGGCGAGCGCAATCTGATTGACGTGCTTAATGCAGCAGAAGAAGGCGAGAAGCAGATATGGATCGAGCGGGAAGACGGGTTGCCAGATGTGCCGAGATTGTACAAGAAGCTCGTGCAGAAGCACAAGCACCTGGGTGTTGAAGTGCCAATGGGCTACGAGGGCGTAAGCAAGGCCTACAACGTGAAGGTAAGGTATTATACTCACAGCGCGCGCGCATCCGGCAAGGCCGATGATACAAAGAGCGCTTTGCAAGAGTTTGCCAGGGGGGTGGCCTATCTTGCAGATAGGGCAGGCAGCGTTACTGTTTTGGGAAAGGACTACGATGTATTGTCAAAGGTTATAAGCTCATCCCCTGGCAAAAGGAATTTAATATTTGAACTACCATTAGGGTATGAGAAAAAGGCAGCTAAGGAGGGCAAGCAAGTGCGTGCGATGAGCGTCTACGTGCCGTACGGCAAGGATTGGGTCCCATACATAATATCAAGCATAGCTGAAGGTAGGGTGAAGAAGGTTGCAACAGCGCTTCTTGATGGCGAAAGCGAAAAGAGGGGCAATGTGAATGCAGGCTAAAGGCAGCAATGGAAGCAAGGGGGGCACGTCAGCCCATGGCATGGGCAGGGTGCTTATTACCGGAGCCACAAGCCAGCTCGGCATAAACCTCGCCCGAACCCTTATAAAAATGGGCTATGAAGTAAGAATCCTTGCTCAGACAGGCCCTGAGCTTTACGGCGAATGGAGCAAGCTGCCTCCCGGGGTAATACCTTTTGTAGGAGACTTTACGCTCAAAGGAGATAACGACATGAACGTTCTTATCGATGCGTGTAGGGACGTTGACGTTGTGTTCCATGTGGGCGGCGCGGAATACAACTACAAGAACACATATGCTAAGCTCATCGAGACCAATGTGGTCGGCACGGAAAACATGATAACCGCATATATGGAAGCGAACAAGAATAGCGGCAAAAACCTGCGCTTCATATTTACCAGCACCACAAGCGTATACGGGTACAAACGCCCGGGCGAGATCTTGACCGAAGACGCAGATACAAGACCCACTCACGGCTATCCCGAAAGCAAGCTCATGGCCGAAAAGGTCATCAATGCATTCGGCGCAGCAAACAAGAGCTTGCGTTACACGATACTGAGGCTCAGCAAGCTCTATGGCATAGGCTACGAGAGCTCATTCTTCAAGGTGTTCAAGCTCCTGATGGAAAGAAAGGCCAACTATATCGGAAGTGGTGGCAACCACATAACGCTGTTGCATGTTGACGATGCGGTGCGCGCCCTTGTGATGAGCGCCCAAGAGCCGGACGGTGCCAACCGCGTGTATAACGTTTCTGATGGTGTTCCATACACGATGAAAGAACTTCTGGGCTTGGCTGCGCACATGCTCGGTGTGGAGCCGCCCAAGAAGAGCGTAAACCCGCTGCTCGCCCGCATAATCGCCTCAAGGGAGCACGGTATACAATACGACGAGTTCGAGTTCCTTACAAGCGACAGGATTATAAGTATTGAAAAGATAAAAAAGGAGCTCGGTTTCATTCCTTCCGTAAAAATTGAAGAAGGCGCAAACGAGCTGATTGATGCTTTCAAAAAAGAAAAAGTTGGTGTGTATGAAAAAAGGCAAAGTTGAGCTATACATAAACGAGATGCTGGAATCGAAAGGCGCGCTGCTCTTCAGTCTTATAGACCCTGTGGACTACAAGGACAAGGACGACATAATAAAGACCGTCAAAAGCCTTGTCGAAGGCGGTGCCGACGCGGTGCTCATAGGGGGGAGCACTGAAGTGCAGGGCGAATTTCTTGACGAGGTCGCCAGGGAGATAAAGGATTTCATAGACGTGCCGCTCATACTCTTCCCAGGCAACATCTCTTCAATAACACGTTACGCAGATGCGATATATTTTATGTCGCTGCTCAATGCAAGGAACCCATACTGGATAATACAGGCGCAGATGCTTTCGGGTATGACCATAAAGAAGTTTGGCATAGAGCCGCTGCCTGTGGGCTATATAGTGGTTGCCCCTGGCGGCACGGTCGGCTGGGTTGGCGACGCTAACTTGGTGCCCAGGGAAAAGCCGAGGCTGGCCGCATCCCTCGCCCTCGCAGGCGAATTCCTTGGCAACAGGTTCGTGATTACCGATACCGGATCAAATCCGAGGCTGCAGCACGCGGGGCATGTGCCTGTGGAGATGATACACGCGGTAAAGTCTTCGATAACCGTGCCGTACATAGTGGCCGGAGGCATAATGACGCCCAGCGACCTGAAGCGCGTCTATTCCAGCGGTGCGGACATAGCCCAGATAGGTACTGCGTTTGAGGACGCTGACCACGTGCTGCAGAGGATACATGCATTTACAAGGATAACAAAAGAGGAAGGCAGGAAAAAGTTGGGCAGAGCGTAATGTCATGCGCATGCTATACGGCCTGGAATTCCTATTCCTCGCCAGGGAGCTTAAGCAAGCTAACGGCTATTTCATAGACAATTTCTACGAGCTCGGCAAAGGCAGGTTCAGGCTCAAGCTCACAAGGAACGGAGAGCAGATGAACCTTTTGTGCGTGCTGCCGTACAGTGTGAGCAGCGCTTCGGTATTCGAGCGTGCCGGTACACCCACAAATTTCTCCATCGCGGCAAGGAAGCGCATCTGCGGTTTCAGAATCGTAGAAGTCTCAAGGCTGAACAATGACAGGATCATAATGTTCGAACTAAAGAAAGGCGCTGAAGGGGCTCGCGCAATACTGGAGCTGTTTGGAAAGGGCAATTTTATTGTAACAGATCAAGCAGGCAAAATAACGCTAGCGTATATGCAGCATAAGTTCAGCGACAGGGAGGTGCGTATAGGAGAGCAGTATGTACCCCCAAAGAGCGAAGCGGTTGACTTGCTGGATAGCGCCAGTGTGAGTAAAGCCATTGCGGATGCTACCACTGGCGACTCCGGCATATCAGAGGCATTGCAAAAAAAGCTCCAGGTAGGGAAGCCCTATGTGGCGCAGATACTCGCCGACATTGGCGTTGATGCAAAAGCAAAGCAGGTGGAGTTCAACTCCGCAAAGCAAAAGAGATTCAAGGAAGAGCTTGAAGACTACATGAGTGGCAGCAAGGGCTTCTACCTGTATAAGAATAATAGCGTTCCTGTAGATTTTTCCGTGGGCATGCTAGAAAAATACGAAGGCTTTGAAGCCGTAAGATTTGATTCGATAAATGGCGTGCTCGCCGCTTTTTATGAGAGCGAGCCGATTGTCGAAAAGGAGAGCGCTGCCAATGTGGAGATTGAAAAGAGCATCGAAAAGCAGAAGGCGCTTATAGCCGAGACGGAAGCTGAAATAAGTGAAAGCAAGCGCAGTGCCGATTTCATCTTTGCCAACATGGAAGAGATAAACCGCATCATAGAGTACGCAAGGCGGAGCAAGCATGCGACCAAGGAGGAGCTTCAAAAGCTGAGCAAAAGTATAAAGATTAAAGATGTTGATTTAAAAAACAAAACAATAACAATAGAGATCGAAGATCAATGATCGCATGGCAAAGATAATATTCTTGGGCACGTCGGGCTCGACTCCCACGAAGTCCAGAAATCTCCCCAGTGTGGCCCTCGAGTACAACGGTCGCATATATCTATTCGATTGCGGGGAAGGCACGCAGAGGCAGATGCTGAGATATTCTGTGAATATATCAAAGGTTGAAGCCATCTTCATATCGCACATTCACGGCGATCACATAATAGGCATAGCAGGCCTCGTGCGTACCTTGGCGCTCAACAAGCGGCAGCACCCTCTGTTTATATTTGTGCCGAGAGGCTACGAAGGCGCGGCGTCGCAGCTTTTGAGCTTTGACAAGGCCCTGATAGGTTTTCCAATATTCGTAAAGCCGATAAGCTCCGGTATAATATACAAGGGGGACGGCTTTGCAGTGAAGGCTTTGAAGCTCGTCCATTTCGTGCCCACTTTCGGCTTTGTATTCAAAGAAGATGATAAAATCAGGTTCCTAAAGGAAAAAGCTGCATCAGCAGGACTTAAGGGTGAGATGTATTCGCAGCTGCTTAGCAAGGGACGCCTTACAGTAAACGGCAAGAGCATAGCGTTAAAAGATGTGACCTATGCGGAGCGCGGACTGAAAATTGTATATATAGCAGACACGCGCCCAACTCAAGGCGTGGTGGTCGCAGCTCGCGGAGCAGACCTGTTAATACACGAAGCGACATTTTCGGCTTCCGAGGCGGGATTAGCAAAAGAGAGGAAGCACTCTACAAGCGAGGAAGCGGCGCGCATAGCAAAGAAAGCTGGTGCCAAAAGGCTTGTGCTGATGCACATAAGCGCAAGATATAAGAGCACTGCAAAAATATTAAAAGAATCAAGGAGCATATTCCCCAGTACAGATGTGGCAAAAGATGGCATGGTAATAACGCTTTGAGGGCTCGTAGTCGAATGGTAAGACGTCACCTTGACAAGGTGAAGATCCGGAGTTCGATTCTCCGCGGGCCCATTTTTTGTTTTCGAGGGAGCTTGGTTCAATCTCTAGCGTGTGGT
>JBMFTZ010000027.1:0-12087 GCA_049966775.1 Candidatus Micrarchaeia archaeon
TCCTACTAATAAAATCATGAAAGAAAAAGAATAAATAGCATACCTACACATTATATGGTAATTGCTTTTTTGCGGTGCCGATATGATCGATTACAAAGGTATAGAAAAGAAATGGCAGAAAGCATGGGCTGACGCAAAGCTGTTTGAAGCGGAGCCAAACGACAAGAAGGCGCTCATGGTGACTGCCGCCATGCCGTATACCAATTCTTTACTCCACATCGGTCATCTGCGCACTTATGCGACCGCGGATTTCTATGCGAGGTATATGCGAATGAAGGGCTACAACGTGCTCTTCCCGATGGCTTTCCATGCAACCGGAACGCCAGTCATATCTTTTGCAAAAAGGGTGCGCAACAGAGATCCTGAAATATTAAACGATTTTAAGGCCCTCCACATAAGCGACGAGGACATAGAGAAGATGGTCGATCCGCAGTTTATAGTGGACTTTTTTTCTAATGAGACAAGGAAGGGCATGAAGAGAGCGGGTTTTGGCATAGACTGGCGGAGGACGTTCAACACTATAGACCCACTTTTCAGCAAGATGATTGAGTGGCAGTTCTACAAACTAAAGGAGAAGGGGCTCCTTACGCAGGGCAGCCACCCGGTAGGCTGGTGCCCGAACGAAAACAACGCCGTGGGACAGCACGACACGGAGCATGACGTTCAACCCGAGATAGACACCATCACTGTAATCAAATTTAGGGAGCCTGAGAGCGGCATCGTGTTCGGCTGCGCGACCTACAGGCCTGAAACAATTTACGGGGTGACAAACCTTTTCGTGAATGAAAACGGCACGTATGTAATAGCAAGCATAGGCAATGAGAAGTATTACATGGCGAAGGATGCTGCAGAAGCACTAAAATACCAGATGAAGATAGATGTGGAGAGCGAAGTCAAAGGCCATGAGCTGATCGGCAAGAAAGCGGTCAACCCTGTTACTAATGAGACAGTTGCGGTGCTCCCGGGCTTCTTCGTAAAGACAGATGTGGGCACAGGGGTGGTGATGAGCGTGCCTTCGCACGCGCCGTTTGACTACGCGGCGCTTGAAAGACTGAAGGCGAGCGGCTATCCGTTGCCAGACATGGCGTACAAGAAGCTTATAGAGATAGAACCGCTAGGCTCTGGAGTGGGCATAGGGCGCTCGCTTAGCGATGTCAACGCTGGCGATGCAAAAGTGGAGCATCCGGACATTCCGGCACTTGCCTATCTGGAGATATTGCACACGAACCCAAACGCTATTGACGACATGCTCGAATTCGCCACAAAGCTGCTCTACAGGGAAGAATCACATTGGGGGGTTATGCTCGTGGGCAAGTACAAGGGCATGAAAGAACCTGATGCTAGGCTGTCGATCAAGAAGGATCTTATCTCAAGCGGCGACGCTATGGAGCTATACGTGCTGGCCAACGAGGAGCCGGTGTACTGCAGATGCGGCGCTAAGGTGGTTGTAAAATTCGTTGAAAACCAGTGGTTCATAAATTACGGTGACACCAAATGGAAGGAACACGTAAGAGAGGCATTCAAATCCATCAATATCGTGCCCGCGCTAATGAGACCCGCATTTGAAAGAACCGTAGAATGGATAAATCTAAGAGCTACAGAAAGGGCAAGCGGCCTAGGCACAAGATTTCCGTTCAACCCGGGGCACATAATAGAGTCGCTTTCGGATTCGACAATATACACGAGCTTCTATACGGTATATCATATACTAAATGCAAATGCGGTAAAGCCTGAGCAGCTTAAGCCGGAGTTCTTTGACTATCTATTCAACGATACGGGCGACGTGGAAAGTGTAGCAAAATTGACCGGATTGGATCCTGACGTTGTAAAAAGGTGCAAGGAGTCGCTCGACTACTGGTATGCAAACACCTCAAGGCATTCTGGTCCTGACCTAATTCCGAACCACTTGACTATGTACGTGTTTATGCATGAGGTGCTGCTTGCCAAGAGGTTCATGCCAAAGCAGATCGTTGTAAACGGATTTGTGCTTTTTGAAGGGGAGAAGATGAGCAAGAGCCTTGGCAACACCGTGCCCGTAATGGACGGCATAGACACTTTTGGCGCAGACCCGCTGAGATTTGTCGAAATTGCTGGCTCGTCTATAGGTACCAACACTTCTTTCAACCCGAAGGACGTGGATAGCGTCAAGGCGGGCATTGAATATCTGTATACCACCATATCTGACCTGTACAAGCTGCAAAGCGGCGAGCTGAAGCACATCGACTATTGGCTTTATTCAAGGCTCAATTCGAAGACAAAGAATGCATCTGCCCTTCTTGACAGCTTCGAGCTCAAGGAAGCGTATACCGATATTTTCTACAATTCAATCATAGAGCTGAAACAGTACTTCGAGCGAGGCGGAAACAACAAGATTGTGGTGCAGGACTTTTTGGAGAGGATCGTGCTCATGCTTACGCCTGTTATGCCGCACGTTGCGGAGGAGCTGTGGCATATGCTGAACAAGGAATCGCTTGTGGCGACTGAAAAATGGCCAGCCGCTGATGACTCGCTTATCTCTCCAGCCATCGAAAAGATCGAAGACATGATTTCAAGCACAGCGGAAGATGCAAGGAAGGCGATAGCTCTTACTTCCAAGATAGACGCAAACAAGGGCAAAAATCCCGTAGAGGCGCACATAATACTTGCGGCAGGCTGGAAGCTTGACGCATACAACGAGCTTGCAAGGGAGCGGAGCATCCAGGCCGTACTCGGAGACGAGAGGTTCAAAGGCAACAAGGAAGCAGTGGCAAAGTTCCTGCAGCAGTTTTCCAAAAACATCCAGAGCCTGACAGAGCTGCCCAAAATCAATGAGGGCGACGCGCTAAAGAGCTTTAACGAGGCTGCACAATACCTAAGCGAGAAGCTGGGCATAAAGATTGCGATAGAGAGCGAAAGTGCATCAACTTCGCAGCGCGCTAGCAGGGCGTTGCCGGACAAGCCTAGCATAGACGTCATTTATAAATGATTTCATGGAGCATCTTGCGGAAAAGTTTGACCTTTTCATTTTCGACTGGGACGGCTCGATAATAAGGCTTTACACGCACGTGCGGTTATACGGCAGGCTCATCAGCGCCTTTGTGAAGCACAGGAAGGCTCCAAAGCGCTACGACAAGCATTTCGAACCGCCTGAAGAGCTCGAAGCGGAGGAGAACTATCTCGCCTCGCGTTTCCTTAGCTTTTTCGTGGAGAAGCTTAGCAAGCCGCACCTGAACGACTACGCCAAAGAGCTGCTCGATGAACTTAAGAGCAGGCACAAGAGGATAGCGATTATGTCGAACGGCAACAGGGGTAGAATATTGAAGAAGATAGAAAAAGCGGGCATTGCAGGGTACTTTGACATGGTGATAAGCGCGAAGGACCTCCATGCAGCAAAGCCAAACCCCGCAGGCATAATGGCCGTGCTAAAGGCGCTACGGGGGAAACCCAAGAGGAGCATTTATATCGGCGACAAGGCCGACGACATCATTACCGCAAAGTACGCAGGCATCAGCTCATGCGGCATTGCTGATGGCTTCGACAGCTATGAAAGGCTGAAAAGCGTAGGCCCTGACTACTTGTTCAGGAACATGAGGGAGTTTTACAGGGCGCTCTGAAGGCGCACCTGCGCTAGCATTGCGCTGAGGCAGGATTTTCCCTCAGCATGATAGTATGCAAAGGTTTTTAAATATAAAAGAAAATATCTTAACAGATACGGAGTAAGGCGGAATCGCTAATTCTACGTATGAGAGAGATATAAATGGTAGACAGTGAAGAAGAAGGAAATGAAAATAGAGAAGAAAGCGCAGAAGGCGAAGGCAGGGAGGAAGGCAGGCGCGGCATGCACATGAAGCCCAGCTATTTTATGCCCAAACCAGTAAAGGTGGGGGACGAGATAGATGTGAGCATAATCGCGGTAGGCTCCAAGGGCGACGGCATTGCAAAGAAGGACGGCTTTGTGATATTTGTGCCCAACGCTAAGGAGGGGGAGCAGATAAGAGTAAGAATAACAGAGGTAAAAGCCAGGTCTGCGAACGCTGAAAGGATATCTTGAGCATCTTTTAAATATTTTTATTTTTAATTTTATGTTGCAGCTTTTATGCTTTATCAGTAATGCAGGGAATTGCATATGGCTAGGATACATTCAAAAAAGAAGGGCAAGTCAAAATCAAGGAAGCCACCTTTGGGCAATGCCACGGCGCCTGACGTGGACAAGGCAAAGATAGAAGAGATAATAGTTGGCTACGCCAAGCAAGGCATGAGCCCCGCGCTTATAGGCGCGAAGCTAAAGAGGGAGCACAACGTGCTATACATAAAGCACGCCATGGGCGAGAGACTCGGCAAAATCCTTGAGGATAAGGGCTTGGCATCGCAGCTGCCCCCGGACATGCTGGATCTAATGAAGAAGGCGGTCAACATGCGCACCCACCTTGCGGCAAACAAGGGCGACACTTACAACGCGACAAGGCTCCACAGGATCGAATCTAAGATATGGCGCTTAACCAGATATTACATCAGAAAAAAAAGGCTGCCGCAGGGCTGGAGATACGATCCCACAACCGCAGAGCTTCTTATAAAGGGCAAGGCGTGATTGAATGGTTTTGCAGAAAAAAATAGACACATGGAAGCTCAAAAAATGGTTTACGGTCTACGCCCCGAAGGAGTTCGGCAACGCCCCGATAGGCGAGATGCCCGCCAATGACGAAAAAGCAGCCATAGGGAGGAATATAATGGTTGGGCTCGACACAATAACTCACAACCCATCAAACGCCTATACAAAAGTGAAATTCAAGGTTGTAAGTGTTGACGGCGCTTCGGCGCACACCAAGCTCGTTCAGATAGAACAGCTTAACAGCTATATAAGGTCGCTTGTCAGGCGCTATAGGAGTATAGTATCTGCGGTGCAGATGCTCGACTCCAAGGATGGCGCCAAGGTGGTAACCAAGGTTATCGCCATAACTAGAAGCAGGACCGCGCACAGCAAGATAGTGGGCATGCGAAAGGAGATTGAGGGGTTCATGGCTTCGTTTGTGAAGGACAACGACCTTGAAAGCATAATAAACGCCATAAACGGGAACAAGCTCCAGTCGGAGCTTGCCAGCAGGCTCAGCCACATCGCCCAGATAGGCAAGGTTGAGATCAAGAAGCTAGAAGTACATTGAAGTGCTTTTCTGCTTTCAGCTTTCTATAAACAAAGTGTGCGCCCGCATTCTTTTGCGTTTAGCACTGGTGCAGCGCGTGCATCGCTATGCTTTCGCTTTGTCCAGGTGCACTGAGGGCACTACAAGGCGCTTCGTCGCGTTGAACATCTTGAGCTCGACCACATAGGCAGAGCCCCGTTTTTCTATAACTGTACCCACCCTGCCCTTGTAGCGAGGGTGCGGTATGTTCTTGGTGCTACCCTTTGGCACTATCACAACCCTGTCTCCTATGCTGAATGCCTTTATTACACTGCTGACAGACATCCCTGAAGGCGCATGATGCCTCGCAAGATGCCTTGTCTTCCCTACGAATAAGCCGTTCGATCTTTTTGCCATGAAAACACCAAAACGAGCACATATGATTATGCGGCTAAGGTATTTAAAGGTTATGAGGCAAATCTATATAAAGGTGCTAATTAATGCCTAAACGCCCCGCGCAGATTTCACCGCCGCACAAGCATGTGGTGCTAAAGCCCACCTACAAAGTGGAAAACATAGTAGCCAAGGCAGAGCTGGGCGTCGATCTAGACCTGTACAGCCTTGCAAGGTTGTCGCATGACATAGATTACGAACCGGAGCAGTTCCCCGGCGCCATATTCAAGGTGCACGAGCCGAAGGCGGCGCTGCTGCTGTTCAAGAACGGCAAAATCATATGCACAGGGGCAAGGACAAGAACTGACATAAAGAGGGCGGTAGGGGAGGCGGTAGCACTTGTAAACAGGTATCTTTCAACGAGATAGACATTTATTTTGATAAAAACAAACCAAAGCAATATTTAAATAACTTCCGAACAAAATGTAGTCTACATTAACGCATTGATGCGTATTTTCTAAACCCCATTCTCATCCACCCGGGCGTATGCTTTGCATACGCCTACTTTTGTTTATATCGCACATTAAAGCTATTTTTGCGCAAAGGCCAGGTACGCAGTATGCCAGACCCCTTTTGTGGAAGGGCGCATGCCTGCTTCCCTTACAAGCATGTCGCGAACTATTGCTTCGATTACAAGAACATCGTGGAATTTGTACTTTTCAAGCTTTTTCACGAATGCCTTCACCTGCTCCATGTGCGGCAGGTACGCGCATATGTAGCCGTTTTGCCTGAGCGCCTTGTGGGCGTGCCTTACAACCTTGTCTGAATTAGGCATGTCTAGCGTTACCAGATCCACTTCCTTCTCTATTATGCCTTTTGAGATGTCCGCTATTTTCACTTCTACGTTGTCAAGGCCCAGCCTGTCAATGTTGCTCTGCGCTATTTTCGCAAATTCTGGCCTTATCTCGTAAGTGGTAACGTGCTTTACAAGCCTGGCTAGGGTTACTGCGAGCCACCCGCTTCCTGCGCCCGCATCTACGCATATGCTGTTCTTGCCTATTCCAGTATAGGTGATAATCATGCCTATGTCTTTGGGAAGCACTACCTGCGGACCCCTTTTGAGGCCGCGGTAAAATTCAGGCAGGAACATCTTTCACGCCTCTTTTGCCCCTCTTTCTTTGGGGTTTTGACCTCGGCTTTGCCTTTGCCTTCTGCTTGCGCGCAGGCTTCGCCTTCTGCGGCTTTTGCTGCTTTGCTTCTTCCACTTTTAATTTTACGCCAGCAACGGAAGGCCTGGGCTTGCTGGACCACGATTTCTTCGTTATGCAGTTTGGATCGAGATCCATTTCAAACACTTTGCCGCCGCGGAAAACCTTAACTATCGGGGTGTGGCAGTATTCACACGCCTTGCCGGTGGGTATAATCCTTGAATGCTGGGGCAGCGGGTATATAGCTTTGCAGTTCGGGTAGTTCGAGCAGCTCGCAAAGATCTTGCCGGTGCGGGAGTGCCTTATCACAAGGTTGCCGCCATCAAGCGGGCACTTGCCAAGCACCACCTCGCTGGCCGCAAGGCTCTCCCTCATGTCGTTGCCTATGCCTTGCTTGTTCTTGTTGAACATCTCGAGCGCTTCCAGGAGAAGCGCCTTGCCTTCGCTTATCACCTCGGCTTCGCTTTTCCCGCCCGAAGCTATCTGCTCCATGTCGACCTCGAGCTTCCTTGTGGTCTCCTCCTTTATTATCATCTCGGCATATTTTTTGAGCACGTTATAGACGCTCATACCGAAGCTTGTGACAGTTATCAGTGAGCCACTTATGTAGCCGCGCTTGAAGAGCGTGTCTATTATCGAGGCCCGTGTGGCCTTTGTACCCAGCTTTCTCTTTTCGAGCTCTGCTATGAGCATCGCCTTCGTGTAGCGCCTGGGCGGCTTTGTCATTAGCGCATCGATAAGCACCTTCTCTATTGCCACAGGGCCCTTCTCGAATTTTGGCAGGGCGCTCTCCTTTAGCACGGCATAACCGTATATGTCGAGCCAGCCGCGCTCGAGCACGACGTAGCCGCTTGCCGCATACGCTTCGGTGCCCGCAATTGCGAGGACCTTGGCCCTGGCCACCTTCGCATAGGGGCCAAAGCATGCCAGGAACCTCTTTGCTATGAGGTCGTAAAGCTTCTGCTCCTGCGCTGTGAGCGCTTTCGGCATTACGCCAGTAGGGTAAATGGCAGGATGCGCCTCGTCGGTCTTAGTACCCTCGTGGGGCTTGAACAGCCTGCCTTTTATGAGCATTCCTGCGCTTTCCGCATATGTGGGGTTCTTTGCCAAATCGGCTATTATGCGTTGCAACGGTATCGAAAATGGGAGCTTCTGGGATGACGTCCTCGGGTAAGATATATACGAGCGCTCATACAGCGATTGAGCTATTGCAAGCGTTGCCGATGGATCGAAATGCAACACCCTGCTTGCCTCTAGCTGCAACGAGGTGAGGTCGAACGGCGGGTAAGGGCTTGTGTACTCCTCCTTTTCCTCCACGCTCTCTATGCGCGCGTTTTGCTTGTTCTTTTCAGTTTCCGAGTATGCTTCATCTGCGATAACCTTGTCGAAGATGTTGCCCCTTGTATTGGTAAATTTTACGCCATTGATTACCGTGTATACAACCCAATATGGCTTCGGTATGAAATTCTTGATCTCCGTTTCGCGATTTGCGAGAAGCGCAAGCGTTGGCCCCTGCACGCGGCCTATGCTCAGAGGCTTGCCGTTCTGCAAGGCGCTGGAGAGCGCCCTGCTCAGGTTTATGCCCCACAGCCAGTCAAGTATGTGGCGTGCCTCTCCCGCATAGAAATTGCTCATGTCCAGTGGCAGCAAATTTTCGTAAGAATACCTTAGATCCGGGGTGGTTGTGGTTGAGAATTTCATCCTTTTAGCGGTGGCAAGCCCATGGGCTATAAAGTTTATTATATTGGTCCCTATCACTGTGCCCTCCACATCGTAGTCGCACGCGTTTATGAACATGCCACATTTTGACGACAGGTGCTCGAACACGTCAAAATATTTCTTTGTGTAGTAGAGCGCACTGCCCACTTTGTACGATGGCACCCACTCCACGTCAAGAACGGGGTAGCCTGTCTTGCTGCCGATCTGGTGCATGGTGAAGATATGCCCCACTGCAGAGGCGACATACACTTTGGAAGAGCCGCGATCTATCGCGTAATAGCTTACACCGCTTAGCACCTCGCGCTTCTGCGAGCCATCACCTAGTGCTATTGCTATTCTGAGCGCAACGCTCGGCTTTTCCGCTATAATAAGTGTGTCCATTTGTAACACGCTCGCACCCTAATGGCGTGGGTTCCCGCTTGACACAAATCGGCCGGCGCGCTCACCTTTTTTGGTGGTTTGCACTTGGTCGGCTTGCACGCCGCGCTCCCGCCTTGCTCGTGCCCGTGCTTTTTGGAGCTTTGGGCATGGACTGCCCGGCCCCGGCACTCCTGCCAAGAAGCCATGCATTAGCGAAGCCCACTATAATGGCGATTACCACGGTAGCGTAAAAAGCGGCGCTCCCACGCTGGTATATAAATATTATTATGGCTAATATTGTTAGCGCCACTGTCGCAAGCGACAATGAGAGTGCTCTTGTCTCGTAAACCACTAGACCACGATGCTTATGAATACTTATTTGGTTATATTTTTAACACTTTTCGCTTCGCTGCTAGCTTCGCTCGCACAGCTTGCCTTCAAGAAAGCGCTAAAGCCAAACATATCATTCAAGGAAATAGTAAAGCTTGTAGCAAACAAATATGTGCTGATCGGTGGGGCAGGGTACATCGCGGGGCTTGCTATATACCTGTATGCGCTATACAACGCGCCGCTTTCCATCGTGTACCCTATATTCGCAAGCACATTCATATTCATAGTCATCTTCTCAAGGCTCGTGCTAAAGGAGAGGGTCAGCAGCCTGCGCTACTTGGGCATAGGCATCGTGTTCCTTGGAATTGTAATAATTTCAATGACCATATAGGGATCGAATGAATCGCAAGATCGAACTCATAGGCGTGCTCTTTATTTCGACTCTGCTAGGCGCAGTGGGGCAGCTTATGTTCAAATACGCGTTTGTCGACAAGCCCATGCTGTTACCGTATTTCAGCGCTGCCGTGCTGGCATATCTAGCCTCAACGGTTTTCTACTTCTATGTGCTGAGCAGGGTTCACCTGAGCTGGGCGTACAGCATTGGCGGCCTAAGCTACATATTTACAGTAATACTTGCTGCAACGGTGCTCATGGAAAAGGTGCCTTTATTGCGATGGATTGGAGTAATAGTAATTACCGCAGGCGTGATAGTGGTAGGCACGAGCTAAACCATCAAACTATATGACATGATCAATGATGATCAATGGCACAGTCCATGGTACACAAGCGGACTGACCGGCACAGGAACCATGCGTTGCTTCATGACATTTACACGCTGCCAAAGCTCACGCTTGGCATAACGCCATTTGGCGGATCGGTGCGAGCGCGCACCCAATAAGCATATGCGGGGGGAGCTGGGGACGGATACGCTGCAGCGTAGCCCGTATAAATTCCGAAATATGTTACCGCTTCGCTGGTTGCTGATGTGGTCGAGTATATGGAAGTATAATTAAGAAGCAGCTCTACGCTGGTCGGGGAGTTCATCACCATTGTGTAGATTATATCGCCGCCAGGGTCATAGACACCGGTTGACGTGCCTGCATTGTTGTTCCAGAAGTAGATTAAGTTGGTACCGCCATAGGAATAGCACCCTTCTAGGTATGTATACCCGTATAGATCATTCCCTTCGGGGCCGCCACTTGGGGTAGCCGTGGATGTACCTAATTGATTGCCTGCGGCTGGACCATCGTCATAAATACTACCGTAGAAGTCCCATACCGTGGGTGTAGAACTTAAAGGCGAAGGCATCGGATTAATGAATATGCCATAGTATTCACCAGTGGTTTGGCTGCACTGTATTTTTAGATAAGTTGAATAATAAGTCAGCTGGGTACCACTAACGGAAGACCACCCAGATGGTAAGGAGGATAACCCTCCGAAGCGCTGATAATATGGGAATACGCTGGAGCCGTCATCATACTCTGCATAAGTGCCAGATAGCTGCGGTGCTTCACCAATTCCGGTAGTGCCCGAGCTGGAAAGGAGATTTGTGGACTGCGAAGCAAACCCGAGATAGAATGATGTAGTAGTGTTCTTTATCCTTACCCAGGTGATAAGCTTGCCATTGATATTGCTTTCAATCCAAGCAGGTATTATAGTGCCATTTGCATAGAAATACTCAAAGTTAGCAAAGTTGTTGTTATAGACTATATAATTTGAGAAACTGCTTTCTGTTATGTTGACCATCTGCTGCACAAAAGCACCATGTCCCACGTTCCACGAGGTAGAAAGGCTTAATTGTGTATAATAAACAATACCGGGAGGAACCGATGCGGGGGGTATACTTGCGCTTGGCATGACGCCGTCGGGCGGGTAAGCCGCATGATAGTAATTCACTCCAACATTGGACCACAACGCCGTATACGCACCTCCACCGTCTTCAAAGTAGTCTTGCTCGATACGGTAAGCACCTGCCGGAATTGTACCACTATAGGTTGTCGCACCTTGCGTACGCCAGCCGTTGTATACATTATTTGGGTTGGATGTCCCGCCAAGCCAGTATTGCCCGCTACTAGAACCGCCCCCAGTGGCATATCCCATAGCGATGCCGTCGTCGCCCATTCCGTAGAACGTAACAGACTGATCTGGCAAGTCTGCCCACCCCATGGTCTTTATTATCCACGAATACGCGTTATTTGCCACTGGGGGATTTGGATATGCAGACCCACCGGAATAGCCCTCCTGATAGTTAAGTACCACATCTGGCTGGTTAGTCCCATCAACGTCTTGGGTCGTGCCGGTTTGACTTGTAACAAACTGGCCCGTGGATGATACAAATGATGCACAAGAGGATATTGTAACACCGTCCCCAAGCAAAGCAGCATAGACATTATTCTGGTAACTGGTGCTGTCACAACTGCCTGAAGAATCATAGTATATCTGATATATCAGACCTGGCTGCATTACGCTTGCGATATCGTCGTATTCGCCATACGTACTTGAAAGCTGCGGTGCTTCGCCAGTTGGACCAGAGCTTGACATTACGCTACTTGGCATGAAATTCAAGTATATGGTCATGCTGCTGTCAGCGCCAATGCCATTTGGCAGCTTAACCCATATTATTGTGCTTGTAGAGGTACTGCTTGCACCTGATTCTATCCATGCTGGCAATACTGTGCCCGTAGCGTCCGGACCTGTTGTAAACTCTATATTCTGCAAACCGCTTTGCTCATAACTTGAATAGCTAGCACTATCCAGGGTTATCATCTGCTGGAATGGGGCCGGAGTGGGTGAGCTTTGAGTATTATCCAGTGTAATTGCAACATACGGAACTGTGCTTGTAGACGTTGTTGTTGATGTGCTGGTTGTGGATGTTGATGTGCTTGTTGTTGATGTGGATGTGCTGGTTGTGGATGTGCTTGTGGATGTTGTGGATGTTGATGTGCTTGTTGTTGATGTGGATGTGCTGGTTGTGGATGTGC
>JBMFTZ010000028.1:0-8875 GCA_049966775.1 Candidatus Micrarchaeia archaeon
CTTCGCAGAAAAGTTTGGGGTTGCTGGGATTTGAACCCAGATTTGCAGGTTACTTCATTGCTCAAACTTCCAGATCCTCATCATCGCTATTGCTCAATTAAGGTTAAACATCTGGAGCCTGCCGCGCTGCCAGGTTACGCAACAACCCCGGCGAAGCCTATTGACACCATACTTAAATGTTTTATTATATTTATAAATCCTTCCTCTTAAATTATAAGGAGGCAGATGAAGGTATATTACAAGGGGCGCGTCGATTCGCTGGTAGAGGAAAGCGCCATTGTGAAAGGCAAGCGCGTAAGAATCACTGTTATCAAGGAAAGGGATGCTGTCACAATACTGCCACTGCTTGGCAATGACAGGATACTGCTTGAATCGCAGTACCGGCCAGTTGTACGCAAGAGGCTCTACGAGCTGCCTGCTGGCCACATCGAAAAAGGCGAAACGCCGATAAAGGCGGTAAAAAGGGAGCTCAGAGAAGAAGCAGGCTATTCCACAAAATTAATAAGGTTTATGTTCAACGCCTACTCACAGCCCAATACCGTAACGACAATGCTCCATTTTTATTATGCACATTGCTACAGGAGCGGCGAGCCGGAGCCCGAAGCGCTTGAAGATATAAACATAAGGATCGTATCGCTTTCCAAGGCGCTTGACATGATAAAAAGGAACGAAATACGTGACACTAAAAGTATTGCTGCAATCTTATATTACGTGAATTTCGAGCTTGTAAGAAAGTGATGCCGGATGCTTGCACTAGGTATTGAACCATATAACATATGGATAAACGCGGCCGTGCTCGCGTTCATGAAAAGCATAGCCAATCCGCTCCTCGACAGGGCGATGGCTGCACTGGGGCAGAGTTACCTGCTTGTACTGCCGCTTATAGCAATATACATGTTTCTCAGGAAGGACAAGAACGTTTACACTTTTGCAGTGGCTGTGGTGCTTTTCTATATCGTAGGCGACCTGATAAAGGTAATTGTGAAGGAGCCAAGGCCCTGCAATACTCCAGGGCTTTCAATAAACTCCTACGCGTGCGAATCGAATTACTCTTTTCCAAGCAACCATGCAACCGTGCTTACCGGCTTGCCCGCATTTCTGGGGCGGTACAAATATTTAAGGCCCTTGTACATCGCCTGGCTGCTGCTTGTGCTCTTCGGCAAGATGTACATAGGTGCGCACTACTTTACGGATATACTTGCCGGAGCGCTGCTGAGCGTGGCGATGGCATATATTTTATATAGGTATAAGGGCAGAATAAATGGGTTTATCAATATTATTCTTAAAAAGAGTGTATCGTTCCTTTCAATAAAGTGAATGCTTTGAACAAAAAAATCGCATATTCTATAATAGGTGTCGCGATTGCGGTTGCGGTCATTGCTGTAGCTGTGCTACAATCAACAGGAAGCCATGCCAGCACGGCGATGGACAATGTCGCAGTGCCGCAGCACGTGCTTTCTCTGCTATACGGCATCGCAAACAACTACCAGCTTGCAAACAGCGTTGGCATAGGGGCGGCAAGCGGCCTTCCGATTAAGACCGGCAAAACCACAGTGCTCCTGCTTAATGGCAAGCCTGCTGTCATATATATTGGGGCGGACTACTGCCCTTACTGCGCCGCAACCAGGTGGGCGCTTATCATTGCGCTTGATAGGTTCGGAAATTTCAGCTCGCTACATTACATGACTTCCAGCACTTCTGATTTTGCTCCTGGCACTCCAACATTCACGTTCTTTAACTCTTCTTATTCCAGCCAATATGTAACCTTTGAGAGCGTCGAAGAGCTTACCAATACATATCCCTACAGGGTGCTACAGGTTCCAAACAAGCTGGAGAACGAGACGTTCAGCGCGTTTGATCTCAACTTCAGCGCCATTCCTGCCGATGAGCGTGGCGGGATACCGCTCATAGACTTCGGCAATATTACGGTGCAGTACGGTGCGGAGTACAGCCCGCTGCTCATAAACAAGTACGATTGGAACGCTGTAATAGGGTATATCCAAGATGCAAATTCTACAGTTGCACAGAGCATAATAGGGAACGCGAATGTGTTCACAGCACAGATATGCAATATAACGGGCAACAGTGCCAGCGTGTGCAAGCAGCCGTTTGTCAAGAACCTCGAATGATTGCAGTCACACCGCCAGGTATCCGCTGAGCATTTCCATTGCGATATACCTATTCCTGCCTATTATGTTATCCATTTCTTCAGGATCACGCTCAAGGTCGTACAGCTCATCGGGCTTTGCGCCGAAGAAGTGCATAAGCTTCATGCTGCGCCTGTACACCGCCACTGCCGGCTTGTTCATCTCGTATTTGGCCTTGTAGATCATTCTCGCATACGCTGAGCGCGGTTTCAGCAGCCGGAGAAGCTGCTCGTCCCAGCCTTCACTTATGCTCTTGTGCTCGCTAAAAACATACCGGTCACGCCTCAGGTTGCCGTTTAGGTGCTCTTCTGAGCCGGAAGCCACGTTGAGCAGCGCCTCATGCAACGACAGCAGGCTGACCGGCGTGCCCACCTCCTCGCCTGCCCGGACAAGCTTGCCGTTTTCGTAGTTAGCTGCCACAAGAGGCACCTTCGATATGGGCTCGTAGGGGGGAAGCGAATGATAGAGCATTCCGTGCTCGCCGAACGCCTGGCCATGGTCAGATGCTATCACCACTGTCGCGTTTTCGAGCATGCCCTTGCTTTTGAGCATATGGATTAGGCTGCCGATGCGCGCATCCATGTACGCGATGCGCCTCTCGTAGGCGCTGTGTAGCCTTCTCGTGGCATGCGCATCCATCGGCTCTATGCCGCTCAGGTAGAGCCATTTATCTTGCACCGCGTTCCCGGCGGGGTAGTTTTCATGCGCTTCCATGTAGTTCAGGAATATGAACTGCGGGGAATAGTCATATTCAAAGTCAAGATACCGGGAAAGCAGCCTTTCGGTGTAGGCCGCACCCCTGTCAAGGCGGTACGTGCCATCTGCTTCGGCAACACCCCGGTCAAGCCGCTTCCTGAAGTAGAGGTAAACCCTGTCAAGCGCCGCGCCCGGGATCATCCTGGCTATTGCATAGCTTGCGCTGATGAGCTTGGCCCTTGTCTTTGCACCCCCGTTAATTATAAACGATAGCTTGTCTGCAAGGCCCTTGTTCCCTTCCGCGTTGGTATCCAGCCATGCATCGTACACCTTGCTGAACCCTATCGCCAGGTTGGTAAAGCTTGACAAGAATGGGTTGTTTGAGATGAGCACTGACTTGTAGCCCAGCTTTGAGAGCTTGGCGGCAAGGGTATTTGCGCTTGAAGGGAGGAACTTTGTTTTTACAAGCCACGGGTCTATCTTCATGGTGCCATTCGTGAAGAAGTCCCTTGAAACGTTCCTTATACCTGACACGCGCTTGTTGACAAACAGGGCAGCGTGGGTCGGGGCAGTCCACGTGCCTGGAGCAACTGTATTTTTATATACGACCCCGCTGCGCGCAATCCTGCGCATGTTGTACATCTTTGGCCCATACGCATCGCTAGCCCTGAGGGTATCAATGAGCAGGAATATTATGTTCTTCTTCGTGTTTTTTGGTGCCATCCGAACAACCGCGCCAAACCACCGCGCTTCTTGCATGTGCGCAGCGCGCGCGACGCCCTTTTACTAGATGCTGAAACAGTATTAATATATTCCCATGAAACCGTTTCATGGCACGCGCACGTATTTAAGGCTTGCTGGAAAATACTTTTTAGCTGTGATATGATGGACATCTGCGTGCTCAACCCTTATTTCTACCCGTACCACGGAGGCACCGAAAAGGTGCTGCTTCAGGTTTACAGCAGGCTCTCGAAAAGGCACAACATCTGTGTCATAACGTCTGCTGCAGAAGGGCAGAAAAGCAAAAGCATTGACTATGTGAAAGGCATTCGCGTTGTCAGGCTGCCTTCAAGGTACATAAGCGCCTACGGGCTGCCGCTGCCTTTCGTCGCGATGCGGGGGCTGAACGATGAGATAATAAAGGAGGGTGCAGAGCTTTACCATATAAACAATAGATATCAGTACTTCCAGGGTAACATCAATGCTATTAAAAAGGTGGGCGCCAAACTGGCGCTCACAATACACAACTCGCTGCCTAGGGGTATAGACCCGTTCACTGACAAAGGAGCGCTACTGTACGATCTGCTTATAGGCAGGAAGACGATGCGGGCTGCTGATGTTATAACAGGCGTTTCGCGGTATGCGCTCGTTTCCACTGTTCCAAGCGCATACATGCAAAAGAGCCACGTGATATACAACGGCGTAGATTACAGGATTTTCAAGCATGCTGGCAAGGACTTCAATCTTGGCGTTGTGGAAAGGGGCTCGAACGTGGTGCTCAATAACGGCAGGCTGGTAAAACAGAAAGGGCAAGAGATACTGCTCAAGGCATTTGCAATGGTACAACAATCTTACGATACCGACCTCATAATAATAGGCAGGGGGCCGCTGGAGCGCAAGCTTATCAAGATGGCTGAAAAGCTGGGAGTCGCAAAGAGGCTACATATGCTCTCAGGGCTGAGCGAGAATGAGCTGCCTGCTTACTACAACCTTGCCGACACGTTCGTGATGCCGTCTCTGTATGAGCCCGCGGGGCTTGCGCTTATGGAGGCAATGGCGTGCGAGGTGCCGGCTATAGCGTCGCGCGTGGGTGGCATACCAGAGGTGCTCGGCAGGTGCGGCATGTATATAAAGCCGCGTGATATAAATATGATTTACCGGAAGATAAGATTCGCTATTGAAAACAGGGATGAGCTCACAGGGCTTGCAAGATGTGCAAGAAGGCGTGTAATGGCAAACAACGATTGGGACAAGATAGCAAAGAGCTATGAGCGCTTGTTTTCGAGCACAATAAGGGGGTAATGCGCGTGCCAATGCCAAAACGGGAGCAGAAATCCATATGGTACACAATAACACACATCTCGAAGCTTGACAAGAATGAGTATGTGCGCCTAATAAGGAGGATAACGTTTTTCATCGTGATAGGCTTCGTTGCCAGCTTTCTGGTCTTCTTCGGCATCGCGTGGTTCGGCGGTATAAGCAAGGTGCTTGACATAATAGCGACTGCCAACCCGTACATATATCTGCTCGCGTTCCTTGCTGTGCTTGCCGGCTACCTGCTGAGGTTCATAAAATGGAATTACTACCTGCACAGGCTGGGCATCAAGGTACCTTTCAGGAAAAACCTTATCGTTTACCTTTCACTCTATTCGATGAACATAACCCCCGGCAAGGTGGGAAGGGTGCTCGTGGCTTACACGCTTAACAGGCTTACAAAGAAAAAAACCACAAACCTGCTCCCAATTGTGATGCTTGACATATTTACCGATTTCATAGGCGTGGGAGCGCTGGCGCTCATTGCTGCAGTATACTTTCACACCTACGTGCTTTACGTGGTGGCAATAGACATCGTGCTCATGCTTCCATTCCTCTTCCTGGTGAGCGACTGGTTCTACAACAGAGTGAAGAGGCTTATAAAGAGCGAGCGCATCTTGAAGTTTTTCACGCTTTACGGTGACGAGTACTTTGCCAGCCAGAGCACGCTGAACAAGCCAAAGGTTTACATAATATCGCTTGCCGTCTCTCTGCCCGCGGCGTTCCTCAACGCCATGGCGCTATACTTTTCACTTATGGCGATAGGGTTCGCGCCACACATAGCCGCAAGCGCGTTGATTGAATCGTCATCAATGGTCCTGGGCATGATTACCGCAGTGCCTGGCAACATCGGCGTTACTGACGGGGCGCTAGTGGCGTTTATAGGCAGCGCCTTCCACGCGAGCTCAGCGATAAGCTCTTCTGTAACAATAATGACAAGGCTTGCCACGCTGTGGTTTGGGGTCATATTGGGTGGCATACTACTCATATACAGCCTGCGCTACTGGAACAAAGCTGAGATACGAAAAAGGAAAAGCTAATCCAAGCTGGCTGCCCATGCTTGGCGATCAAGCGTCTTCGGCATCTTCCGAATCGGAAGGCGCTGCGTCATCCTCGCCCTTGTCCTCCGCTTCGGTATCAAAAAGCTCTTCTGAACCGCCGCCCTTTTCCACAACCTTGACCTTTCCAAACTTCCCTGTAGACAGCTGCGGGGTACCCCTGAATTCATTTACATAGCCGTTTGAAACCTCGATAACATCGCCAACATTCACAGCATCGATGTCATTGCCCCAGAGCGACATCGCTATGGTGCCGGTATCGTCCTGCACGGTTATGTTTGCTACGCTAAGCCTCTTCCCGTATTTGGTGACAACCTCTCGTGGCTCGTCCTTGTTTACTACCTTGCCCTGTATGGTAACGTTGCTGGTACCTACTTTCAATTCACTTATTTTCATTTTCACACCTTGCCAAATTCACAATCAGTTCAGAGTTATTATGATTAGAAAATTATTTAATACCATCTACCCAGCGAGGCGGCGCAAATCACAATCTATAAATATTATTTAAGTATACGTGTATGTGTGGGGTGATTCGACGGCAGGCATACCGCATTTTTGGCACCAAGATGAAGCCTCAAGGAAAGCAAAGCTCTTGAACGCCGCGCTTGAGGATATTATCGCTATTTACGGCAAATCCGGAAGCCAGAGCAATGACACGGAGGTATCAAAGGCTGCAGAGCTGATAGACGCATTCCTTAAGCAAAAAGGGGCGAGCAATGAAGAGCTTAGAAGCTGGAAGGAAGTTGCCGCAAATAGGGAGCGCTTAGATGGCAGCGAATGGTATATGATGCCGACAGCACCTGGTACGCTGATCAATTTACCCTTATACGTGCCGGCTTCGATACTGCATAACATGAATGACGAAAGCTACAGGCACTTGCGCGATGTGCTCGGCTCAGCGAGCACGGAAGAGCTTGATCAGCTGCATAAAAAGATACACCTGCACACGCTGCTGCTCAGGATGTGACCCGCGAAGCGCCCACAATGTGCTGCGTGCGGGCAGGAGCACAGCGCTGGGAACACCGACTTCGCCTCTTCCATGATATACAAATAAATATCTTTCGATGGTAAATATAATTACATAGCGGTTACGGGAGCACCAACTAATAACGGAGGTTCCGAAAATCTATTTGTATTGATGTTGAAAAATATAGTGGAGGTGTAATTATGGCTGAAAACCAACTTGCAGGACAACAGGTATTGTTCCTCCCGGAAGGGGCTACAAGACAATTAGGTAGGGATGTACAGAGAGCCAATATCATGGTTGCGGTGGCAGTAGCAAACGCGGTAAAAACCACGCTAGGCCCAAAAGGCATGGACAAGATGATGGTAAGCGACCTGGGCGACATAGTAATAACCAATGATGGCGCTACGATATTGAGCGAGATGAACGTGGAGCACCCGGTAGCCAAGATAATGGTTGACATCGCAAAGACGCAAGAGAAGGAAGTGGGCGATGGCACTACGACAGTTGTGATAATAACAGGTGAGCTGCTCAAGGGCGCGGGAGAGCTGCTCGAGCAGGGCATACATCCCACCACCATAATAAAGGGGCTTAAGATGGGGGCGGACAGGGCTTCGAAGATACTTGATGACGTGTCAATAAAGGTGGACATCGATGACGACAAGACACTGCAGAAGATAGCGCTGGTGTCTATGGGCTCTAAGAACATAGGCGACGACGCTGCGAAGGCGCACCTTGCAAACCTCATTATAAAGGCGGTAAAGCAGGTAATGACAAGGGATCCGAGCGGAAAGATTATTGTGGATCACGACTTTATAAAGCTCGAGAAAAAGACGGGCGGCAGCGTTTCTGACACAGAGCTCATAAACGGCGTGCTCGTAGACAAGGAGGTGGCGCACCCAGGCATGCCAAAGGCGATCGAAAACGCGAAGATTGCGCTGCTTGACGTCGCACTGGAAATAGAGAAGACGGAAACTGATGCAAGGATAGAGATAACATCGCCAGACCAGATGCAGGCGTTCATACAGCAGGAGGAGACAATACTAAGGGAGCGCGTAGAAAAGATAAAGAAGAGCGGCGCTAACGTCGTATTTACCCAGAAGGGCATAGACGACGTGGCCCTGCACTTCATGGCAAAGGCAGGCATACTGGCCGCAAGGCGCATAAAGAAAAGTGACATGGAGAAGCTGGCAAGGGCTACGGGCAGCAATATGGTCACAAGCCTCGACGACCTTACCAATGCTGATCTCGGCTTCGCCGGAATGGTAGAAGAGAAGAAGATCGCAGGCGAAAACATGATCTTCGTGGAGAGGTGCAAGGACCCGAAGAGCGTGACCATATTAATACGCGGCAGCACGCAGCAGGTCATCGACGAGGTAGAGAGGTCGGCAGAGGACGTTATAGGCGCCATCGGGGGCACGATAGAGGACGGCAAGTATGTAATAGGCGGCGGCGCCATAGAGGTCGAGCTGGCGAAGAGTCTTAGGAGTTTTGCAAGCGAGGTGGGAGGCAAGGAGCAGCTCGCCATACAGAAGTTTGCTGACGCGCTTGAAGTGGTGCCGAAGACGCTTGCGGAAAGCGCCGGTATGGACACGGTAGACACGCTGGTGCAGCTGAGGAGCAAGCACAACACCAAAGACGGGGTAAACTACGGCGTAGAGATATTCAGGAATACTGTTGCTGACATGAGCAAGCTCGGCATTTTCGAGCCCAAGAAGGTGAAGCAGCAGGAGATATACAGTGCCAGCGAGGCGGCGCAGATAATCTTGCGCATCGACGACATGATAAGCTCTAAGGCAAAGAGCAGCGCGGGCGCGCAGCCCGGAGGCGGAATGCCTGGCGGCGAGATGGAGTGATCGCTCCATCTTTTTCTTTTTCTGCTTTGGATCGGCAACATTTTGCTTATGCCGGAAATTAGGGAGCGGCGTTGTCCAACAATTCAATTAAATAAGCAATAATATGCACTGTTTTTAACG
>JBMFTZ010000029.1:0-7651 GCA_049966775.1 Candidatus Micrarchaeia archaeon
TGCGCCCAAACCTCTAGTATTTTATCTTTTAACTCATATATTTCCATTGTATCTGCCTCCTGGCAAGGCAACCAACACGCCAGTTGCGTGTTGGGTCAGGAGACCTAACACTACACATCCACGACGACAAAAGAGAAGATAAACCCCCCATAGATAGTTATGCACAAAGGTATTTAATTTGCCAAGTTCCTATATTTTTGATTGCATGCTCAGGCAGGAACATGCGAGGAGCAGGAAAGCACAGAGCGCAATGGAATACCTCATGACATACGGGTGGGCCATACTCATCATAGCAATTGTAATTGCTGCTTTGTTCTCCCTTGGCGTTTTCAGCAGTGCTTCGTACATGGGCACAACGTGCATAGCAGAATCCGGATTCCTGTGCAGCAAGCCTGTGCTTTCAGGCACAACACTCACACTCACTTTAGGTCAGTACAGTAGCACAAACTAGAATACAGCTACGTTTTGCATTGTTCCAAGCGGGTTTGCGCCACCCAATAGCATGGGCTGCCCAAGCGGTTATCCGCAATACAGCGCCGGCAGCTTTGCAAATGGGCAGAGCGGCACATACCAGTTTTCAAGCACGCCTATTTATTCGTTCCCGCCGTTTGGAAGCGTATTTTCAGGACAGGTTTGGGCGGTTTACACCATACTACAGTATTCAGGCAACCTGACAACACAAATGGCGACAATCGTCGCAAAGAATGTTGGCGCATCAAGCACAAGTCCATCTTCTGCACTTTACGTGCCTATAACTATCACCAACAGCCAAAGCGCTGCCACGCCAGCCCCATTCCAGCAGATGATAACCTTCAATCCTTCTTCATATGCGCAGTATGAAAATTCGAATCTGGGCAACATAAGGTTTTACCAAGGCTCTACAGAACTACACAGTTGGTGCGAATCGGGTTGCTCAAGCACGGCATCGCAAGCGGTATTCTGGGTGAATCTACCTAATGGTATACCTGCAAGCTCCAAAGTAACGGTAAACATGGCATTTGAGCCCGCGTCAATGAACTACGATGGCGTTTATGCGGGCGAAGCCCCACAGCTAAGCTCAACCTATGCTCAATACGATGATGGGGCGAGCGTGTTCAACAACTACTGGAACTTTGCTGGAACAAGTTTGCCAAGCGGATTAGTCACTTCAGGAAGTGGCGGCACTATAACCATAAATAACGGAATACACTTAGTAGAAACAACTGCAGGCGACGGCGAAAGTTTAGGCTTCTCTACCGCACAATCAACAAATAATCGGGTTAGAGAAGCGGCAATAAATTTATATGGGAGCTCCGGCTCTGATATCCGAGATAGAGTAAACCCAAGCCTAGCAGGAACTTCAATAGGAGATTTTGGATATTTTTCTCAATCTTCTCTTTCGAATCAGGTAGAGTATTATTTTAACGGTTGGATAGGGACATATACACCAACCTTTACCTCTGCAACTTCTCCACTAATAATAGATAGCCAATCATATACTTCATCAGGAACGTGTTATTGGGATTCATATAATTATGGTAGTTATACGAGCCCTATATACCAAAATTCTTATACTTTTACTGCTGGTTCTACTTACACAAATGGGTATGCTGCAACTTTAGACTCAGGAGGTAGTATAGAATCTTCTATGTATATTTACTGGATTCGTATCCGTGCCTACCCGCCGAACGGCGTGATGCCGAGCGTGAGCTTCGGGAGCGTACAGTAGATCCCGCAAATTAACTATTGTGCCTGCTTTAGTCTGCCCACCTTGCCGAAGTCTATCGTGGAGCCGTAGCCTATTGCTATCGCGTGCATCACATCTATTTCCAGATGCTTAAATATAGGAGAGAGCAAATGCTCCGGAGGCTCGAGCAAGAGGTCTGTACCGCTCGCATAGAAGCTTATTGCCGGAAGGACAAGCAGCGGAATTGACTTGAAAGAGCCGTAGAGGAAGCACTTGAGCTTCTCCCTCTTGCCTATGCTATCCACGATGCCTATAGATGGATGCTCGTGGCCCATCACAAGCATCTTTATGCCCTTCTCTTCTATCTTTGGCATCTCCTCGCCGTGGAAGAAGAGGTATTTGCCGATCAGCGCCTGCTGCCTGTACACGTTGAGCTTGAACGGCTCCTTGTAGCGCTCCACGAAATTGTCGTGGTTGCCTTTTACCAGGTATAGTGTCACTCTCTTTTCCTTCGCAAAATTTATGAAGTCGTAGAGCTCGTTGAATTCGTCGGGCTCGACAGTTGAAAACTCGTTCTTTATGTCGCCGTCTACTATGATGCTGCCTGCATGCGTTTTGTCAAGTGCTTTTGTTATCAGATCGAGAATCTTTTTTAGGTTTACCTTTGGGGCAAAGATGCCGCTCTTTGCAAGATACGCCTCGCCGCCAAGATGCAGGTCGGCTATCGCAAGGGCATTTATGCTGCGTATAAACGCAATAGGCAGGCCGTCCAAGAGCTCTACGTCTTTGCTCAGCTGCATCTACACGCCCTTGATCCTTTCCATTACGAGCTTGTGCAGCTTCTGCAGGTATTTTCTGCGCTCCTTCATAAGTATTACATCTGCGCTGCCGAACGTGAGCATCGTATGCGAGAACGGCGACGGCACAGGCGTTCTGATGAGCTTTGTCTTTATCGCCCCGCTGCACATTCCAGAGAGCACCTGCTCCGCCCGGTGCAGATCCATAGTGTCTTCAAGTATTTCCCGGTAGGTCTCGCTCAGAACTGGGAAATTCTTGTCCGTCTCCTCTACGGCCTTGAGCAATAGCTGCGAGTTGAACTGCTGCTTGCCCACGCTGATCTTCCAGCCCTTGTAGTTCCTGAGCACCATGAAGCTCCTTGCCGCTACGTGCCTGAACTTCCTGCGCATGAGCTCGGTGCGCCTTATATTTTGCTTGAGCATGAGCGGCATTCCTGCGTGCTCTACCTCTGACACGATGTCTTTGATGTTGCGCTCGGTTATCTTCTCCCCTTTTGGCAGGTTGAAAACAAACCCGTTGTCACTCACCATTATACTAATGTCTTCGTCGAGCATGTCTGCAAGCTCTATTGCAAGGGCCCTGGAGAGCGCATCGTTTACGCGCCTGCCGAAGAGCGCATGAAATATAAGGTAGTTGTTGCCTGTCAAGGGATCGCGCGATTGCTCGACCAGCAGGTACTTGTCGCTGGGAACCTCACCTGCGAACAAAACCTGCTCCATGAAATAGTTCGCGATTGCAAGCCTTGCTTTCTTGTCAACGGGCATGGTGGCAAGGAACTCGTCTACATCTTTTGGAAGCTTCTTGAATGTGGCCCTGGATCTAAGGCTCACCTGCTTCTTTATGAGCGAATAGAGCTTTGCCCGGAACTTGCCTATCTCAATCGCAAGCTCATAGCTAAGTGGCAGCTGTTCTGAGAACCATGGCGGTATGGTTGGCGCTGCGGCCTTGGCCTCGCTTACATAGCAGCTCATGCCCCTTGAATTTTCAAACCTGTAGAGCCTTCCGCCAAGTGTAAATATGTCCCCCGGCTTGAGGTGAAGCAGAAACTCCTCCTCTATGCTCCCTATCCACTTCTTTCCCATGTATACGTTCACCGCAACCTCATCTGGTATCGTGCCAGAATTGAGCATGTATATCACTTTTGTGAGCTTGCCGCGCCTCCCGAACGCGTGCTCCTTCTCATCGTACCAGATCTTTCCGTATACGTGCCTGTTCTCAAGGCCCACATAGTTGCCGGCAAGGTAATTCAACAGGGCATCAAAATCGCGCCGCTGCAGATTGCTGTACGGATAAGCTGTTTTTACAAGCTCGTATGCCTCGCTGTCGTTCCACTTCTTGTTCAATGCCATGCCTACGATGTGCTGCGCCAATACATCCAGCGCGTTCTTTGGCACGGTAAAAGAGTCCAGATGCTTTTTCAGGGCGGAATCCACCATTACGGTGCACTCTATCATGTCATCCCTGTTCAGCACAAGCAGCTCCCCTTTTGCGACAGAATCAAATGAATGCCCGGCCCTGCCTATTCGCTGCACCGCCCTTGTTATGCTTTTTGGCGAACCAAGCTGCACCACATTGTCTATAGTGCCTATATCTATGCCGAGCTCCAGGCTTGTAGAAGAGACAACGCACTTCAGCGAGCCCTTCTTCAGCAGTTCCTCTACCTCAAGCCTTGAATCCCTCGACAGCGAGCCATGGTGCGCAGCTATCTCTTCACCGTACTTGAACCGCTTCTTGAGGTTGAACACGACGCGCTCCGTGCCGCTCCTTGTATTCGTGAATATCAGCGTTGTTTTTGATCCTTTTATTATATTGTTGAGCTCCTTGTAGATGGAATCCTCCACGACCTCGTCTTTTGTGTAAATCATATCCCTTACTGGGCTCACCACCTTTATGTCAAGCTTCTTGCTCCACGAGGCGTCTATTATGGTGCAATCATCGGGCTCGCCGTTCTTGAAGCCCACAAGGAACTTTGCCGCTTCATCCAACGGGTAGAGCGTGGCACCCATCCCTATCTTGGTTATGCCATGGCCTATGAGCCCCTGCAGCCTTGCAATAGAGAGCGAGAGGTGAACGCCGCGCTTGTTGTTTGCAAGCTCGTGCACCTCGTCCACGATTATGTATTCAAGGCCCTTCATGTGCTCCATGAAGCGTTCAGAATTTAGTATTATCGCAAGGCTTTCCGGTGTTGTGACGAGTATGTTTGGCGGTTTTAGCAACTGCTTTCTGCGCTCGCTCTGCTGCGTATCTCCAGTTCGTACGGCTATCGTAACCTGCTTTGCCGTACCTGCAATCTTCGCATCTTTGCTAATAGCGTCGTATATCTCGCCCAGCGGCTTTGCAAGATTGCGATATATGTCGTTGTTAAGCGCGCGAAGCGGCGATATGTAGGTGCAGTACACCCTATCCTCGAGCTTGCCCTGCATGCTGTAGTCGAACAGCCTACTTATTATTGAGAGAAATGCCGAAAGGGTCTTGCCAGAGCCTGTCGGGGCGGTAATCAGCACGTTCTTCTTTTCGCTTATCAGCTTGAAAGCGTATTTTTGCGGCGGGGTGAGCAGCTTGAAGTTCTTTTCGAACCATCCTCTCACATAGGGATTCAATACGCCAAGGCTCTCCTGATCTTGAAATGGCTTGCTAAGGTACTCAAACATATATTCTCATCTCTACACTTTGCATACTGAACAAAACAACAACATTGAAGAATTAGAAAAAGAAAGATAAAAAAGTGCTTCCAGATTACTTGTATATGGATACATACTTTGTGCCGGTATCGTCGGTGATGTGAATACATTCGCCTTCGCACTCTATAAGGCAGGCTTGGCAAAGTATGCATGCGCTTCCGTTAACCGCAACTGAAAGCCCTCCGCTCTTTCCGTCGTTGTCATTCGCAAAATGCCTATGGCCGTCATTGACATTGGACCATTTGTCAACTACAGCCGGATCTGTCTTGCCCTTCCACTTTGCCTCTTCTGGAGCGGTATCTGCGTTTGCATTGCCGGCATCGGGATTATCTGGCGTGCCCCTGCTTCTCATCTCGAATACTGCCACAGGACAGACATCCTTGCAGTGCTGGCATCCAGTACATTTGGTCTTGTCAACATATACGTCCATAACGTCACCAATAATCCATTTGCTTCGCTCACATTTAAATTGCTTTCACTTTTCCTGTTGACCTGCAATTCACAATGTGCTCAGCCGAACAGGCTCGCCAATCCGCCAGCTGCTTCCTCTTCCTTCTTCTTTTCGTCTTCTTTCGACTCCTTTTCCTTCTTCGCTGCTGGAGCTCCGGCCTGTGCCTGTGCTTGCGGCGCCGCCTGTGCCACAGGTGCAGCTTGGGCATTCTTTATTATGTCCTTTATGTTTACACCTTTTAGCGACGCAACTACCGCCTTCGCCTGCGCTTCGTCTGGCTCCATGCCAGCGGCTTTGACTACCTCCATTAGGTTTTTCTCATTTATCTCCTTGCCTGCTGAATCAAGGAGCAATGCAGCATATATGTATTCCATTTCTTTCACCTTTAAGCATTAAACCTTTATCCATTTAAGCGTTGCTACCGCCAGCGCTTCCAAGCATCTTTGCTTGCGCCAGCGCCTTTTCTATAAGTTTGCCCGTTATGCCTTCTGCGTATATGTTGGCGCTTACGCCCAAAGCCACAGCGTTGGCGTACGCCCTGCTTACCATGGTGCCTATCGTATACGCGTTTACTATATTAGCGCCAAAGCTCAATGCCAAAGCCTGCGCAAAAGCTTCTGAAATCCTTGCAATCGTGGTCTCTTTTGTGATTGAGAGCACGTCCCTGGTGAACGTTATGCCGTTGCTTATCATCGCGATGGGCTCTATAACTGCAGCAAAAGGCGCTATGCCGAGCAGATGCAACGCCTTGGCCACCTGCAGTGATATGGCATCGCCCTTCTTTACCACCACCTGGTCCCTTGCGATGACCACCTTGCCTTTCTGTATCTGCACATCGATTCCGGCGCTCTTCAGATCGGTGACCGCCTGACCTGGCTGCATGCTGGTTTCGCCGCTCTTGATTCCCACATCATCGGGGGCCATCTGACCGGGCTTTGCCTCCAGCCTTATGGATTTCGCTTTAAACTTGGCATAAAGCTCAAACGGATCATCATTGCTAAGTATTATTGCAGAGGTGCCCGATAGCTGCGGCACAAGCTTCTTTGTGCCCTCGCTTGACTCCAGTATGCGCATGAGCATGCTCTTCCTGCCTATGATGAATTTGGTTTCGCCGCGCATGCTGTTCTTTACCGATTGAAGCAGCCTGTCTGGTATGCTCCCCAGGCTCACAACGCCCACGGTGCTGTATCCGGAGAGCTCCTTGCTTGCTGCTTCTACGAATTTTATCTTTTGGTCCCTGCTTAACATTATAATCACTCACATAAACCTTAGGGGCTTGCTCATAGTAAGCTTGACATACGCTGATTTTATGTGCTGCCTGCCGACCTTCTTCGCTATCTGTGCTATTACCTCGTCTATGTTTGATATTATCTTCTGCATCTCCATCTTCTCTGACCCGACCACGCAGTGCACTGTGGGCAGGTATTTGCCCTTGCTTTTTATTGATATCGAGCTTAGCGCGTCGCCTACTGTTCTCTTTATGTCCCCCACCAATGGCTTCGGCATCTTGTTCCTTGGGCCAAGGAAGGTTCCAAGCACTTTTGCAATTTGCGGCATCAGGCTTGGCTGCGCAAACAGGGTGCTTGAAAGCAGCTCGCGCATCTTCTCCTTTTCTGTGGCGATCGCCTGCAGCTGAGAGCTCGGTATCACCTTTGCGTTGAATTCGGCGAGCTTGTCTGTAATGTTGCGGTCATCAGCGAATATCATTATGCTTGACTCCTTGCCACGGCCGTATGGCAGCTTTATGTCCATATTGAGCCGGTTGTTCTGCTTGCTGAAATCTATTTCTGAGAAGTTTACTGCAAGCTCAACGCTCTGGCTGAACTTGCGCTTTCCCTTGTTCTCCTCTATGAAACTGCTTATCTTTTTGAGCGTCTCTTCGTCCATCTTGCTCCCTCCTGCAAACTGCAGTGCAACCGGGAAAAACAGATCTTAATCTGTCCTGACTGCATCGGATATGAGTTATTATGCATAAAGATATTTAAACATTTTGCCGCATGGGCGTTGTCCAACAATTCAATTAAATAAGCAATAATATGCACTGTTTTTAACGCC
>JBMFTZ010000030.1:0-7190 GCA_049966775.1 Candidatus Micrarchaeia archaeon
GGCGTTAAAAACAGTGCATATTATTGCTTATTTAATTGAATTGTTGGACAACGCCAAGTGCTGAAAAGTATTAAATATTATGACGTGCAATTATAGTAGCGTGGTATCCGGGGCCGGGTGAGGGGGTGCTTGGCAAGCAGAATGGCTCTATAGTGTATTTGTCTAAAAACGATCGTAATCTTCAATTCTTCCTTTATATACTGCGCAGGGATGATCCGCATAGCGATCAAGCAGCAAATGATACTGCAGCAATCGCATACGGATCTAAATATGCAGTGCCCGTCATGGTTCAAGAAGCAAAAGCATTGATGGACAAAAACTCCCTCACATGGAACCTTGAAGTGAGGGGCACCTACGAAAATATCGTAAAGGGGTGGCTTCTCTCAAATAGCGTGCCTGCGTTATACGAGCTCGGGCTTGTAGATGGCACCTATGAGCAGCACCCAGATTTTATCCTCGCGGCGCGCGACAAGAGCGGCAAGATTGTGATATGGAACCCGCATTCACGTATCGACAATATAAAGTTCCTGGCCGAGCAGTGGTCCCTCGCATATGCAGGCTTCCACGTGGTGGTGATATACAAGAAGTTTGAGCTGCACGGTGTGGAGCTAGGCACAAAAGGCGGCGCGATTGAATTTATGCGCGTGAATTATCGCCACGCTGCGAGCAGCGCTGTAGAAGCTGCGCTATCGCACAAGTTTTCATCATATAGGGCAATAAGTGCGGATGAATTATTGGAAAGCTTATTTAATATGAGCCGAATCAAGCCGATGTATGGCGACCCCCAGGCCCTTCTCAGAAAGTGATACGGCGCAAAGGCGGTGCCAATAAATAACACTTTTTATACCTTTCCCTTCATAATAATAATCGCATTTGAGTGCAGAAAGCATAGCAGCATGCTCGCTTTTCGTGTTGATTAGATGGCAGACCTATCTAGCGGCATACGCCTAGCTGTAGACAGCGGGAAGGTAGCCTTCGGGCTGAAAAGCGTAATAAGCAGTATCAAGGAAGGCACAGCAAAGCTCATAATAGTATCCTCAAGCAGCAGGAAGAGCGACAGCGAGGACATTAAGCACATTGCCAAAATTGCTGACATGCACGTGATAGAGTTTAATGGCGATCCGGTTGCGCTTGGCGCTGTATGCGGCAAGCCTTTTTCCGTCTCAACGCTCTCCATAATAGATCCAGGAAACTCCGACATAATAGAAAGCAGTAAAGAAAGCGATAAAGGCATGCAGTGACCGAACCGTTAATAAATATTAAATAAAAAGAATTGCGAGTGATTGATTGCCGAACGGTGAATTTGCAGCGAGGAAGCTTGTTAGGCAGCGCAAGCATCAGAAGCTGCTAAAAAAATGGCTTAAGAGGAAGATGTTCAACCTAAAGGAAAAGTATGACCCTATGGGCCCTGTGCCAAGGGCAAGGGCGTTGGTGCTCCAGAAGTTTGCTGTCGGCCAGAAGCAGCCCCACTCCGGGCAGATAAAATGCGTCAAGGTGCAGCTCATAAAGAACGGCAAGGTTGTCGGGGCTTACGTGCCTGGCGACGGATCCATAGGCTTCATAGATGAGCACGACGAAGTCACTATAGAAGGCCTTGGAGGCTCGCAGCGTGGTCAGATGGGTAGCATACCGGGCATGAAGTACAAGGTCGTAGAGATTAACGGCGTCAATATGAACCTTATAAGAACGGGCAAGAAAGAGAAGCCAAAGAGATAATAGGTGTCACACATGGAAGATGCGGGCAAAGCAGGCAACGAGCAAGCGGCGCAAGCCGGATCAGCTGCAGTGGCAGCTCAAGCCGTGCCAAGCCCGGCAGAGAAGCCAAAGAGAAAGGTGGCCAAGCGGCAGGAGAGCACCGCAGAGATGGGCCTTAATGATATACTTCTGTTCAACAAATACAGCTACGATGTCGAGATCCACGATCCAAGCCTGCGCAATTACATAAATCTCAGAAAGGAGGCGTATCCCAATTCGTACAGGCGCGAGAGCAATGAGGATTTCTCAAAGGCGCGCGTTAACATAGTAGAGAGGCTAGAAAATGCGCTTATGCGCGGCGGCACCGGCGAAAAGCTGAGCGGTCATGTGATAAGGACGGAAGGCAGGCTGCAGGGCAAGAAGCTTAAGGTGACAAAGATTATAGAGCAGGCGTTCGACCTTGTGTACAAGCAGACCGGGAGTAATCCGCTGCAGGTGTTCATCGACGCCTTGGAATACAGTGCGCCAATAGAGGACACCACGAGGGTCATATACGGAGGCATAACGTCAAACATCGCGGTTGACGTAAGCGCGAGCAGAAGGCTCGACATCGCGCTTAAGAACATAGCAATGGCCACGATAATAGGTGCATTTTCGAGCAAGCGCACAATAGTTGAGGCGCTTGCGAACGAGCTAATCCTTGCTTCGAGAAACGACGTGAACAGCTACGCCATAAAGCGCAAGAACGAAGTGGAGAGGATGGCAAGAAGTGCCAAGTAAGCGGTGTTCGCATGGTTAGAAAGGAGTATGTTGTAGAGGAAATATCCAAGCTTATGAGCAATATCGATCAGATACGCAATATAGCAATAATAGCGCATGTGCACCATGGCAAGACAACGCTTACCGATTCACTGCTTGCCAATGCCGGCATAATATCGAAGGCGGTTGCCGGAGAGGTGCTCTACACCAACTACGAGCCCATAGAGAAGGACCGCAGGCTCACCATAAAGTCGGCAAACATCTCGCTGGGTTTCAGTTACCAAAACAAGGAATACATTATAAACCTTATAGACACGCCGGGCCACGTCGATTTTGGTGGCTATGTAACAAGGTCCATGCGAGCTGTTGACGGCGTAATACTGCTTGTTGATCCAGTTGAAGGTGTGATGCCGCAGACCGAGACAGTGCTTAGGCAGGCGCTCAAGGAGAAGGCAAAGCCTGTGCTTTTTGTGAACAAGGTGGACAGGCTCATAAATGAGCTCAGGCTCACCCCGGAGCAGACATTCGAGCGCCTCCAGAACCTTATCAACGAAGTGAACAAGCTCATCGACCAATATGTGCCGGAAGAGTTCATGAATGCATGGCACGTGAGCGTGGAGAAGGGTAGTGTCGTGTTCGGTTCAGCGATGGACAAGTGGGCCATATCAATATACTTGATGAAAAAGAATAACGTGAACTTCAAGCAGGTGTTCGAGCTTACCGCAAAAGGCGAGGAAGGCCTCAAGAAGCTGCAGGAGATAGCACCCATAGACGAAGCCACGCTGTCGATGGTTATAGAGCATCTGCCATCGCCCAAGGAAGCGCAGCAGTACAGAATCCCGCAGATATGGCACGGCGACCTCAATTCCCCAGAAGGCAAGGCGATGCTTGCGGTAGATGCCAGCGCCAACGCGAACATTGTGGTGTTCGGCATAACATACGACGAGCATAGCGGCGAGGTGGCAGTTGGCAGGATATTCTCAGGCACAGCAAAGAAAGGCACCGAGCTCTATGTATCCGGCAGGGCGCAGACCCAAAAGTTGCAGCAGGTTGGCGTGTATATGGGCCGTGACAGGGTTGCAGTAAACGCAATACCTGCGGGCAACATCGTTGCGCTTGTGGGCTTGAAGGATGTATCTGTCGGCGACACGCTTAGCGAGGGCAAGCCCATAGAGCCGTTCATGCAGATCGTGCACTATTCAAAGCCCGTAGTGACAAAAGCCATAGAAGCAAAGGATTCAAGGGACACAACGAAGCTCATAGAGGCGCTCAGGGAGCTTTCAAAGCAGGATCCCACAATAAAAATAGAGATCAACCAGGAGACCGGCGAGCATCTCGTGAGTGGCATGGGTGAGCTGCACCTTGAGATAATAGAGACAAAGATAAGAGACGAGTTTAATATACCCATAATAACGAGCGAGCCTATTGTGGTGTACCACGAAACCATAGAATCGAAGGCGGGCCCGATAGAGGGCAAGACGCCCAACAAGCATTCAAAGTTCTATATAGAAGTGGAGCCGCTTAGTGAATCGGTGCTCAAGGCGCTTGACGAAGGCGCCATAAGGGAAGGCGCACCAAAGGGTCAGTCTGCCATAGAAGCGCTTGTTGCCGCCGGTTTAGACAGGCAGGTGGCAAAGAGCACAGTGTACATATCGAACAACTGCATACTTGCGGATGTCACAAAGGGCGTGCAATACATGAACGAGGTAATGGAACTGGTTATTGACGGCTTCACAGAAGCGGTTAAGGACGGCCCGCTAGCGAGGGAGAAGTGCTCCGGCATACTGGTAAGCATTGTGGATGCAACTATACACGAAGATCCTGTGCACAGGGGGCCCGCGCAGGTGATACCCGCCATAAGGCGCGGCATCTACGCGGCGATGCTCACAGCTGGCGTGAAGCTTCTAGAGCCAAAGCAGAAATTCACCATAAATATAGCTCCGGAGTACATGTCAAACGTTATAACCTACCTTCAGAGCAAAAGGGCGGTGGTTGAAAGCATAAACCAGGAGCGCATGCAGGTGGCAATTGTGGCGAAGCTGCCTGTGTCTGAAGTGATAAAAGGTTTCTCTAACGACTTGCGCGGCCTGACGCAGGGCAGGGCAGTGTGGTACTATGAATTTGCTGGCTATGAAAAGCTGCCCAAAGAACTGCAGGACAAGATAGTACGGGAGATACGCACAAGGAAGGGTCAGCCTCCTGAGCCGCCTGCTCCAAGCCAGTTCATGGACTGAGCACATGCGATTCATGGCATGGCATGTTGACTATTTTAAGGCTGTTCCTACCGAGCGCGGCAGATCCAAAATAGCCGAAGATGCAGAGCCCATAAGTACTGGCGCAGCACTGCTTGTTTTCGAAAGCTTCGAGAAACAGGACGAGCAGCGTGCAGGCATAATAGAGAAGAGTGCCGCTGCCATTTCTGAAATAGCAAGGAGCGTAGGCGCTAACACAATAATACTCAACCCATTCGCGCACATGTTTGGCGAGCTTTCAAGTCCAGAATTCGCGCAAAGCGCAACATCAAGCCTGGCAAGCGAGCTCTCAAAGGGCTTTGATGTGAAGAGGCTCGCGTTTGGATGGTTTTACGAAATAGAGCTCAAGGCAAAGGGGCACAAGCTTGCACGGCAGTCAAGAATTGTGTAGTCTTAACAGAACAAAATAAAAATACCGCGTTAGTAATATCAAGCAGGTCCACGGTAATCCCATGTACAGTACAATAATAATTGCATCGCTCCTTGCGGTGCTATCATGGGTTGGCATAGACTCATCTTCAAAGATATTCATAAAGAGGCTGGGCCCCGAATTCTCTGTGCTGGTTGTCACCGCTTCTGGCATAATACCGATGCTTGTGCTGTTTTTTACTATAGGCAATGGTGGGAGTGCTGCCGCATCTAGCATGGCAAACCTTCCGCTGCTCGTGGCGACAAGCATGATAGGCGGCGCTACGCTGTTCTTGGGCTTCCTGCTAATATACAAATCCGTCTCTAATGAGGGGATAGCAAACTCCTTCATATTCGTAGAGCTTCAGCCCGTTTTGCTAATAATATTCGGAATATTCGCACTAGGCGAGCATCTTGGCATTTACCAAGCAGCAAGCATGGCTATCGTATTTGCAGGCCTTGTGCTCATCATGGTGTCTGGCCGCTTTAGGATAAATAGGCAGCTTCTGCCTACAGCATTCGGCAACATACTATGGGCCATATACTGGTTTGCCGTAATAATAGCAGTGCTCTACTACCACAACTTTATCCTTCCATTGCTGCTCGTGAGGGTAGCATCCGCGGTGTTCGCGTTCGCATATTTTGCCTCAATTAATAAATATCCGATTCCAAAAGGTGTGGGAATCTCATTGGCGGTAGTATCTCTTGTGTTTGTATCAGGGCTTCTTGACGGCTTTGGAAACATACTTTTTTCGTTCGTCGCTTTTCACAATAAGGTTGCGATAGGGAGCATCATGCTTACTATGGAGCCTATACTTGTATGGCTTGTTGGCTTATCTCTTTATCACGAGCGCATTACGCGCGTGCAAAAGGTGGGGTTTGCTATAGCAACAACCGGCTATATCGTGCTTGCGCTGCTATAAGCTCAAGGCAAAGGGGCACAAGCTTGCAAGGCAGTCCAGATTGTTTAGTGCACGCATTCTGGAGCGCTTAGGCGCGCAACTAAAAACAGTATCACTCATATATATGGGTGTAATGTAGCTAGGTGGTAGCCTGTACAACATCATAATAATCGCTGCCCTCCTAACGGTCCTCTTATGGGTTGGCGTGGACTCTGCTTCAAGGGTACTGATAAAGAGGCTAGGCAGAGAGCTTACTGTGCTTGCCATAACAGCTTCCGGTATAATACCGATGCTTATCCTATTTTTCATGACGGGCCGCAGCCCAGCAATCCCACAAATGGTGTCGCCGTTCCTGCTTATAGCGGCAAGCATCATTGGCGGCGTCGCGCTATTTCTTGGTTACATATATGTGTACAAGTCGGTATCCGATGAAGGTGTGGCAAACTCATTCCTTCTGGAAGAGCTTCAGGCGCCGTTGCTCATAATATTCGGCATATTTGTGCTTAGCGAGCACCTGCGCGCCTACGAAATGGCAAGCATGCTGATCGTATTCTCGGGTTTGGCAATCGTAGTACTGTCGGAAAGGTTCCGCATAAACAGGCGCCTGTTGCCCTCCGTATTTGGCAACGTGCTGTGGGTCATATACTGGTTTGCCGTAATAATAGCAGTGCTCTACTACCACAACTTTATCCTTCCGTTGCTTCTTGTGAGAGTAGTTTCGGCGCTGTTTGCATTAGCGTTTTTCATTTTGTCAAAGCCTAGCAGGTCGCCCAAGAAAGAAGGCCTACAGTTTGCCATAATCGCTCTTGTGCTAATAATCGGGATCATGGATGGCACAGGGAACATACTATTTTCGTTTATCTCGTTTAGCAACAAGGTTGCGATAGGAAGCATCATGCTTACCATGGGGCCCATACTGGTATGGCTCATCGGATTCTTTCTGTTCAAGGAGCGCATTACGCGCGTGCAAAAGGTGGGGTTTGTGGTGGCCACCATAGGCTATGTGATCCTCGCCATCTTGTAAATCTTGTAAAGAAGGGGCGTGCTTATGTGGAAAGCCGCATTCTGCTGGAGGCATGTTGCCTATTAGCATAGTATGGGCCAAGGTGACTGCGCAAAGGAGGTTGTCCAATAATTAGCACAGTTCCACTATTCTGAAATGGATAAAAACCCG
>JBMFTZ010000031.1:0-6968 GCA_049966775.1 Candidatus Micrarchaeia archaeon
ATACCATACTTTGAGGATTATACTACTGCATGGTACAGGATACACAAATTCATACGAAGCATATGCAGCGCTTTTTCGCATGCTTTGCTGTGTCATAGGCTTTTAGCTTTCTCAACTCTGTCAGGCATGTGCTTCTTATTGTTATCCTTTACTCTTTTCGCAAATTCGAGAAAGGATTGTGGCCCTTTTTATGGTTGCCGTAGCTGGAATCCCCGCAGTTCCAGACATAGCAATTCATACTTTCACAATCGGCAGCTCCAAAAACCCGATAGATTGTTGTCTCCTCTCTATCGCTCCGTAGAACATATTTCCGTGGAACTACCTTGTCGTTACTATAACTGTTGATGTGAAGCACAAGAAACTGCTGGACATAGAGGCGCACGTGGAGGGAAAGGGACCGCCTGAACCAGAAGTTGCGATGGAACATGGGAAAAAATTGATAGAAAAAGGGTATAGCGTAAACAAATTCAATGGCGATGGAAAATTTGACACGAATGAGGCCTTCGATTTCTGGCGTAAGCACAAAACAAAATGTGCAATATCTCCTCGTTCAAATGCAAAAATCAGGCTGACAAAGAGCAACTGGAGAAAACACGAGATTCGTAAGTATAGGAAATGGGGATACAAAAAATGGAGAAGGATAGAAAACTCGTGCGTGAAGAGAGGATTCGGAGAAAATCTGCGCTCAAAGAATGATGACTCAATGTGCGCAGAGGCAATCCAGAAGTTCTGGGCGTATGATATGTTGGAGAATTATGCGCTCAGCAAAATGTAAATGCCTAACTGCAATTTGCGGAGATAAAAAGGTATAAATATTCATATACTCAATTATTCAACAGAGCATCTAAAATGTCAATAGCAATAAAGTGCTAACAGAATCCAATCGCGCTAGCCGTTCAGGAAACATGAAGAAGCAATCACGGTCAAATGAAGAAAATATGACTTCTGAAAAAAGTGATGAGAGCCCATACCGCGGATGACGAAAATCAAAGGGCGGTGAGCAAAATGGGAAACAAAATTTTCATATCATGGGGAAGGGAAGAGTCTTGCTTTTAGTGGAGCTGAGAGTTTAACAACATCGCGCTGGCTTGGCTTCAAGAAGCGCCCGAATCCTAAGTATTAATAACTTTTCATAAAAAATACAATTATGGCAAACTTATACACGCCGCAGTCGCAAGCTGGGGTGCTAAGCTTCTACGATGCACCAACCAACGGCCCAAAGATAAATCCAAAGCTGCTGTTTATAGCCATAATCATATTCGCCGTGGCCGTGCTGGCGATAGACCACTTCATATACGCGGTATAGGTCAGGCAGCCTTGAATATGTCCCTCCTTACCTCGGTCACGTCCCCGGTTTCAGCCATGTAATAGAGCACGGCCCTGGCTCCGTCCGGTTCTATACCCACTTTTTGTGCTATCTCAACAGCGCCCATCGGCCTCTGCTCTATGAGCTTCACTATTTTAGGCGCATACCTGTTTAGGAATCCTCGCAGTGCTATGTAGAACTTCTTGTTGAAGGCGCGCGTACCTATCACAAGGCCCTGCTTTATGCTCTCTTCCAGCGTAGCCGATACGTTAGCCGCTTCGGCCTCGTTGGAAAGCACTATATAGCCCTGCGATTCTAGTATCTCCATGTAGTTGTTGCTCATGAGCTTGCTCTCCCAGCCCCTTGTGCTTGTGTCTTCATGTATGTTTGCTTCCTCTGCCGCTTTTTGCTGCGCTTCCTTCTTTTCCCTCTTGCCGAAGAGGAACCTGTCGTATATGTCTTTCGCGATGCTGTACTTGTACTGCTGCTCGCCGGGCTTCTTGAAAGGCACAACGTATTTCTCCTTTATGAGCTTCTGCAGCACGGTCTTCTCGTCGTTGTCAAGCATGCTGTTGACATTGCTAACCGTGCGCTCGCCATATCGCAGCGTGTCAAGCTTCTTCAGAAGCTCAAGCTCGCCCTCGCTGAGCTCTGACTTTTCGGCGTCTGGCTTTCCGGCAGCTGCCGCGCCTGTGAGCAGCGAAGCCACGTAGTTCTTCTTGGCCACTATGAAGCTCTTTTCCGAATACTTGAAGAAATCCACCTCGTCCCCGTCGTGCAGCTCAAGCGCGTTGACCACTTCAAAAGGAAGGTTTACGGTTAGCTTGTTGTTGACCTTGTACACCTTTATTTGATCACCCGCACAGTATTTTAACTTTGCCTATAGTATAATATTGTATGCAAAGCTTAAAAGAGTTATCAATATATACAAAAAAAGTCATAACTGCAAGGGATACCTACGCGCTGAGCGCTACAGCAGAAGCTATCGGGCTATCGAGAACAATGCTCGCTGAAAACGCCGGAGCGAAGATAGCTGCAGAGCTTCTGCGCAATCATAAGAACCAGCGCATTCTCGTTGTTTCTGGCAGCGGCCACAAGGGCGCCATCGGAATGTCTGTAGCAAGGCACCTGTTTGAATATGTAAACCACATTAGCGTAGCCTTGCTGTACAAGCCAGAAGAGCTTAAAAAGGAAGCATCAAAGCTCAATTACAATATACTCAGCAAGTTTGCCGAAATAGCTATAATAGGAGACAGCGAAGAGTTGAAGCCTCTTCTCAAGGAAGCGGATGTGGTCGTAGACGCCATAGTGGGCGTAGGCCTTCGCGGCAGGCTGGACAAGCGCATCGCCTCCATAATAAACATGATTAACAAGTCCGGAAAGTACATAGCCTCGATAGATATACCCTCAGGAGTAGACCCCGATACCGGCATGCCAAACGTGGCAAGCATAAGGGCGGACATGCTTTATACCCTATACAAGGAAAAGCCTTTCTCGGTTACAAGGGCGTACGCGCAAAATGTATCAGTTGTAGACCTCGGCGTCCCCTATGGGATAGAGCTCATTACAGGTCCTGGCGATGTGATGCTCGCCACTGAGCCGCGCCTGCTTAGCGCAAACAAGTATACGAACGGCAGCGTGCTCGTTGTTGGAGGAAGCCCTGATTATAAAGGGGCACCCGTATTGGCGGCGCATGGCGCGCTTAACGCTCTTTCGGCGCTGTACAGCGGTGCTGGTTACGCTACCGTAGCGATGCCCAGCTCGGTCGTCGGCAGGGTGAGTATTCCCCCCAACCTTATCGTAAGGAGCTTTGGCGGAGACACCCTAAGCAAGACAAGTATACCTAAGCTTGAAGAGATAAGGCATGATGTTGCGATTTTGGGACCTGGGCTTTCCACCGACAAGGAAAGCATGGACAGCATCGTCGCACTTGTCAAATCCGAAACATCAAAGGGCAAGTTCGTGATACTTGACGCTACCGCAATAAAAGCGGTGGCATCAAGCAAGGGTGTGCTAGGCAAGAAAACCATAATAACCCCTCACGACGGCGAATTTGGCTACCTTATAGGCACGAGCCTCAAGGCGGCCACGCTGGAAAAGCGCATTAATCTGGCCGTAGAATTCGCCAAGTCATACAACTGCGTTGTGGTGCTCAAGGGCCACGAGACGGTCATTACCGATGGCAACCTGCTCAAGATAAATGTTGCTGACACTCCTGTGCTTGCCACCATGGGTACCGGCGACGTGCTTGCCGGAATCATTGCAAGCTATCTGTCGCTGCACATGCAGCCTTTCGAGAGCGCAGTTGCAGGCGTATACGTGCATTCGAAGATTGGCGATGCCGCTTTCAGAGAGATGGGGCTGCATATCACCGCAAGCGATATCATAAGCAGGATACCTGAAGTGCTGAAGCAGTTCGATACCATAAGGTAGGTACTTGCATGGACGAATCGCCTTACCAAAAGGTTATACTTGGCATAAGCTCGAGCATACGCGAGGCGATTACCGCAGTCGGCTTCGCGGCAAGCGATGAAGAGATCTTTAATAGCATCACCCCCTCTAAGATGTTCGGCGACATATCGTCATCTATAAGCTTTAGGATTGCGAGCGCACTGTCGAAGAACGTGGCTGAGGTTGTTGCTGCAATAGCAAGCGCAATGCAGCCGCAAGGCATAGTAAAGAGCGTTGCGGTGGAAGGCGGCTTTTTGAACTTCCATCTAGACAAGGGCCAGTTTTCTATCGCAGTAATCAATTATATAAGAAACGAGTTGGAGCAGAACGCCATGCCGCAGAAGGAAGGCAGCGCCATTGCTACAGCAATGGTAGAATATCCGAGTGTCAATCCGAACAAGCCATGGCACATAGGCCATCTTAGGAACGCGCTGATCGGAGATGTAATCGCCAATCTTTTAGAAGCAGTAGGCACGAATGTTATCAGAACCGATTACATAGATGACCTAGGTCTGCAGATAGCAGAGAGCGTGTGGTGGCAGATAAAGAGCGGCGCCACCACGCCCCCGGGCATGAAATACGATAGGTGGCTCGGCGAGGAATATGTTAAGGCCAACAAGTTCATGGAGGAGCACGATTCAAGTGCCGAGATAAATAGCACTCTTGATCTAATAGAGCGCGACGGCACTTACGAATCAAAGCTAGCGCGCGACATGGCAAAAGCGTGCATAGAGGCACAGTATGAAACCGCGTTTTCGTATGGCATATACCACGACCTCATGGTATGGGAAAGTGACATCGTACGCAAAAGGCTCCTCGAAGAGGGGTTGGGCATTTTAGAGCAGAGAGGCTTTGCAAAGAAAGCAGAAGATGGCGATTTCAAGGGCTGCATAGTGATAGACCTCTCGTCGATAAAGGAGCTTCCCAAGGAATACAGCGGCGTTTCAGAGAGTACAAAGGTGCTAGTAAGGAGCAACGGCGTGCCCACGTATCTTGCGAAAGATATCGCATTCCACATGTGGAAATTCGGCGTGATCGAAGACCCGTTCAGCTACGAAGCGTTCATCGAAAGGCAGCCCAATGGCAAGGCGATCTACACAACGAGTGAGAATGGTTCGAAGATGCGATTCGGCCCGGCAAGCATAGGGGTGAACGTCATAGATGCAAGGCAGAGTTACCCTCAGGCGCTTGTGCGCCTGGCATTCAAGGTGATAGGTAGGAATGATATAGCCGAAAACATCAAGCACCTCGCGTATGGGGAAGTAGAGATAGAATCGGGCAGCCTATCCGGCAGGAAAGGCACATGGTTGGGCTATACCGCAGACGAGCTGCTTGAAGAGGCTATCAGAAAGGCGCAGCAGTCAATAACCGGCAGATTCCATTTCAGTGCGGAGGAGCAATCCCGCGTGGCGATGAGCGTTGGCCTTGCCGCAATAAAATTCGAGTTTCTCAAGCTGGGCATTGAGAAAAAGATAATCTTCTCGTGGGAGCGCGCGCTGAATTTCGAGGGCAACTCGGGTCCTTACCTGCAATACATGTATGCGAGGGCAAGCCGCATACTTGAAGAAGCTGGCAACTTTGAAGCAAGCGACGCCGACATAAGGCTTCTTGCGTCAGACATAGAGTTCAGCCTTATAAAGGTGCTTTCCAGAGCGCAGAGCGTAATAGGTAAGGCTGCCAGGGAGTACAAGCCCAACACGGTCGTTGAATACGCGGTGGAGCTTGCGGACCTTTTTGCCAAGTTCTACGAGCAGTGTCCTGTGCTAAAGGCCGACCCCGCAGTGAAGAGCGCAAGGCTTGCGCTGCTCGACGCATTCTGCATAATAATGAGGAAAGTATTGCACATTATAGGCATAGAGGCACTGCAAAGAATGTGATCGCATGCTAAAGATAGGCCATAGGGGGGCTGGGGGCGATGTCCCTGAGAATACACTGAAAAGCTTTGCCGAAGCCATAAAGGAGGGCGCCAGCGCGATAGAGCTTGACGTGCGAAGGACGAAAGACGGCAAGCTTGTAGTGTTCCACAACGAGAAGGTCGACAAGCTCGCCAACGCGAAGGGGTATGTTAGCGATTTCACGCTCTCGGAAATAAAGAAGCTTGACATAAAGGGCGAGCACGTCCCCACGCTAGAAGAAGCGCTAGATTTCATAGACAGCAAAGTGGAAAAGATACTCGTGGAGATAAAGGAGCCCGGAACAGAGAAAGCGATAATGGAGCAGATATCAAAAAGGAAGCTCGAAGAAAGAGTTATAGTGATCTCCTTCCACGAGGAATCGCTCAGGGCTGTGAGGTCGATAAGCCCTAGCGTCGAGACCGGGTTCATATATGCAAGCTACAAAGACCCCATTGCCACTGCAAGGGCCGCCAGTGCAAACTACTTGCTCCCGCTGTATAGGTTTACCCATAGTAAAGACATAGAGAGGGCACACGACAATGGCTTTAAAGTAATAGTATGGACCGTCAACACGAAGGAGGAGATGGAGGAATTCAAAAGAAAGGGGGTTGATGGCATAGCAACCGATTATCCGAACATACTTGCAAAAGTGTAAACGAGCAAGAAGGTGCACAGATGGCCATAATAGAAAAATTAGATGCGAAGGAGCTGCTCGAAGCGTCAAAATTCGCTCAAAGCGTAATGAATTCGACATATAGCTACAACAAAAATTGCAGGATGAGCAATTCCAAGGGGTTTAGTCCTAATAAGTTGAGAGAAAGCATGAAGCATGGTGAGCTCTTTGTGGCAAAAGACGATAGCGGCAAGATTATCGGTTTTGCAGATTACTATCCCTCCCTGCTTTATCCCGCCAAGGCGGGTGTGGGATACTTGAACTGGGTTTTCGTGGATAAGTCATACAGGCGGAAGGGGCTGGGCGCTGCTCTAACAAAGCGACTTTTTGATTCCGCCAAGAATCATGGGCAGCATGCGGTCTGGACCGAGATACTAGCAAGTAATTATAAGTCAATTAGGCTTAGTAAGAAAATGGGTTTCAAGAAGGTCGGGCTATTCAAAAAAGCATGGTATAAGCAGGATTACTATATCCTGTATAAAAAGCTCTAAGGGAGAGAAGACGGTGCCGGAAACAGCAGCATCGCCCGTCTATACCAGTATTATTTGCTGTGCAACACGATAAGCGGTGTGCCCACACCGCGTATAATTATTCGTGGGGCAAGAATACCGCGACTTTTAAGTCGTGGATGAATCGCGCGGCT
>JBMFTZ010000032.1:0-6679 GCA_049966775.1 Candidatus Micrarchaeia archaeon
CGGTATAAAGAAGGTCACAATACACGTATTTTCATGCCTTCTTGCAAACCTCTTGAATACGTGATGTGATGTTTTTGTATTTGACGAGGTAATGAGATGTAAATGTCAACTTCCTAAGACAAACAACCGACGAAAGAATTAAATAGTGAACTGCCCATTATAATAGTTAGGGCGCCCAACGGCGTGCGCTGTTTGGCTCTGCCCTTCAAAATGATTTATCGCACTATTGACCATAACGGATGTGATAGCATGGACGGCGAACAACAAAACGAAGAAGCAAAAAATGAGAATATAGTATACATAGGCAAAAAACCGACAATGAACTACGTATTGGCTGTAGTAACACAGTTCAACAGTGGCCAGCACGAGGTAACAATAAAAGCAAGAGGCAATGCCATCTCAAGGGCCGTGGACGTAAAGGAGATAGTGCAGAACAGGTTCATGCCCGATGTAAAGGAGAAGAGCATAAGAACCTCTTCTGAGGAGCTAACAAACGAAGACGGCACCAGGTCCAAGGTCAGCGCCATACAGATAACACTCACAAGATGATACAAGCACGCATTTGAGAAGGCGGCAATTGCTGCCTTTGCTACTTTTTCCCTTTTAACTTGAAGCTAAGGATCTCGGTAGCGCTAACCATGCCGATGCAGTTCATGTCTTGAGGTGTATCGACTACTGGCACTCTAGATACGCCATGGCTTATTATGTAATCCATGGCTTCGTCAATGCTTGCATTTACCACAATGAAAAAAGGTGGTTGCATCGCATCGCTTACGGTACCTGCTAAAAGCGCATCCTTGTTCGCCTTTACATATTCGAGCAGCGACCGCTCGTCAAGCACACCCACCAGTTTTTCTCCTTCCACGACGGGCATTATGCCCACGCTCGTATTCCTCATAAGGTCTACGGCGGTGCTTAGCCGTGCCTTGCTACTTATCCCAACAAGCCTGTAATCGATAATACCTACGGCTGCAAGACTGGATTTTGCCATATTGATCACTGTTATGCAGTATATGGCAGACCATTTATAAATAGATATGCACCGTCATGACAAGCAGCGCTGTCAGGCCATTATGCCGTAGCCGGATAGGCGCCATCTTTTCCCCAAGTTTCTCATGACCGCGATGCGTATACCGCGCTCGGCGCAGACCGGATGCTTGAGGCTTACCTCTATGCTATCCCTCTTCACTTTTTGCACATAGCCGATAGTTGTGCTAGTACCTATGCCCAGTATGAACGGCTCGTTAGCTAACACTTGCTGCTCGGGTATGTCGGGCCTGTTAAGCTTTGTATAGTTTATTACTAATGTGCTAACCACAGGGGGCAGCTTTCCCACGTGCCCCACTACGTTGCCTACCAGGCCGTCCGCCTTTGTAAACGCGGGGTCGATTTCAGTCTCTATGCCTATCAAACCGCCAGGAAGCGCCTCGTCTAACTTGTCGGTGCCGTTGCTTAGACCCTTTATGACGGTAATGATTGGCTCGTACGTTTCTCTCTTACTTTTCGCGGATTTTATCCCTGGTCTTACTTCTATCTTGTCTCCATCTTTCAACCTGCCGCGCACAAGCGAGCCGCCCAGTATGCCGCCCTTTATCTTGCTCACGTCCATCCCCGGCTTGTTTACATCAAAAGAGCGTGCTATGTACATTATCGGATCAGCATCCAGATCGTGCTTTGGCACGGCCATGTGTGCTATCTTCTCCAGCAGCACATCTATGTTTATGTTAAGGTTTGCTATCACAGGCACTATGGGAGCATCCTCGATGACGCTTCCCTTTATGAACTCCTTGATCTGCTTGTAGTGTTCCTTGGCTGCTTCCTTTCCTACTATATCGATCTTTGTCTGGGCTATTATCACGTTCTTTATGCCCAGTATATTTATGATCATAAGATGCTCCCTTGTCTGTTGCATTGGGCACGGCTCGTTCGCCGCTATGGCGAATATGATGCCGTCTATAAGGCTGCTCGCTGCTATCGCAGTGGCCATAAGCGTTTCATGGCCCGGCGAATCGAGGAGGGATATGCGCATAAGCGGCTCCGCCTCGCCACCGCATTTGGGGCAGGTATCTTCAGTTGTGTACGCTTCTGGGCCCTCGCATTTTTCGCATTTCCTTATTATGGCGTCGGCATATCCGAGCTTAATAGTCATGTTCCTCTTTATGCTCTCGCTATGCTTATCTGTCCAGACATGTGTTATCGCTTTCGTTATTGAAGTCTTGCCGTGGTCTATGTGGCCCAGTGTCCCTATGTTGAGCACACTGTGCACCATGTCTGACATCTGCTGCTCACCTCACTGCTTCGCTGGTTGCGCTTCCGACCCCTTTGGGAAAAGCTCATCCAAGGGTTTTTCGCCATATTCCGTTATGATCATGTTTACCTGCGCTATGCCCGCAGTAACAGTGTTGCCCCTCGAAGTTGTGCGCTTGTATTCGCCCTTGTGCCGGCCGCTGCTTGACATCTGCTTCAAAACCTTTACCTTGCCAGTGCCTTGCACGCTGTTGTCCATTGGAAAGCCGCTCGCATCGCTACCGCCCGTAATCCTAAACTTGTAGCCGTTCAGGTCGATTAGCGCGCCGTCGAATATGTCTCCTATCTTGAAGTTATAAAGCATGGCTGCCTTGTCTTCTGCTAACTCTATCTGGGCGCTTCTCCCGCTCTTTGGATCAGAATATACGATTTTCATATGATCACTCTGGTTTATTGCAATGCGTAATTGGCGCAATTATCTGTACATGTTCTCGGGCTCCTCCTTAAAGCGCTTTATGCGCTCCGCAAGTTCTTTAGGTATGGCTGGCCTCACTTCCTGCATTGCAAATTCAAAATCGCGCTTGTCTACCTTATCCTTGCCTGCCCTTATTGCACTCATGCCCGCCTCGCGCACAATGTTCTCTATCTCCGCACCAGTATAATTTTCTGTAGCCTTTGCAAGCTCGTCAAGCTTGACGTCTTTGTCAAGAGGCATCTTCTTTGTATGCACTTTGAATATGGCATAGCGCGTTGCCTCGTCTGGCAGGGGTATCTCTATTATCTTGTCGAACCTGCCCGGCCTAAGCAAAGCAGGATCTATCATGTCTGGTCGGTTTGTTGCTGCGAGCACCACAACGTTCTTCAGCTCGCTGAGCCCGTCGAATTCTGTAAGCAACGTGTCCACTACGCGCTCTGTTACAAGCGAATCACCTTCTTCGGAGCCGCGCGTTGACGCAATGGCATCAATCTCGTCTATGAATATTATGCACGGGGCAGCTTGCTTCGCTTTCCTGAAGACTTCACGCACGGCTTTCTCGCTTTCGCCAACATACTTGCTGAGCAGCTCAGGCCCTTTTATTGATATGAAATTTGATTCGCGCTCCGTAGCTACCGCCTTGGCCAGCAGCGTTTTGCCGGTGCCCGGGGCCCCAACGAGCAGAATGCCCTTCACTGGGCGTATACCTATCTTTTCAAACGCTTCAGGATTTTTCACAGGCAACTCTACTGCTTCCTTGAGCTGCACCTTGACATCATCCAAGCCGCCAACGTCGTCCCAATGCACGTTGGGCCTCTCCACGAAAACCTCGCGGAGCGCGCTCGGCTGTATGAGCGCTAGGGCTTCAAGAAAGTCGGCCCTCTTCACGCTAAGGTTTGCAAGTATCTCGTTAGGTATGCTCTTCTTGTTTATAATAGAAGGCAGTATGTGCCTTAGCTCCGCCATCGCGCCCTCTCTGCACAAGGCAGCTATGTCAGCTCCGGTGTAGCCATGCGTGAGGTTTGCAAGCTCGTCCAGATCCACATCCTTTGCAAGCGGCATGTTCTTGGTATGTATCTGGAGTATCTCTTTCCTCGCGTTCCGGTCAGGCACGCCGATTTCTATCTCGCGGTCGAACCTGCCCGGCCTTCTTAGCGCCGGATCTATGGCATTTGGGCGATTCGTAGCCCCAATTACGATAACCTCCCCCCTTGAGGCCATGCCATCCATCAATGCAAGCAACTGGGAAACCATGCGTCGCTCAACCTCATTGGTCGCTTCTTCTCTTTTCGGGGCTATCGCATCTATCTCGTCCATGAATATTATCGTCGGTGCCTTCTCCTTTGCTTCGTTGAATATCTCCCTCAGCCTTTCCTCGCTTTCTCCTACAAACTTGCTGACGAGTTCCGGCCCAGATATGTCAATGAAGTGGGCATCACTTTCGTTTGCGACAGCTTTTGCAAGAAGGGTCTTTCCGGTACCTGGCGGCCCGTACAGCAGTACACCTTTGGGCGGCTCAATGCCGAGCCTTTCGAAAAGCTCTGGGTACCTTATAGGCAGTTCCACCATTTCGCGTATTTTCTGGATCTCGTTCTTTATGCCTCCTATATCTTCGTAGTGTACCTCTCCTATCTTTATCGTTGTATCAGACACGGGCTCAGTCTTCACTACCACTTCGGTGCCCCTGGTAACCCTTACTACGCCATGAGGCACGACCTGCACTACCACAAAGTTAAACGCAAAACCGAACATCGCAATAGGCACAACGTCGCCCTTTACAAGGGGCTTGTCCTCAAGCCTGTTCTTCGCGTATTCGGAAAAATCCGGCGATATCGGAGTGCGCTGGTTGACCGGTGGAGCAAGAACCACCTTCTCGGCTGGGTTGACTTCGGCCTTTGTAACGAAAACCCTATCCCCTATACCCACACCAATATTTTGCCTTATATAACCGTCTATTCTTATGAAGTCGAGGCCTTCGTCCTCCTGATGGGCCTGCCATACTATAGCTGCTGTGGACTTGCGCTTGCCTTTTATCTCTATTATGTCCCCCGAAATTACGTTTAGCATTTTGCGGGCCTTTGAATCTATCCTTGCTATCCCGCGACCGTCGTCTGGTACAAGCGCGCCAGCAACAGTAAGTTCTATCCCATCTGCCATATATAACACCAATTATGATATCAAATATGTGAAATACGCATCTAAGCCCAGCGGATGCCTGTGCGCAATTCACACTGCAAGTTAAGTTTTATTTTCATATTTATATATCTTTCTAAATATCGAACAACGCTATCAAAAAATATAATAATGAAACAGAGCAACAGGTAATAGTAGAAAAACAAAATTCAAATAGCACGCATTCTTTGACTCAGAATTCTTCGTCGTCAGAGTCGTCGATGTCATCGTCTTCCTCATCGGATTCGTCGTCGTCTTCTTCGTCGTCTTCAGTCTCATCATCTTCGGCTTCTTGTTTCTTTGCTTCTAATGGTTTCATCGTATCACCATCTTCCCCACACGGAGACAAGCAAACATCGCTGTCTTTCGAGGGCTTATTCTATTCTTAACAATAAAATATAAAAACATTTGCATGCCGGAAGCGCACCACTGGTGCGCCAAATCCGTGCAACCTCTGCCGCATAACTATCATATGAAAAGCGAGGCAAACACCTTTGTATCTGATACCATGTCGTCTATTATAAGGTATTCGTTGGGCTGGTGGGCGTTGTCTGGCAACGTAGCCCATACAACAGCGGGCATGCCAAGATCCCTGAAATACTTGGCAACAGTGCCTCCGCCCACCCCGACAAACTTTGGATTCACACCTTTGACCGCTCTTATTGAACGGGCCAGAAGCTTCGCGATCTCTGATTTAGGACTTGTGGGTTTTGTAGAGTCTTCTCTATTGTATACATCAACCTTTACCTGGGCGCCGCCCGTGCTGTACCTCTCTGATATGCGCTTGACATAGTTTATTATAGTATCTAGCGAGTATCTTGGAAGTACCCTGCAATCCATATAAGATACATCGCTACCGGGTATTATGTTGACACTATCGACATTCTTTTCGCGCTTTGTCATCTCAAAAGTAGAGGTATGCGGGTAAAAGAGCTTGTCCGTTGCGGGGTATCTCTTGTGAAGCGCTTCATCTATTTCACTAAGCATTTTTATTGCGATTCTATATGCGTTCAGGCCCTTGTTCGGCGTGCTTGCATGAACTTGCTTGCCTTCCACATCAAACTTCAGCCACAAAATGCCTTTTTCGGCTATTTCTATTGCATCGCCTTTGCTATTCCCCCCATCTGGCACGACAATCATGTCGCTCGAGTCGAAGATTTTTTCCCTTACAAGCGCTTTCGCACCATACTTGCTGCCTACCTCTTCGTCTGCAACTAGGGCAACACCAAACTTATACTTGATTGAAGCTTTGGATCTGATAAGCGCCTTAAGCGCGTATATAGAGGAGATTACGCCTTGACCGTTGTCTGACGTGCCCCGCCCAAATATCTTGCCATCTTTTACTTGGGCGTCAAATGGATTATGATTCCAAAGGCTTCTGTCACCTTCTGAAACGGTATCCATATGGCTCAGGATCCAGATGGTCTTTTTGCTATTGCCGTACGTGGCAATGAGGTTTGGCCTCGCTGCACCGGACCCATCTTTATAGGTGTAACGCTTCACTTTTAGGCCCATGCCTTTCAGCAAGCCTTCAAGAAAGTTTGCGCGCTTTTCCTCTCCTGTGCCACCGCTTTCCGGTGAAATTGCTGGGATCGAAATCATCTTTGTGAGGGTAGCGACCATCTCCTCTTTTAGCGAATCAATTTGGTCATAGACATTGCCAGTCAATCAATCACTTTGCATTATTCATTTTGAATATCAATATTTTAGATTCAAATATCTTTCCTAACTGGTCTCTGTCAATGGTAAAACCGCAGGCATTGCAGTGATATATCCTGTCTTCAA
>JBMFTZ010000033.1:0-5890 GCA_049966775.1 Candidatus Micrarchaeia archaeon
GGATTATGGCATAATCTTCTGTGGTATGGGAAGAATTGACTTATGCCCCAAATCCTAGAACCCCAGCCGTGCTAAATAATTATCATTTTTGCATGAATATTTTTTAGCACACCATACTATTTATCAGCAGAATGAGATTTATCAGCAACGCGTAGAACTCCTTAAATTTTGCTGAGGGTTAACCTCGTGCCGTGTCAGAGAAGCCGCAAAGACTCCAAAATGCTTATAAAAACTTTTCCAGTGTTAATACTGACTGGTGTGAGTATGAGCGAGACTAAGAAAAGTAATGGGCAAAAAGATGCAAGCACAGAAGTATCCGCATCTGCTGCGAATGGGAAGATGTTGCGCAAATGGAACAATCCAGAGTTGGAGAAGTTTCTGCTAGAAGAACGCAACGCTAAACCTAAAATCACCCAGGACGTTAAAACTATTGCTGAAAAAATTGCAAAGGCAGAAAATCTGGAGGTCAGAGAGCTTTTTGATATTGTCAGGCTGGTTCCGCCAGGTTCTAAACACGTATTAGCAGACCAGATCGTGGCTATTACCGAGTACGAGTATGCCACCAGGGCATATGATAGCATATCCATTTACAGTTTCAATAAAGATATGGTTGCCAGGATTGCAAGCGAAGTGCGCAATGTAGTACCTTATGAGATAAAAGTTGATGGTAATAACATCTTGATAAACAAAAGTAAAGAGAAAAGTAAGCTCGCATAAGAAATTGGGCTGCATGCCTCTGTGCTGATCAGCAAACTTAGCTCTTGTTAAAGATCCTGCCGGGGCGCTCTTGAAAAGATAACGGCCTTAGCTGTAACAGCACTAAAAAATGCGCGGCAGACTCTTTTACTTCACTGCATCCTCAAGCATGTGTTTTGCTTTGTCAGCGCCTATGAAGTATATAAGTTTGCCCAGCCTTGGGCCGTTGTCCTTGCCTATGAGTGCCGCGTATATCGCCTTGAAAAGTTCTGGTGCAGGTATTCCGCTTAGTTTTGCTACCGAATAGACAAGATTGTGTATCGTAATGTCATCCATATCCGCGCTCAGCTTTGCAGCGAATTCTGAGACTTCCTCTTTGTGCTCTGTTAACCTCGTGGGTTTTATTGAAAAGTCATACCTGTCAGGGACATATCCCTGCCTGAGCCATTCCTCTATATAGGGTGCCAAGTATGCCACGCCCTGTGTGTCATGCAGCTCTTCGCCCACCTTTTTCCAGTCCCTGCGCACCTGGTAGCTAGTAAGTATGTCTACGAACGGCGCTTTCCACGCGAGTTTTCCTACAGAGAGCCTGTACGCCATAACTTTCTTCTCGTCTGCCCTGCTTTCCGGGTTCTCCAGCTTAGCAACGCGTTCCAGATCGTCATAGACCTGCATGAGCTTCTCCCCACTCGGGTCTATGTCCTTGTTCTGGGTCAGATAGGGAAGTACAAGAATATATACCAGTACTTCGGGGGGTATAAGCTTCAGTATGTCCTTTGCGCTTGCGGCGTTGCCCGCGGACTTTGACGCTTTCTTTCCCTTGAATAGTACAAATCCGTATTTGAACAGTATCGGGGGTTCGTGATGCAGTATTTCCTTAAGCATTGCGATTGCGGTATCGGCGCTGCCACCGTGGGTCATGTGGTCAACGCCCGAGCCCTCGATGCTTGTCTTGAAGTGCACCATCCACGCCGGCCAGTAGACTCTCCACTGCAGCTTGTACCTGTGGTCGCTTATCTTGTTCCTGCCTCTGAAGCCGCAGCCTTTTGTATAGCCTACGTCGCGGTCGCATACGTATTCATATTCTTCGTCGTTGTGCCATACGACCGTAGTTGTAGCAACCTTTCCGCATTTTTCGCATATGGGCATTATGGGGCTCCAGTTGGCCATGGATGACAAGTCCTTAAGCGAGCTTTTTGCCACAATCTCCTTAACCTTCTGCTCTTCGTGCAGGTATAGCCTCGCAAAGTCGTCCATCGCACCGCTCTGGTATAGAAAGTCCGCGCGCACCACATCCACATCGAGCTTGAGCGCCTTCATTATATCCTCTGCTTCTGACAGGTAGTGCTCGCCAAAAGATTTATGGCAGCCGAGCGGGTCGAGCGCATATGCCAGAGGCTTTCCGAGCTCTGGCGTCAGCACGTTGGTATAATTCTTAAGCTCAGCAGGCACGCTGTCAAGGGCGTCCATTATATCCCCGACGAAGTGCATCTCGGCGCGGCTGCCCAGTGCCTCTATGCTGCGTTTGATCACGGTCGGATAGAGGAACTCGCAGACGGTACCTAGATGCGCGGGGCCGCTCGTTGTCATGCCCCCGGTCACTACAATTGGCGCTTTCTTTTCGCCTATCACCCTGCGCGCCAGTTGCTCTGACCAGTGAGGCACTTTGATTTCCCGGCTTTCGGTCATTATTATCCCTTTTATCTGCGTTAGCATTACGGTACCAAACGGCTATCCAGTTACTATTTTAGATACCATTGCATCACAGTTTCCCCTTTTTGCTTCAGCATGCTTCTGCTTTCGCGCATCCCGATATTTTTCCATGCTTGCATGTCCTGCGTTTTAGCGTTATTTTTATATTATGTTGCAGCATAATTATAAATCTGTGAGCTCGCTTCATCTGTTGCAATCTGGAAGCGAATCCATGGCCAAGTATACCAGCAAAAGCATCGACCTCACTTCGAAAAATGTCGTAATGGCGGATCTCGACGACACCCTTGCAGAGAGCAAGAGCCCTATTGATGCAAAGATGGCTCAGATCATAGCAAAGCTGACAGAAAACAGGCCCTTGCGATAATAAGTGGGGCTCTTATGCCCAATTTGAAAAACAGCTGGTAGGGGTATTGCAACATGCCCGCCACAGTTTCTCAAATCTCTACCTATCCCACAAATTCTACAGAGCTTTATGTATTCAGGCAAGGCGTGTGGCGCAGAATTACAAGATGCATAGCAGAAAGCCCACGATTTCAATCGTGGGATGAATGCAAAGATGTATAAATGTTGATGGATAATATTGATAATATGGATAAGGTAAAAGTTCAACTCGATAAGGATATAGTAAACAAACTTCTATCGATGAAACAGGTTGGTGATACATATTCTGATGTTATTCGTAGGCTTCTTGGAAAGAAAAAGGCGAAGATGTAATTATAACATGTAAAATAAAGCATGGCAAAGACTTTTCTAAAGAACTCAAAAAGGCAGCCTATGCAAATGCATTGTTCAATATTGCATTGCGCCAGCCTTTGGCAGGCATGAGTCAATTGCACGCAGGCAGAGATGCGTGCAAAGGGGGCACTGATGCCCCTCAAATGGCAACGCTGGGAGCGACAGCGACCATGAACCTTCAAACCGAGCAGGCATAAGCCGAAAGGAACCCCACGAATTTATTCGCGGGGGATGTCAGAGCGAAGCTCTTTCAAAAGAGGAAAAGGGTATAATCATAGATGCGCTCGAAAAAGCCATAGACCGTTTTGAATTTGCAAGGCAGGAAAGGATCTTCGGCGAGCAGATAGAGGGCAGAAACACGCAGATAACGTTCCCCCGCACTTGGTCAGCAGGCGCCAAAGCAAAGGGCTAATATTTTTTCGTGAGCATTGAAAGATGGTGGTGAAGTGAATAGGAAAAGCGCCTATGGCAGATATAACCTAAGCGTGTGGCTTGACGGGAAGATGCTCCCCTATGATAAAGCAAGCGTGCCGATATTGACGCATTCGCTCCAATACGGCAGCGGAATCTTCGAAGGTATCAGATCCTATGAAACAGGGAAAGGTCCTGCGATATTCCGGCTTGACGACCACGTGAAGAGGTTCATAAACAGCGCCAAGATATACTACATGGATCTTGGTTACTCCCAAAGCGACATAAAAAAGGCGGTAATAGAGGTTGTGAAGGCGAACAAGCTTGGATCTTGCTACATAAGGCCTTTCGCGTTTTATGATACCGACGCCATAGGCGTGAACCCGAATGGCAAGAAGGTTAGCGTCTTCATCGCTGCAGTGCCTTTCGGCGCGTACTTCGGCGGCGGCAAAGAGAAAGGCGTGCATTGCAAGGTGTCATCGTGGCACAGGATCAATTCGCTCATATTGCCCCCGCAGGCAAAAGCAAGCGGCAACTACGTAAATTCGATACTTGCAAGCATGGAAGCTGTAAGAAGCGGTGCAGAAGAGGCCATACTCACCTCGACAAGCGGCTACGTTGCCGAAGGTCCGGGCGAGAACCTCTTCATGGTGAAAGACAACATGCTCCTGACCCCTTCAAGGGAATCTGACATACTGCTAGGCATTACAAGGGATTCCGTGATAAAGATCGCCGAAGGTGAAGGCATAGAAGTGGCAGAGAGAAGCATACACAGGGAGGAGCTGTACACGGCTGACGAGCTCTTCTTCGCCGGCACCGCGGCAGAAGTCACGCCCATAGTAAGCGTGGATTCTATAAGCGTTGGCACCGGCAAGCCAGGGCCCATAACCCGGATTATTGCGGAGAAATATTCCTCCATAGTGAGTGGCAAAGAAGAAGAGTACAGCGAGTGGCTCACATATGTGAAATAAACGAAGGAAACGCCAGGCGCATGACTGCTGTAAGCTTAGGCAAAAAGCGGAAGCAGAAGCGACCACCTAAAGAAGCTTGAGCACCGAGGTGAACTGGTCTATCTCGCTTGCCCGCCATGGGCCTACGCCCAGCGCGGTCTTTGTTCCTGGAGGCAGCTCGGTAAGGCCAGCATCGCTCACAAGGGCGCACGGCACATTCTTGAACTTGAATGCGTTGTAAAGCTTTACCAGCGCCCCCTCGTCGCTCACTTTCAGCACAATCTTCTTTTCACCAGTGGCCAGCCACTCCTTCGCTACGCTATTATCGGAGCGCTCGGCTTCAAAATAGCTCATAAGCGACGCATGCGCGACCTGCGCGGCCAGCTTGCCCCTTCCCATCTCTATGTCGGTGCGCACTATTATTACTTGCTTTATCTCCTCTTGCATAATCATATTGATGCAGTAATTATAATAAGCGTTATTGTTCGAGCTCCCCGGCAAGGTTCTGCGAATCCGTTATGCGCACGCCGCCCCCTCTAAGCAGCTTAAGCATTGTTACCCCAACTGTATTGTAAGTCCTCTTCAACAGCAGTATCTTCCGCTCGCCCATTGGCCCCTTGCCTACGCTTAGCACAGAGTCCGGCTGGTCGTCTATTACAAGATCGGCGCGCAGCTTGTCTATTGTATAGGCCTTGTCGCCGTTCACCACATGTATGTTGTCGGTGCTGATGTTTATGCCATGCCTTGCAAGCATTCTAGAGAGCCACGCCTTGTCAAGACCTTTGTGCTTGGTAACGACGTGCAGCTCCGTGCCCTTTTCCTGCATCGACTTCATCGCATTGATTACATTTGCATCTAGCGCGTCCTCTCTAAGCAAAGAAGCGTAGAATTCGCTGCTGTGCGGGACGAGGTGCATCAAAACAAATACCGCTTCCCTGAATGCGCCGTTCAGCGGCCCGCCGCGCGTTCCCAGCTTGGAATCGAGCTGCCTGCTGATGTCATCTATTATGCATCCATCTAAGTCCACTACGGCAATCTTGAAAGCCATGCAATCGTTGGGTAGAGATACGTATAGCATGTGTTTAAATATGATTATGGTATTGAACGATTGACGAATTCAGTATTGCGCATGCGCAATGCATATCGCGCTTTACCCGCTGGGATTTTTGAAAAGAAGCTGAAAACCCATTAAGCCTATGCACCGCTTTGTGGCTGAGCATGCTAAGCCTGCTAAGCCCGGGATAATACTGCTCGCATGGTCTGTTTAATCGAGTGATCTTTAAGATACGCTATGAGCAGCGTGTTCCCCTTGATGTGCTTTTCCGGAGGCGGCATATACGCTTCCTGATTCGGCATTCCTATGATTTTAGCCTTCCTGTTTCGGC
>JBMFTZ010000034.1:0-2605 GCA_049966775.1 Candidatus Micrarchaeia archaeon
CGAGTTTCGGCCTTGAGAGGGCCGCGTCCTTGACCGGGCTAGACGATGGGAGCTCTATCAGGCTTTTTTCCTTACAATTCTAAATAGCTTTGCTGTGTTTGCGCCTTCGGTGCCTATCATCTCCGCTATTATGTCCCTCATATATGGATCGGCTGATGAGAGCCCCGCCAGCACAGCGGCTACTTCGCTCTTCGCTCTTTCCGCTTCGCTCGCACTGTAACTGCTATTCTTTATATTCATTGCTGTGCTATCGAGAAACGCCGAGAGCTGCACAATCTTATCGGCTAGCTGGCTATGCACGCCCTTAATAGCGGCACTCTTCTCAAACTGCATGATGCGCAATACCGTATTTACTATGCTCCTGCTTGCAAACAATGGCACCGCATTCACGTATTTGGTTATGCTCTCCAGTGCTTCGTCAATGGGCTTGCCTTCGAGGGCGCATTCTGCCGGCAGCGAAAGAAGGTTTATGCTGTGCTTGCCCTCAAACATCGAGGCGTATTCGGAGAGCTCCTTCCTGCTAAGCGTGTAGAAGAATCCAGCATACGCATATACCGCTCCTGACATTCCTTTGCACAGCAACTGGCTGCTTATGCTGCCATCCTTCTTTGAGATCTTTATGAGACCTTTATGGAACCTCAGCTCGGCGAGCATCTTCCTCGAATAAAGAATTGTAGAGCGTCTTCTGCTCTTCAGTTTCTTGGCATGCGCCCTGGCAAAAGAGAGCATGTACGTTACTGTTTTTAATGGCATTATGTCTAGCGTGGATCTGAGCTCGGCTTTTATGCTCGCGTCTATCTGCACATTATTATCGTTTTGTGTGTTCAAGAGGTCACCGAAATTGCAACGCATAGTTTTTTTATTACGCGCTTATAAATGTATCTTATCCCTTCTGGCCTTCCTATTTTTTACCGCTTCGCTTATTGAATACTTTTTAATCACTTTGGCTTTTACCTCATCGCTTTGCTCCGCGGCAACGCTGCTGTTTATCTGCATGAACTTGCTCTTGTAAGCGTTGAACGCCTTTATGGCGGCAACATATGCGTCTCTCTCATGCACATTCTTTATGCTGCTGCTCTTAGCAAGCGCCCGCTTTTCAGACGCCCTCAGTATGCGCCTGGGATAGAAAAGGGTCGAATTAAAGGCAGCATTCGTCTTGTCTATTAGGGTGCTGTGCGTGGGCTTGTCGCTGGCTATAAGCACCGGCGTGCCTATGGAGTTGATGCGCCTTACGATCCATTCCTCGCTAGCAAAGGGTATATGGTCGAAGAGCACGAGCCTGCCATTAAGGTCTATGCACGCTATGCCCACGGTCTTTCCCGGGTCTATGCCCACTATTACGTACGCTTTATGCACCTATTTCACTTCGCCAAGCGCATACGTTATGGTATTGTTTAGCGTCTGGGGTATTGCAGTATACTTGCAGTTTGCTATGAATGTGGGAGTCGAGACAACATTGTAGAAATTCGCGAGCTGGGCCTGATGTGCTAACGCCGTGTATGAGCTGCCAAGGCACTGATCTAGCTGCGTGGCATTGAGCTTTGAGGCGCTTGCAATGCTCGAAAGGGTGGAATTGCTCAGGGGGTATCCGCTGAACACGCTTGAGAGGTTTGCCGCATACGCGCCCATCTTTCGCTGCCGGTATGCGCAGAAAAGATATCTTGCCATATCCTGGGTTTCCTGCGCGCCGTATTGGCTGTAGAACTGCTGCGCGCTCGCTCCGAATACAAAATCATAGCTCACGTTGAGCGAATTGTTATAGATGCTTGAAACCTGTGCTGCGAGCCTTATTGCTTCCATCGCCCCAGGAGCGTAAGGATCGACAACAAGGTATAACGGTATGGGTTTGGTCGTCGTGCACAGTGTTTTGCCGTAGATGCTTATTACGCCAGGAGCAACCACGCTGTTGTTTGTGTATAGCACGGGCTTTATCGCTTGCAGGTAGGCTTGTTCCAAAGAAAGGTTCGCGTTGAGCAGCATAGAGAAGTTGAATATCGTGTTGCTTATGTAAGGATCTTTGAAAGGCACCACCACGAGCCATTCGCTTTCGTTTGGCATGTAGTTTACGGTGCTATCGTTTATCATGGAATAGTAGGGCAGCAGAGATAGCGAGGTGTTCACTGTGGAGTAGCTTGCGAGTATGCGTCCCGCCGCCTGGAGCACCTGCGCATTTGTATACTGCAATGAAGCGCATGTGCCATTCACTATGCCGTAGGGGCAGTTCTTTATCAATACCGCCTGCTTGAATGTGGCCAGCGAGAAGGCGAGCGCGACCAGCACTACAACAAGCACAATTAGTGCTATGTGTAGATAGTCTAAACCGTAATGTTTCAGAGCAGGCTTTACTATGAACACTGGCTCGCTTTCGCGCTTCGCGCCTTTATCAGTTTTCTTGCTTTGCATCTTTAACACCTCAGCGGGCCCGGCGGGATTTTCATCGTTGGATTTTGAACCCGCGACCTTCACCTTAGGAGGATGCCGCTCTATCCAAGCTGAGCTACGGGCCCACCACATCTAGTTTATCCACGTTAAGCAATTTAAATCATTCGTAGTGACCTCCTCCCCTACCTAAAGGTAGGGGCTTCCCCTGCAAGTGCATGGTATG